>JAIDSL010000165.1 GCA_029061255.1 Muribaculaceae bacterium
AAAGACTTGTCAGATTACAGGCAAAAAAGCGTCGGTCGGCAACAACGTTTCCCACTCGAAACGCCGCACCAAACGCAAATTCAATGTGAACCTGCACACTAAGAAGTTCTATTGGGTAGAACAGGACATGTGGATTGAGCTCCGCGTCAGCGCTCGTGCTCTCCGCACTATCAACAAAATCGGCCTAAACGCCGCTCTCAAGCGTGCTGAAGCTGAAGGCAACATTGATTTCAAAAACATTCAAATTCTGTCGCTCTAATAGCGTTCAATAATTATGGCAAAGAAAGCGAAAGGCAATCGTGTGCAGGTGATTCTTGAATGCACCGAGCACAAGGCAAGCGGTATGCCGGGTATGAGCCGTTACATCACTACCAAAAACCGCAAGAACACCCCGGGTCGTATGGAACTCAAGAAATACAATCCGATCCTTAAGAAAATGACCATCCACAAAGAAATTAAATAAGCACTCTGACCTATGGCAAAGAAAACCGTCGCGTCTCTTCAGAAAGGTGAAGGACGTACTTACTCCAAAGTCATCAAAATGGAGAAATCACCCAAGACAGGCGCTTATGTCTTCAAAGAAGAGATGGTGCCCAATGATGCAGTTCAGGCTGCCCTCAAATAAGATTACAATATCTTTCGATACAAAGCAGCTATGCCTAATTAGGCATAGCTGCTTTTTTATTACTTCTTCCCACTAAAAATGTTAATGCTTGAATCTAAAAACACCCGCCCACTCTTGCAATTTTGATTTTTATGTGCTATTTTTGTAGTTGCAAAATATGTACAATTTTGAAACTACAACATAATGAATAAATACGGTTATCTTAGAGTCGCTGCTGCTTACCCCAAGGTGGAGCTTGCAGATCCGGGCGTCAATTCAGTCAGAATCGCTGACATGATCATGAACCTTTCGAAAAAAGGAGCCCGTCTGATTGTATTCCCGGAACTTTGCCTGACAGGCTACACATGTGGCGACCTGTTCAACCAACCAACTCTCCTCAATGCTGCCATGCGACAACTTGGCTTCCTGCAGCAAGTGACAAAAGAATCGCACGTCACTGCAGTCGTTGGGTTGCCTGTCAGATACCGAGGGCGACTTTACAATTGCGCCGCAGTGATCCAATATGGTGAGATACTTGGGATCGTGCCCAAATGTTATCTCCCTAATTATGATGAGTTTTATGAAAAACGCTGGTTTTCCTCCGGGCTTGAACTTAACCTTCCGGAGGGGAAGGAATATAACATCATCGACATCGACAGCCATGCAATCCCATTCGGGATCAATCTTCTTTTCCGCATAGAAAACGCAAAATTCGGAGTGGAAATATGTGAAGATATGTGGGTGCCCAACCCTCCAAGCACCACCATGAGCGTAGCGGGCGCAGATATCATAGCAAACCTCAGCGCCACAAACGAAGTGATAGATAAGCATGCATTTCTCCTTTCCCTTATCAAAGAGCGATCTTCAAGATGCAAGTGCGGATATGTATATGCCTCTGCAGGAGCCGGGGAATCAAGTACCGACCTTGTATTTTCAGGCAATGCCATAATAGCCGAGGATGGTCAAATTCTCAGGAAATCAGACAGGTTCCGCCGTGAAGAAGGATACTGCATTGCCGATATCGATGTAGAAAAACTGCGCAATACCCGCCAGCGCCAGTCAAGTTTCGGACAAAATGACATTGTGCTGCCCACTTTCGGATTGCAAGAGTTTACAGCCACCCAAGCCGAACCGGCTGATCTGATGCGTGAGATCAACCCATATCCGTTCCTCTCTTCTGAGAAAGCAAAATTTGAGGAGCAATGTGAGGAAATCATCACCATCCAAGCTTGGGGACTCGAGCAGAGACTGCTCGCCACTCATTGCAAGTGTCTTGTAGTGGGCATTTCCGGAGGACTTGACTCAACACTTGCCCTATTAGTGGCAGTGAGAGCATTTGATGATCTCGGGCTTGACAGAAAAGGCATCATAGGAGTCACAATGCCAGGGTTCGGGACATCTGACAGGACCCACAACAATGCCACCAAACTGATGGAGAAAATGGGTATCACACATATTGAAATCAGCATTGCGGAAGCGGTTAAACTTCATTTCAAAGATATCGACCATGATATAAACACTCATGATGCGACATATGAGAATTCGCAAGCCCGCGAAAGGACGCAGATCCTAATGGACCTGGCTAATAAATATGGTGGTATGGTGTTGGGGACAGGTGACCTTTCGGAACTCGCCCTTGGATGGTGTACGTATAATGGCGACCATATGTCGATGTATAGTGTCAATGCATCGGTTCCCAAGACATTGATCCGCCCACTCGTGCGCCGTGTTGCGCAAGACTATGATGAAGAGACCCGCCATATCCTCGAAGACATAGTAAGCACTCCTATCAGCCCTGAGCTTGTGCCGACGGATACTGAAGGAAATATCGCCCAGAAGACAGAAGATCTTGTAGGGCCATATGACCTGCACGACTTCTTCATATATCATTTCGTGAAGGAAGGATTTCCACCTGCAAAGATCTTTGCACTTGCCTGCAAAGCATTTGCAGAAGGACCATATGATGATGGACGCCCCACTTTCAGCAGGGAGACTATCAAGAAGTGGCTTATAGTATTCCTACGCAGATTCTTCAACCAGCAGTTTAAACGCTCCTGCATGCCCGACGGGCCGAAGGTGGGCCCGGTATCGTTCTCACCACGTGGCGACTGGAGAATGCCATCTGATGCAGTGGCAAGACTTTGGATTTCAGAAGCGGAAGCAATTCAGGTATAATCTCAACACTTGATTAAGCATCTATGGAAGAAAAAAAGGAATTCAATGACAACCATCCGGATATTCGATATGATGAATCTGACCTTAAGGAAGCGGTAAGAGTCTTGAAGGAAGGAGGCATCATCCTCTACCCTACTGACACTGTATGGGGAATCGGGTGTGATGCCCGAAACGAAAAAGCTGTGGAAAGAATATTCCAACTAAAACAAAGGGCAGATTCTAAGTCAATGTTAGTACTTGTAGGGTCGGAAGGTATGCTTCAGCGCACTGTGAAGCATGTCCCGGAAATTGCATGGCAACTCATTGACGTAGCAGTCAACCCAATGACAATCATATACGACAATCCCGTTGGAGTGGCTGATAATCTAAAAGCAGAAGATGGCAGCCTGGGCATCAGAATCACGTCTGAAAGATTCAGCCGCGCGTTGTGTGAAAGGCTAAAAGGTCCCATCGTATCTACGTCTGCCAATATAAGCGGGAAACCGACTCCGCTTACTTTCTCTGAAATATCTTCTGATATAAAAAAGGGAGTTGACTACGTATGTAGTTTCAGACAGAAAGAAAAAGCCACGTCGCGCCCGAGCAACATTATTAAGATCACACGCGAAAACATTGTCAAAGTCATAAGATGATTGGGAAAATGGCATCTGTGAGATTGGAGCGCACGAAGCTCATATTGACGGACTGGATCACCGCCAATATATCCTTCGTGCTTTTTAATCTGCTTAGATTTATAGAGTCTTCAGTGACTTCACATTCATTTGAAGACGCCATCAAGTTCATCTTGCAACCAAAAATCTGCATTGAGCAAATTTTCATACCGATCATACTTGTAGGGCTGTATTGGATTTCAGGATTCTATAACAATCCTTTCGGGAAGTCACGATTCAACGAGCTTCTGAACACCGCAATAATCTCTGCCATCAGCACCATCCTCATCCATCTTGCTCTCCTGACCAACGACCAGATGAGCGACATATCCTCAAATTTGCTGCAAATTCTCGTGATCTATTTAATCTTCTTTTCTTTTACTCTGCTTGGAAGGCTTATCATGATCAACTATCAGATCAAACATTTCAAAAGCAGAGATTGGAAATACACTGCCGTGATAGTCGGGAACTCAGAGAAGGCTCATTCCTTAGCAGCAAAATTGCTTGACAGCAAAGCAGTGATCAGCTACTCAATAGAAGGATTTTTCAATATTAAGGGGGAAAATAATATCCAACCGGGAGGAATGGATCTCGATGAGCTTGCCAACTTCTGCCACGAGAAGAAGATAGACCAGATTATCCTTGCCCCGGAAAAAACGAATGAGGAAAATGTCTTGAATCTTGTCTACCGTCTTTTTCCTATTGGAAAACCGATTAAACTCTCCCCGGACACCATAAATTTTATGACATCGTCGATAAAACTGAAAGATATTTATGGGTTTCCCCTCGTAGATCTTACTCATTCAAGCATGTCTGAATCTGAAAAGAATATTAAACGCACCATAGATGTTGTGGCGAGTTTCATCACACTCATAGGATTAAGCCCGATATTTCTGATGCTTGCGCTTTGGGTGAAATCAGATTCCAAAGGACCGGTTTTCTACAGGCAAGAGCGAATCGGACTCAAAGAGCGTCCATTCCAAATCATAAAGTTCAGGACTATGCGAACGGATGCTGAAGAAGACGGACCTCAACTGAGCAGCGATGATGACCCAAGAGTGACTAAATCGGGCAGGATCATGCGTAAATACAGGCTTGACGAACTCCCTCAATTCTGGAACGTGCTTAAAGGAGAAATGAGCATTGTCGGTCCAAGACCGGAAAGAAAATTCTTCATCAACAAGATAATTGAAAAAGCACCGTATTACACCCTCCTTTATCAAGCCCGACCCGGCATCACATCATGGGGTATGGTGAAATATGGCTATGCTTCCAGAATTGATGAAATGGTTGAGCGATCAAAATACGACCTCCTTTATATCTCAAACATGTCAATCCTCGTTGACTTGAAGATCATGCTATATACTGTCTTGACAGTTTTAGAGGGGAGCGGAAAATAGCAAACATAGACATACCCAATATAAAATTTTATCTAACATTGGCTTATAAAGAAACTCATAATAGGTTCACTGAATGGTGGGCAGAAGTGGTACAATGGCGTGAACGACACATCAAAGAGCGTAATTTCGTCGTTGTGTTGGCACTCGTAGTAGGTGTAGTATGCGGATTTGCCGCTCAACTTCTGAAATTTCTTATCCACACCATAGCCCACCTTCTGACGCAGCATTTCAGCGCCACTACAGGCAACTGGCTCAATCTCGTATACCCTGTCGTGGGCATCATCATAGTCACACTGTTTATCAAGTACGTGGTGAAAGACAACGTAAGTCATGGTGTGACAAAGGTGCTCTATGCCATTTCACGGCGCAAGTCGAGACTCAAGAAAAAACATTGCTACGCCTCACTTGTGGGGTCAGCCATAACAATCGGATTCGGTGGGTCGGTCGGTGCCGAGGGCCCGATTGTTTACACAGGAGCTGCAATAGGATCCAATGTAGGACAGGCATTCCGTCTCTCCCCAAGAATCCTGATGCTCCTCGTAGGATGTGGAGCTGCCGCAGGCATTGCCGGCATATTCCGGGCTCCGATTGCAGGGATGCTTTTCACCCTTGAAGTGCTTATGATCGACCTGACAGGCACTACCGTGATGCCTCTCCTTATATCTTCAATATCCGGGGCGACGGTGGCATATGTATTGGAAGGTTATGGCGCAGAATTCTTTTTCTCCCAAAATGAGCCATACTTCACCAATCGAATTCCATGGACAATTCTCCTCGGCATATTATGCGGATTCGTCAGCCTATATTTCACTCGGGCTATGTTTATGCTTGAAAAATGGTTTGGTGCATTCAAGAGCCGCTGGATGAAGATTTCTGTAGGTGGAATTATTCTTGCCGGTCTGATTTTCGTCTTTCCTCCCCTCTATGGTGAAGGATACAATGCCATAAACACCCTTCTTGATGGCAATACCCAAGGAATTCTTGATGGCACAATATTCTACGGAGATAGAATCAATCCATGGTCAATTACTCTTTTTGTAGGCTGCCTTATTCTCACAAAGGTATTCGCAACGACTGCCACCAATGCCGCCGGCGGCGTAGGCGGCACATTTGCGCCATCTCTGTTTGTAGGAGCAATGACGGGATTCTTGTTCGCCTATATTTTCAACCTTATGGACTTCGGAATCGAACTAAGCCAGAAAAATTTCTCACTTATGGGAATGGCTGGCGTAATGAGCGGAGTGATGCATGCGCCCCTGATGGCGATCTTCTTGACAGCAGAGATGACCGGTGGCTACAATTTGTTTCTCCCCTTGCTTATAGTATCGTGCCTTTCATACATGACAATAAAGGCATTTGAACCATATAGCATTTATACAATGCGTCTTGCCGAGAAAGGGGATCTCATCACTCATGAAAAAGACAGGACTGTCCTTACTCTTCTGAAGATTGACAACGTGATCGAGCGTGATTTCATTGAGGTACATCCGGAGATGAGTCTCAAGCAGATGGTAGAGGTGATTTCCCAGTGCAACCGAAACCTATATCCGGTGACTGATTCGCAAGGAATGCTGAAAGGCATAGTGCTTCTTGACGACATACGCAACATTATGTTCCGCCCGGATCTTTACCGGAAAATGCACGTGAGCAGATTCATGGCAATGCCTCCGGCGCGTATTGAAGTGACCGACAGCATGGACAAGGTGATGAACACATTTGATAAGACCGGAGCCTGGAATCTTCCTGTGGTAGACAACGGCAAATATGTCGGATTTGTATCAAAATCTAAAATTTTCAATTCGTATCGTCGAGTCTTAAAACATTATTCCGACGATTAAACTGATGAACATATGGAAAAAAAAGACCTCAAGATAGTATTTTTCGGAACTCCTGAATTTGCAGTAGAAAGCCTTGACGCATTAATTCAAAATGGATTCAATATTTCCGGTGTGGTGACTATGCCTGATAAGGTGGCCGGAAGAGGACACAAACTATATCAAAGCGATGTGAAGCGATATGCAGTGAATCATAATCTATATCTGCTCCAACCGGAAAAGCTGAAATCTGAAGAATTCCTTAATAGTTTGAGGGATCTCAATGCCGACCTCTTCATAGTGATAGCATTCCGGATGCTTCCACGTGAAGTGTGGCAGATGCCGAGACTCGGGACATTCAATCTCCACGCATCCCTGCTCCCCAAATACAGAGGGGCTGCCCCTATCAACAGGGCCGTGATGAATGGCGACAAAGAGACGGGAGTGACTACGTTCTTCCTAAAACATGAGATTGACACCGGAGATATGATAATGCAGCGCAAGATTGAGATTCTTCCGGAAGATAACGTTGGAGATGTGCATGATAAACTGATGCATCTTGGAGCCGGAATGGTGGTGGAAACTGTCAATGCAATTATTGACGGCACCCTGACCACTACCCCACAGCCTGAAGGAGAATTCACACCTGCTCCTAAAATCTTTAAGGAAGACTGCCGAATAGATTGGAATAAAACTTCTGTTGATATCCACAATCATGTGCGCGGTCTCAGTCCATATCCTGCTGCATGGACTGTAGTGACAGAGGAATCGGGCAGGCCACTGGAATGCAAGATTTTCCGCACAAGGCTCATTGATTCCGCCACAGACGGATCTCCAATTGGTCAGATAAAGACTGAAGGTAAACGTATGTTTGTTGCTTGCTCCGACAAGTGGCTTGAAATTCTTGAACTTCAGCCGGCAGGTAAAAAAAGAATGGCAGCCGATGCATTCCTTCTCGGCTACCATCCATCTCATATCCAAGTATAAGAATTAAAGTTTTATCCTTGCAGCAATCTCCTCAATGGAAGTCAACTCTTCAGCAGTAAAGTTTTTCGACTTTACTGCCTGGAGAGAGTCTTCCAGTTGAGCTACACTACTGCATCCTATGATGACAGAAGTCACTCCGGGATGCGCCAATACCCATGAAAGTGACATCTGTGCGAGCGATTGTCCCCTCCGCAAAGCTATTTCATTAAGCTCTGTAATATTTGCCACAAGATCATCACTGATTTGTGAAGTCTTCAGAAACTTTTGTTGCATAGCCCTCGAATCAGAGGGTATTCCGTTTATATATCTATTGGTGAGGACACCTTGAGCGAGGGGCGAAAAGGCAATGAAACCACATCCATTTTCTCTTACGCAAGCAAGGGTTCCATCTGATTCCACTCGACGGTCGATCAGATTCAAGCGGTCTTGAAATATAAGGCAAGGAGTATCATGCTCCCTTAGATAGTCGAAGGCAAATTTGGTAGCCTCAACAGGCCACCGGGAAATCCCTACATAAAGGGCCTTCCCCATCCTTACTATGTCGACAAGTGCCTGAAGGGTCTCCTCAAGAGGAGTTTCCGGGTCATATCTGTGACTGTAAAAGACATCGAAATAATCTAATTTTGTGCGCCTCAGGCTTTGATTTATGGAAGCCATAAGATATTTGCGAGAGCCCCAGTTACCATACGGGCCCGGCCACATATCGTATCCGGCCTTTGAAGCAACAAACATCTCATCCCTATACGGTCGGAAAGACTTGTCATAGACATAACCAAACGTTTCTTCAGCAGTGCCGTAACCCGGACCATAGTTGTTAGCCAGATCAAACGAAGTAATTCCATGATCAAAAGCATACCTCATTATATCTTTGCTCCTTTCAAGAGGAGCTGTCTCACCGAAATTGTGCCAGAAGCCAAGTGAAATCTCGGAAAGGAGAATACCGCTTCTGCCACTCCTTCTATATTCCATTCCGGCTTCATAACGCTTACTGTCGGCCTTAAATATATCTTCTATCATACTTTTTTATCAATATTATTGTTTCATTCCATTGCCTTCTTACCGCTGACCAGAGTCTTTATCTTTCGTAATAATCCACCGGGCAGCATCCTTACAAATCTATGCATAACCGAAAAAGAGCCTCTTTTTACTTGATATGAGAAAGAATTGGGCAACTTATGAAAATAGGTCATAAGAGTCTCAAGCATCCCGGCTGCATATGTTCCGCTTTCAAGCACCGCCCAATGATCTCCGGACAAGTCACCTGTTTTAGTAACTACACCTACAATAAATCCTTTGTCTGTAACCGAGGCTTTCACATCCGCATATCCTGCAAGAGCTTCCCCGACATCAATTCGCTCATCCCTGTTCCATATGATTAACCTACCATCGACACAATCGACATTATACTGATGAAAACCAACATATGCTTCATGTTCAGCCTCGTTTGGTTTATGATTCAAATATAACACGCCTCCCACGTGAAGACAAATCAGGGCTTGCCATATCACCATCATTGGGCGAACACTATGATCAAGGGCATTACGAATATGAAACAAAGTGACACTATCTTTTGGGAAAACCAAACTCAGGGCTTCGCCCATGCCAAATGATATTCGAGGATAATCTAAAGAATAATCATCCAGAATCTTGTTATAGAAAGGAGCTAAGGGATCAAGATATCTTACATTATACTCCTTGCCATCTATTATATTGCTGAACATATAGCTTA
This sequence comes from Muribaculaceae bacterium, assembly GCA_029061255.1. GTDB lineage: Bacteria > Bacteroidota > Bacteroidia > Bacteroidales > Muribaculaceae > Lepagella. The sequence goes on from JAIDSL010000165.1 coordinate 9,360, forward strand.
GAGCGCATCCCACATCTACTATTACCGGATCTTCCCTATCTATTCCGTTTATATAAGAAGCTATATCAAAATTATCGAGTTCACATTCCTTTCCCAATAGCGACCAGCTCATCAATGCCTCACGTGATTTGCGACGACGATAATAGCTTCTCCAAAATGCCACTTCGTATGGGATACCGGTAACCCAGCGTTTTCCCAAGGCGAAATCAAACTCTTTATTTTCCTCTTCTTTTCTCTTATCCATAATTTATTGAGTGGGATCTAAATTGAAATTAAATCCATTCACAACGCAAAGATAATAAAATTTATCGATACATCAAGTATTAATCGATGACTACCTCATTCTTTGTAGAATGATTTTCTCAACATATCTGCATAAAATCGCAATTATCTTAATTTCATTAAAAAAAATTTTATCATATCATTTTTTTTTAGTAATTTTGCATACTAAATCAATAATGATTTATGGATGCAGGCTATGCACTGCATTCTTTACTACAGGTTTCATACAGGGAACGTCGAACGGACGAAAAGATAATGTTAAAGAAGAGTACACTTGAACATATCATAAGCAATGACATGTCGGAGATGTGGAATGCGCTTCTTCCTGAAGAAAAGCGTATTGTCACCGACAATTTCATCATTTCAACATACAAAAAGAATCAGGTGATCTACGCAGAGAACGAGGAGCCTGAGTATCTTTGGTGCCTATTGAAGGGCAAGGTGAAGATGTATAAAGCGGGTGTCGGCGATCGCGTGCAGATTCTACGCCTCTATAGCCCTGTTCAGTATTTCGGATATAGAGCTTACTTCGCTAAAGAACCTTATCTCTCTTCTGTAGCGGCAGTTGAGGAGTCTGTGCTTGGTAGAGTACCTATGCAGGTCGTCGAGAAGCTCATCAGAGGCAATATAAATCTTGCAATGTTCTTCATCCATGAACTTTCTCGCAATCTCGGAGGCTCAGACACAAAGATTGTCAATCTCACTCAGAAACATATCCGCGGACGCCTTGCAGATGCACTCCTGCTGCTTCGCGACAACTATGGTCTGGAAGATGACGGTGCTACCCTACGCATATATATGAGCCGTGAAGACCTTGCGAGCCTCAGCAACATGACCACAGCAAATGCAATCCGCACGCTTGCCACTTTCGTGACTGAAAAGCTAATTCTTGTGGATGGCCGTAAGATCAAAATCATCAACGAAGAGCAACTTCAAAGAATATCTAAAAACGGCTAATCTATAAGAAACCAATAGGAAATGCCTGAAATCAAACAAGTTTGATTTCAGGCATTTCCTATATCAGAACATTATAACAAGTTTCTTTTCCCCAGCTCCTCGCCCACCAGCCCGCGCTACAGGGCGTTTGCCGGGTTGGGCTTGAAAAAAAAAT
>JAIDSL010000166.1 GCA_029061255.1 Muribaculaceae bacterium
CTCACATTTTGTACCTTGTAAGGTAAAATATCCCATTTTATACCTTGTAATGTAAAATCTCACATTTTGTACCTTGCAAGGTAAAATTTCTCATTATTTACCTTGCAAGGTCAATTTTTTATATAGAATAATTTGTAATTCAAAATATTTTATTTAACTTTGCAGCATATAATGACGGAATGAAAAATTGACATAATTTTGTTTGATATGGAAGTACTCAACTTTAGATATAGAAAAATCCTGAAAGAGACCGACACAAAAATCCATAGATGCCTCTTCTCTGAAATCGACTGGGCTCAGCCCCTGATAGGGATCGAAGGTCAACGCGGAGTAGGAAAGACAACAATGATGATGCAGCGCATCAAAAAGACGGACCCTTCAGGTGATAAATCCTTTTATGCCTCTCTTGACAATCTTTGGTTTGCTGATCATTCACTGGTTGATTTTGCCGAGCATATGATAGCAAGAGGTGTCGAGCATCTGTATCTCGACGAAGTAAACAAACTCCCGGGATGGGAACGGCAGATAAAAAACATCTACGATTCCTATCCAGAATTAAAGGTAGTGTTCACGAGCTCGTCGCTTCTTGAAATAGACCATTCCATAGGAGACCTGTCAAGACGCGTATCCCTATACTTTCTTCCCGGCCTTTCATTCCGGGAGTTCCTTCTTTTTGAAGGTATCGATGCCGGAAAGTCACTCACCTTACCTGACGTACTATATTCCCACGAATCCCTCGCTCCATCCATCTCTGCAGGATTGGATATACTTTCCCTCTTCAAGTCGTATATGAATAAGGGGTATTATCCCTTCTACAGACATATGCGCACCAATGACTATTACAACCGTCTACAACAGATAGTAACTACTGTAATAGAGTCTGATATTCCGGCGGTCGAAAAGAAAATCGAATATGAGACATTGCTGAAAGCAAAACGTCTCCTGACCATTATTGCGGCCTCACAACCTTACATACCGAATATAAGCACATTGGCTGGTTTGATGGGGACCAACCGCAATCAGCTCTTAAAGCTATTCGATCTCCTTGACAGGGCCGGGCTCATCAGACAATTGTTTTCAAGCACGCCGACTCCCAACAGTCTCGCGAAACCCCAGAAAATACTCCTTGATAATTCTTCAATAATGCATGCTCTGGAAAACCCGAAGATAGGAGCATCAAGGGAAAGCACCTTCGCGTCACTGCTCAGTGTGGGACATAAGGTAGGATTTGCCAAAGACGGCGACTTCATGGTCGATGGCCGCTACATATTCGAGATAGGCGGCCGAGGCAAGGGATTCGCCCAAATACGCAACATCCCCGACAGCTTTGTCGTAGCCGATGAAATAGAATTCGGATTTGAGAACAAGATTCCCCTCTGGCTTTTCGGATTCCTTTACTGACTCTCTAACCTCTCAGCTGAACTGCACCCCAAAAGTTTTTGTCTAACTTTTGGGGTGCAGTTCATAATCTTACTTATGACACAGTCTCATAACAGTATTCAAATTTACTCGATTGCAAGAGATAAGTGAGTCAGGCGACAGATGAAATTACAATTAATTCTCCGAGAAAATCTCTTCTATCTTCTTTACGGCGTGGTGATAGCTGGCCTTCAGTGCCCCTACTGAAGTTCCTAATATCTCCGAGATGTCCTCATATTTCATCTCGTCATAGTAGCGCATATTGAAGACGAGTCGCTGCTTTTCCGGAAGCCTGGCAACTGCCTTAAGCAATTCTGCCTGCAACTCATCGCCGTCAAAGTATTCATCTGCCTCTATGTTATTAAGAAGATATGAATCATCCCCTTCTTCTACATTAAGCTGATTGCGCGTGCGCTCCTTATTAAGGAAGTTTATCGATTCGTTAATGGCTATTTTAAACAGCCACGTCGAAAGCTTTGCATCCCCACGGAAATTCTGAAGGTTGTTCCATGCTTTCAAAAAGACATTCTGAAGTATGTCATCGGCATCTTCATGCCTCACCACCAACTTTCTTATCTGCCAATACACCGGCTCGCCATAGGCACGCATAAGCGCATCAAAGGCGGACGATGCCGTCTTCGGGTCCTGTAGCTGCTCGATCAGCTTCTTCTCGTCTATGGGAAGTACAGTTTTTGCCATTTGGATACAAAGGTAATAAAAAGATTCTAATTCCACAACAGCAAATTTTTTATTTTTCCTTTAAACCTTAACCGTAATAAGTTGTCAATTAATTAAAACGGAACTCCATAGACTCCGATAATTTTAACAATTATTTGAATTACAATTTTTTACAACGACATACCCAAAATGAAAACTGAACACGATATACTCGAAAAAGTCGGTCGAAAGACTGGTTTCACTGTGCCCGACAATTATTTCGACAGTGTCAGATGCAAAATAATGGAAAATCTGCCGGAATATCAGGAAAAGAAACCGGAAAAACTATCGATGTGGCGTAAAGTGCAACCTTATGTATATATGGCTGCAATGTTTGCCGGAATCTGGTGCATGATGAAGATGTTCCATATGATGACTTCTGCCGATCTAAGCCTTGACAATCCGCCGGAATCTGTTGCCCTTGCTATGGCTGACGCCGACCATTCAGAATGGTACATCCCATCTGATAATGCTGAGGTATTCATGATAGAAGACGATATCTGCTCACAGTATTCTTCTTTTGATGACTTCAAAAAAGATTTCGATAACCCAAGCCTTTAATTTTCCAATCTCGTTGACAACGCTGAAAACCAATATAGAATCATGAAAAAATATCTTTTACTCCTCCTCTTATCTTTATTCACTTTTCCTTTTGCAGGGGCTCAGGAAAAAAAAGACAAGGCTAAGATGATGGAGGAGTTGCAACAGTTTAAACTCGACTATATCTCCAAAGAAATGCAACTTTCTGAAAAGGAAAAAGCTGAGTTTGTACCTTTATATAAGGAGTATGACAAAGAGCGCCGCCAAGCCGGATCTGAAGCATGGAAGTTTGAAAGGGAACTCAAAAAGAAAAATGATGCTTCTGAGGCTGACTATAAGAAACTTTCAGAACTCCAGCAGAAAGCCAGAGCTAAAGACAATGAAATAGTCAAGAAATACGATGCAAAATTCGAAGATATCCTTTCAGCTAAGCAAATCTACACCATGCATCAGGCTGAAGATAAATTCTTCGAAAAGATGAAAGAGATGCGTAAGAAAAATCATGGAGGAAAGCATTCTCATGCTAATCCCGATTCCAAACCCAATAGGAAAAAGGACAAGAAGGATTCTCCTTCTGCTTGTGAAGACTGTTTCGAAGAATGCGTCAGCGCGTGTTAGATTATAAAATAGATCATCGTCAGATTACTCAGACATGAAAAAAAACTTAATTTCCATGCGTGCAGTTGCCTTATTGGCAACTGTCGTGCTTTTGGGAGGTATGACTCTTTTAGATGCCTCGGCTAAAACAGTGAAAAAACCGAAGAAAACCTCGACCATGCAGATGAAGGCTCCAGATTTCGCTTATCCCAAAACCGTTGCCAAAAATGCTGATGCGGCTCTTCAAAATGCAGTGGCTCATGGTGATTGGCCAGCTGCAGTAGAGGCTGCCATACAATCTGTGACTGCCGACAATTTGGTAAGTCATGAAAACGCTGTTAAAGGCATTGCAAAAATCGACAGCATTGCCGAGATAGCTCCTGATTCATGGCGACCCGCATTCCAGCTAATCAAGGCAGATATCTACAACTCAATCTATGGGCAGAACCGCTGGAAGGCCGACAATAGAAAACTCCCTCTTGATTCTATTCCTGATAATCCTTTCGAATGGAGCCGAGAGATATTCGCCGATAAAGTTTTCGGTATTTGCTCGAACATAATGGAAGAATCATCCAATGATTCTCGCTCTCTCAGCGACTGGAGTAAATTTATAGCGAATGCTTCAGATGCTTACTCTCTCAATATGACTGTGGAAGAATTCTTGTGCAGTCGGTGCTTCTCTCTGCTTAGCAACTATGCTGATGAGTCACGCGACGTCATTCCGTTTTATGCCACAGATTTGCAACCAGTGACTCCGGCTCAAAAATGTGCAAAACTACGGGACGAAGCAATCGACCATCTTATAGTATCAGCTTCCGGTCGTGGGCAAGCACTTCTTCTCGCCCTTGCACTCACTGACAAAGCCAATACCGTTTCGCATTCGATGAGAATGAAATTCTTAGTGGGAGCTTATGGGAAAGTCAAAGACACAGAAGGAGAACAGATCATTCTATCTCAAATGAGCGACTTCTTTTTTGAAGAACCGGCAGATGGAATTGAGAATCCTTTCCCCTACAGCAAAAAAGATTACATTGATATGCTCAGAAAGTCAATAGCAGACTTTCCAAAAGGTCGCTACGTAAATAGCCTCAAGAACATTATCAACGACATGACTCGCCCATTTTCTGAGATCGTGTATAAGGGGCAATACCTTAGTTCATCAGACATTACGCTGGATGTGAAATTGTCTAACTGCAATGAGTCCTGGGCTCTTGTCTATGATTACACTCCTTATGCGAATACCACCAACAATCCTCCGAAGACAAAGGAGGTGGCTGCCCGCTGTCGGCTTGTGAAAGCTGTAAGACTTTCAGTTGAAGGAAATGTTCCTTTCACCGCGAGGACTAAAGCAAATGTCGGCAAACTTTTGAAGGGAACCTACGTGGTGATCCCAAGTGCCACTCCCGACGCCAAAGGCATTTACTCAAATATATTAAACGACTCATGGCGTGAGCCATTCACAGTCAGCGACATCAGTGTGATGACCCTTCAATATCCTGATGCCAAGACGCGTGTATTTGTTGTCGATGGATCTAACGGACGTCCCATTGAGGGTGCTCAGGTAAAGGTGTACTCCCGAAGAAACTATTCCTCGGCTCGCCAACTCGTCAATACCTTGACGACTGATAAGGACGGTTCGGTGTCGGTAGCAGAAGAACGGTTTGAGATCGAGGCACTCTATAATGGTTCAAAATGGAGTAGCGATTCCCGCTATTATAACTCATCTTCGAAGAGAGATACGACTGAAAGGAAACGTGTGCAGATTCTTGCTGAGCGCGCTTTGTGCCACCCCGGCGACAGCGTGAAAGCTGTAGTGATAGCTTACAGCAGCAAAGAAACTGAGATGTTTCTCAACGAGGGAATGTCGATCGACATAATCCTTCGCGACGCTAACGGAAAGGATATTTCAACAAACTCGGTGGTGACAGATCGTTTCGGACGCGCCACAGTCGAATTTTTAATCCCTGATCAAGGTCTTCTCGGCAACTGGCAACTCTTTGCTCAAGATTCTGATCAGAAATGGTTAGGATCCACTTCAGTCAATGTGGCTGACTACGTTGCTCCCACTTTCTTCATATCTTCTGAGCATTCCGAAGAAGACGTGAATCTCGGCGACATAGTCACACTCAAAGGTCAGGTTCTGACATATTCAGGTATGCCGGTTGGTGGAGCAACCGTACGTTACAGCGTCTCATACACTCCTCCGATGCGTTGGTTCTCGTCAGGATTCGCCACTTTCGATTCGTCTGTGACAGCTGATTCCGAAGGTAAATTTACCATCGAACTTCCCACATCTAACCTCAAGGGCACGCAGTTCGAGCGCGGAGTCTTCTCCGTGCAGCTCTCCGCCACATCTCCTGCAGGGGAAACACAGAGTGGGCCTACCGAGCGCTTTGCTATCGGTAAGGAATTCCATATCGATCCCGTGCAGTCGAATTTGAGAATAGATGTGTCCAAAGGTGAAAAGGATATAATTGTCAATGTAACCGACATGCTTGGACGCAAGGTGAAGAAAGAGGTATTTTATGAATTATCTGACTCAAAGACTTTTGAAACTGTCGACAGCGGATATTTCACGTCTCCGGTTCTTCACCTTCCCCTTGCCCACCTACCCTCAGCATCATATGATATTGACTTCTATCTAAAAGACGATAATGATGTTACTTCTGAAATGGAAATTGTAACATGGCGTGACGCAGACCTCTCAGCACCCGTTGGCACGAGACTTTGGATCCCTGAAGATAATATCATTGCTGAGGAAAACAAATCCGTTGTCTCTGTGACTGTCGGTAGCGGTGCTCCCGACAGGTGGATTCCTGCTGTCCTTTCCACTGATGGAGAAATTATTTCTACGGAATGGCTGCACGTGGAGAAAGATAATCTCAAGGTTCCTGTCAAAGTTCCTGTCGGAAATAAGAAATATCAACTTAATCTCAGTTGGCTCTCCGACCTTGATACGGATATGTCAAATGTAAATATTCTTCCTGCTTCTTATGAAGAGAAACTGAAAGTTGAGACTGAATCGTTCCGAGATAAGGTTTCGGCAGGAGACGTTGAGAGATGGTCGTTCCGATTCTTCCGCAAGTCATCCGATGCTTCCGGGATTCCGGCTATCGCAGTGATGACTGATGCAGCCCTCAATGCAATCACTCCTTTCAACTGGAATTTCATTCCGAGTCCTAATAGATACGGCTCATATTATGACATGAGGGAGGCTTTCAATCCCAACCGATATTTGAGAACTTCTCTACTAAAGAACTCATATCTCCACTGGTCGACTCTATCAATGCCATTAATAAATGACTATGGGCTTGGTTGGGGACTAAGCAACAGAATGTATTTCGACAGCGGAGTGGCTTACACCACAGGAAGTGTCAAAAATGAAATGGCAATAATGCGTAGCAGTGCACCCCAAAAGATGATGATGAAGGCTGCTCCTGCAATGAATACTATGGCAACTGCAGATTTAGATATGGCTGTCGCGGAGGAAGCTGAAATGGAAGCTGACGATGCTTTGTTAGAGGGGACTGTAGCTGGATTCGGTTATTCTAAAGCCCCTGAAACTACGGATTCGACGGCACTTCGTGAGACTGAATGTCCCGTAGCGTTCTTTATGCCCTACCTGGTCTCCGACAAAGAGGGAATTGTAGACATAGACTTCACTGTCCCTAATTTCAATACTACATGGGCGTTCCAGTTCATAGGTTATGACAGCGAGCTTCAGACTGCCAAGACTTCTCTTGAAGCAGTCGCTTCTAAGCCGATTATGGTCTCAACTCATGCTCCTCGATTTGTCCGTACAGGCGATGTAATTGAGCTTACGGCTACCGTATTTAACAATTCTGATGCCTCCTGCTCGCCGAAATGCCGTATTGAACTGGTGGATCTTATCTCCGGAAAGACTGTTGCCGAAAAATATTTCACACCGGATCCTATTGATCCCTCCTCAAGCACACTTATCAATATGTCTTGGACTGTACCATCAAATGTGTATGCCATTGGTTTCCGTGCTTATGCTGAGGCTGAGAATCACAGCGATGGAGAGCAGGCTCTTCTCCCCGTGCTTCCTGCATCCTCCCCTGTTGTGGAGTCTACACCGTTCTGGATTGCTCCCGGTAGTGAAAAAATGGAAGTGAAACTCCCTAAATTTAAGAATACCGATCAAGTTACACTCCAGTATTGCGATAATCCGGCATGGTATTGCATCACGGCACTCCCCGATATAGTGAAACCGGAGTCCAAGAGTGTCACAGCAAAAATCAAGGCTCTGTTCGGAAACGCTATTGCCTACAATCTTATTTCAACCCGACCTAATCTTCGGAATGGTCTTGAGCTTCTTCTCAGCGATAAAGATTCCGAGTTTGCAGCAATAAAGAGCAATCTTGAGAAAGACGGCAATTTGAAGATATCGCAGCTTTCTAATACTCCTTGGGTCAACGATGCGGAGTCAGAGACCCTGCGGATGAGCAGACTTGGATCTCTTCTTGATGATGCAGAAGCTAAAAAGACCATTGAAGATATTCTCAACGATGTTCGTGGCCTCCAGATGCCGGATGGTGGATGGAGGTGGTGCCCCGAAATGCAATCATCTGCTTGGATCACACGTGATGTACTCCGACATTTCGCTATGATCGTCAGGGCAGGAGCCGATGGTAGCATCGCCGATTCAAAGTCTATGATCAGCAAGGGAATCAAATATGTCGATTCCGAGACCGTTAAGGACTACAAGAAATATCATAAGAAGGGAGAATCTCTCAGCTATCTGCTCGATTGGCTCTTCGTCCGCAGTGCCTTCCCGTCAGACTATTTGTCTTCAGGTGCTTCAGGACGCGAGATGACATCCATTGCTGCGAAGGCATACAAGGATATTGCTTCTGAATGGAAGGATTGGAGCATCGGAGAGAAAGCAAAGGCAGCATCCGTTCTTTGGAGAGCAGGCGACCATAAGACAGCTAATGAGATTCTTGAATCTTTACGTCAATTTGCAAGTGAGACTCCTGAAAAGGGTATTTGGTTCGACAATCTAAACTCAGGATGGGGAGGAATGTCTGCACTTCAGACCACTACTCTTGTTCTTGAAGCATTCTCTGAGATCCAACCGACCAATAAGATAGTCGACGGACTCCGTCAATGGCTTGTTCTTGGACGTCAGTATCAAGATTGGGGAAAGAATACCTATACAGTAGAGACCGTCAACGCCATCCTCACTTCAGGTACCGACTGGAATGGAGATCAAGCTCTCCAGCCTGAGTCCTCGCAAACTGAGTTTTATATCAAAGGCAAAAAACTCAACGTCCCTGACCCCGCAAGACTGACCGGTGCTTTCACCCTCACCCTGAACCCCAAAGAAGCTTCAGGCAAGACACTTTCTATATCAAGGAGTGGGTCTTCACCGGCTTGGGGAGGTGTGATAAGCCAGTATGAGGCCCCAATTATGGATGTGGTGCCTTCCGATGTGCCCGAACTTTCGATCCGCAAGAGTATCGTAGCTCTGGTAGAAGGGAAAAATGGAGAATTGATACCCAAAGAGGGAATCACTCTTGAAAAGGGCATGAAGGTACGCGTCACTCTCTTCATCAACGCCGGAAGAGACATGGACTATGTCGCTGTGACTGACGAAAGAAGCGCTTGCCTCGAGCCTGTCGACCAACTCTCCGGTTATACAGCATCCGATCGAGTAGGTTTCTACCGGGAGGTTCGTGACGCCCAGACTAATCTCTTTTTCGGATGGGTGCCCAAGGGACAGCATGTGATCAGCTATGACTGCACAGTCAGTCAAGAAGGAACATTCAGCTGCGGAATAGCAACTGCCCAATCACAGTATTCGCCAACCACCGTCGCTCATTCAGCGGGTTCTATCCTTCAAGTCAAATAATCCTTTTTAGGGGAAGAGTTCTAAGGCTCTTCCCCTTTTCTTTTCTATTCAAAAAATGCTTAATTTTTATTGGTAATTTAAGAATTTTTAAGTATCTTTGCATTCGCGTTGTGGACTCATTTTGTCCACGTGCACCTTAACAT
>JAIDSL010000167.1 GCA_029061255.1 Muribaculaceae bacterium
CGCAAAGGCGCAAAGGGGCAGAGTTTCAATGATTTGGGGAGCTTCGCGTTGGGTTTGGACAGAAGGCAGATAAGTTAGGCACAGAACTCACTTGATGAGGGTAGAGAACGGGCAGAGGGGCGCAGAAATTTTCTTTTCTCCTCCGATTCTTGGAACTGACAGACGAACGCAGAAATGAATTTTTTGACAAATATACCGCTTCCACTTTTACGGCGACTTGCAATTGAAGAGATTTCAGTATGTTCCATTATGGTACATACTGGGTTGTTTTGTGTAGGGGTCAATTTTGATTATTCAGGAAAAATCATTAAATTTGCATACCTAAATAATTCCATCAGGTTATGACAGATCAAACACCGGGTCTCTTTGCTCAGTCAAAAGGGAAATCCAGCCGTGATTATTCTAAGGAAAATTCTTGGGGAAAGAACATATTCAATAGTTCTTTTCCTGCCTCTTTGGTGGCATATATGTATTCTAAAAATATCTCTGCAGTATATATAAAATCTGAATCAGGATGCATTCATCATACTTCAATTAGCGGAGAAGATCTATTCAAGATAAATCCTCTTTCTGACAGAGCCTTTTTTAATTATGAAGCCGGTTTTTCTTCTTTTGACCAGTTTTACGAGGGAGAAAGAGAGAAAATTGATTTAGTTATGATTAATAGGGAATTAAATAAAGATTTAATCGGACTTGAAATTAAATTGACAGCACTCCCAGATACGACTACAAAGAAATTTGATGAGGATCATTATGGATGTGAGTTAGTAGTAAGACCTCCGACAATTTGTTTCCTTGCATGCACCATATGCAACAGCTTCATCGGCAAAGCTGGTCGACAGATATTGAAGGATCTCCTTGGTGATATTAGGCAGATTAACCATTGGGAAGAAATTGAAGCGATTCTTCCTTATTACGAAGATATTCAGAATGCAGTGAAGCGCGTTGCAGATTATGTGGAAAACCAGCAAACCCCACTCATCGTTCAACCAGTTTGGAAGACTATGGGAGGCAAATCTATTCTTGCCGATGATTGTCTGGATGTATTTGTTTGGTCAAATCTTGCGGTGCTTAAGCTTTGCATGCTGCAAGGAGCGGAAAAGAAAAAGATCACTCGATTTATGCGTACTGTAATATGGATTTATCGTATGCTATTTGAGTATAGTGTTTATGGACAGTTTGATTATAAAAGAATAGTTCGCTTGCATTCTTACAATATAGCGAATGACAAAGCTTTCTCGGCAAGTGGTCTTCAGACATGGCCAATTATGAAGTCAAAAGAGCTTTCACATCCAAGGATCAGCAAATGGGAAATAAAAAACATTATACTTGGTGGAGGTCAAAATTTGCTCAGTCCGGAGAGAAGATTTGATGCAGTAATAGTAAACAGTCCAGACTTATTCGACTGAGATGAATGCCGTTGATATTTTTTCAGGATGTGGAGGCCTGAGTCTTGGATTTATTAAAAGTGGTATTAATGTAGTGGCAGCCTACGATAAATGGGATGCTGCAATAAAGGTGTACGAGCGAAATTTTGATCATCCGGTGTACTCAGCAGATCTATCAGATGTTGAGTCAGCATCTTTGCATATAAGCAATTATCAACCTGATATGATTATAGGTGGTCCGCCATGCCAGGATTTCAGCAGTGCCGGATTGAGAAATGAAGATAATGGGCGTGGAGACCTAACTGTATCATATGCGGCGATAGTATCTTCTATAAGACCGGAATGGTTTGTTATGGAAAATGTGGCTACTATTGTGAAAACTAATAAGCTCCAACAGGCTAAATCAATTTTTAAAGAATCCGGTTATGGTCTGACGCAGATCGTCTTGAATGCTGCATTGTGTGGTGTGCCACAAAAGAGAAAGAGATTCTTTCTGATTGGTCATCTCGGAAGTGAAGATGATTTTATGTCGTCTTTTATTAAAAAAAGGTTGGCCGATAAAGAAATGACAGTCAAGGATTATTTTGGAGATAAAATAGATATTGATTTCTATTACAGACATCCCCGTAGTTATGCCAGAAGAGGAGTCTTTAGTGTCAATGAACCAAGTCCTACCATAAGGGGTGTAAATCGTCCTGTTCCAAAAGGCTACAATTTACATCCTAATGATCCAGTCCAGAGTCTTGATGGCCTTCGGTCCTTGACCTTCAAGGAAAGAAGTATGATCCAAACATTCCCTGAAGATTTTGTCTTTTTAGGTTCAAAGAGCGACATCGAACAGATGGTGGGCAATGCCGTTCCTGTGAATCTTGCTCTTTTCGTGGCTAAAAGTATTCTTGAATACATTCGACTAAATAATCTCGACCATTTTTATTCTGGAAAACCAAAGAATATCAATGTAGGTCCGGTAATCCCCTATAGCTATGAGCCGGATTCTCTGGAAGGGCGCCTCATCAGTGAGCCATAGGTTCTTATTTGTGCGGCTCCCGGGGGTGGCTGAGTTTCGCGGATTGAAGATAATTTCGTGTTTTTAATTTACTCAACTTTCGCATGTTCTTTTATTGTCACGCAAAGGCGCAAAGGGGCAGAGTTTCAATGATTTGGGGAGCTTCGCGTTGTATTTGGACAGAAGACAGATAAGTTAGGCACAGAACTCACTTGTCGAGGGTGGAGAACGGGCAGAGGGGCGCAGAATTTAAATTATTGGAGTTTAGGTTAATATATTGGATTTTAAAGGATTCTAAAGCAACGCGGATTCGGCTTCGCCGTGGATTTCGCCGATGGCGGCGGATGGGGCGCGGATCCCACAGGTTAAAAACCTGGGGTTAACAAAAAGTGGAATACCTCTCCGAGGTAGTATTTGTTTTTTTGCGACTCTGGCGTGCGCTCGCGGAGATGAGCTGAGCGGCGGCTTCGCCTGCTGGCGCGGATTTCAGGACGTTTCAAATTTAACTAAATTGAGGAAGGCTCCAATTTTGTAAATTTGCATCCATTCTGGCTCTCTGGAATATTAAAAAATCCCCCGCGGATATGGCGGAGGAGTGAATGTCAGGAATAGAAATTCTTACCATAGAGCAAGAGAAACGCCGCTAAACGACAGGTCTGCCCGAATATTCATGGCCTTAAATGCCCTGGCGATGGTGGTGAAGTTAAGATTTTTTCCGCTTTCGATCTTGGATACCTGGGCTCTTTGAACCCCCATAAGTTTTCCAAGTTGCTTCTGAGTCAAGTTCTTGTCTTTACGTGCCTGCCGAATGGCCTCGCCGATATGGTAAGCACGTACATCAGCCTCCACTGCTGTCTCGAATGCATCTCTGCCGGGAGTGCCCTTCCTGCCAAGATCTTCGTCTAATATCTCCTCGAAGGAATACATTTTCATATCTCCTATCTGTTTCATACGCTCAACTATTTTTTGCCCTGAAATACTTAATCCTTATTTCCTCAGCTCGGGCTTTTATAATGCAAATTTACGAAAAAAGTTCCATATCAGGAAACATTTTAAAAAAAAGAAATATGTTTTAATTTCTTGTGCAGTTATCGGCTTTTTTATTTCGCAGATTGAAGATAATTTTGTGTTTTTAATTTACTCAACTTTCGCATATTCTTTTATTGTCACGCAAAGGCGCAAAGGGGCAGAGTTTCAATGATTTGGGGAGCTTCGCGTTGGGTTTGGACAGA
>JAIDSL010000168.1 GCA_029061255.1 Muribaculaceae bacterium
TTTGCCTTTGACTCAGGCATTGAGTTCCTTTTCTCCGCCACCGACTCAGGGAAGGTGGAGATGGCATCCCTCTCCTTTGAGGGTCTGATGACATTCAATGTCCAGCGCCCTGTCGATGAGAAGCAGGGGAACTGGGGCGACTACCTCCGCGGTGCCGTATGGGCGCTGCAGCAGGACTTCCGTCTTGAGAAGGGGATACGCGGGATCGTGAAGGGCTCGATGCCGATAGGGGGTCTCTCGTCCTCAGCGGCACTGCTCTGCGGTTTCGTGATGGCACTCGACAAGGTGAACCATCTCGGTCTCACACGCCAACAGATAATAGAGTACGCTTCACGTGCGGAGCGCAATTACGTTGGACTGAACAACGGTATCCTTGACCAGGCGTGCGTTGTGCTCTGCGAGGCTGACAAGCTCCTCTACCTCGACACACGCACGGGTGACCACCGACTGATACCATTCGGGGGCGACAACCCCAAGCCGCTTCCCTTCAAGCTCGGCATATTCTTCTCCGGCGTGACACGCAAGCTGACAGGGACTGACTACAACCTACGCGTGGCGGAGTGCAAGACCGCGGCATGGATTATGCAGGCATATGAGGATGCACCGCTCCACGAGTTCGAGGACACTCGTCTGCGGGATGTGGAGGAATCAGTGTTTGAAAGACATGAGCAACAGATGCCGTCCCGCTTCGCGCGGCGTGCCCGACACTTCTACACCGAGTGTGACCGCGTGACGGAGGGTGTCAAGGCTTGGGAGGCCGGTGACATCGAGGGCTTCGGCAAGCTCGTCTTCGAGAGCTGCGAGAGCTCGATGAACAACTACGAGTGCGGCTCACCGGAATTGATAGAGATATACAGGATAATGCGCGAGACGGACGGCATCTACGGCGGCCGCTTCTCCGGAGCAGGCTTCAAGGGGGCATGCATCGCATTGGTCGACCCTGAGAAGGAGGAAGAGATAAGGAAGTCTGTCACGGAAAGATATTTGGAGAAGTATCCACAATATAAGGATTCCTTCGAGATCTTCTTCTGCAATCCAGCCAACGGTGTTGATTTCCTCTGAGTATGAATAATCGCGCAGAGGGGCAAAGGGCTCGCTGAGTTAAAGATAAAAGATTTGCAATGCCGGCACTCGGAAGCAAAGTGCGCGGAGGCTCGCTCGCTTCGCTCCGCATCGCAGGTTTCCTTATGCTTTTGGCAATGACGCTCCTTATCCAGATAATGTCAGGGTCTGCCTCATTCATGCAATGCGTAGCGAAGCGAGCGAGCCTCGGCGTACTTTGCTCCCTGCAGGAGCACGGCATCAATTGACGGTGCATTCTCCTCGGCGAGCCCTTTGCTCCTTTGCGTGAGACATTAACCGAAAACGATGAAAACGATGAAAACAATAACAATAGCTGCCGGATACGCGACGAGGCTGTATCCGCTGACTGAGAATTTTCCGAAGCCTCTGCTGAAGATAGGGGACTCGACGATACTTGACCGGATGATGGCGGATATTGATGCCATACCGGAGGTTGATGAGCATATCATTGTGACAAACCACCGGTTTGCCCCGATATTCGAGGAATGGAAGGCAAACTCCAGCTACTCCAAGCCGATCACCATCATCGATGACGGGACCTCGACGAATGAGACACGTCTTGGTGCTGTCCGCGACCTTCTCCTTGCCCTCGAGACGCAGGCCGTCGATGATGACATCATGGTATTAGCTGCCGACAATATCCTTAACTTCTCGATGAAGGGCTTCGTGGAGTATTTCAAGGAGAAGGGGACATCGGTGATAATGTGCCACCATGAGCCGGAGCTAAGGAAGCTGCAGAGGACGGGGGTGATAGCTGTGGATAATGATATGAAGGTGCTTGAGATGCAGGAGAAACCGGAGAAGCCTGTTTCGAACTGGGCGGTGCCGCCCTTTTATATCTACTCCCGCAGGGACCTGCCGCTGATCAGGGAGTGCATGGAGCATGGATGCGGGTTTGATGCGCCGGGGAACCTTGCGCACTACCTCACCGGTGTCACTACCCTGCACGCGTGGCCGATGCCCGGTTCCCGCTTCGACATCGGCTCGATGGACTCGTACTTAGAAGCGCAAAAACGCTTCTGACGCGCGGGGATGCGCACGGAGTGCGCTTACTACTAAGTTTGACTCGGTGGGACGTAAGGATGCCTCCCTCCCATAACCGACAACGGATAACGGATAACGGACAACTTATAATGGTACAATACATAATAATCGCCTTCATCGCCGCCACTCTGGCGGCGATTGCTGTTTTTAAGTGGAAAAACGAGAGATCGTGACATATTTTCTCCCAATTTCCGATGCTTTTTCAAATAATTTTTATAACTTTGTTTTAGATAGTGCCTTACTCCTTGGCTGTGGCGACTACGCTAAGATATGTAAGGTCAAGCTAACCTTAAAGATATAATTGAAGGATAATCTTAAAAAACGGAAAGAATATTATGGATTTCAATTTCAGAGATATAACGCCCTATGAGTTGAGGCTCAAATATTTTGAGGATTCGGATATTGTAAGCCGTATCGATAAGGCTAAGGCTTCAGTGCTTTCTCCGAAGGCTAAGGATTGCCAGCGACAGCTGAATGAGGCTTCTTCTGTTTGGGCGGTAGACAAGAGGAAGTTTATCTTTATATTTTCTGATATTAATGAGGAGGGCAAGCAAAAGGTCTCGGTGTGGGGGCAGAAAGCTCCCGGAGATTATCAACGTATCAAGACTTTATGGGTCTCCTGCCATGATTATATTTTCGAGGCAGTGGCAATGTTCCTTACCGACTATTTTGAACTCTTCATACTGAAGCAAACTTATTCTTCGGATGTCAGCATGCTCCATGATATCGAGTACAAAATTAAGGAGGTTTTGCGATATACCCCATCCAACATGAAGCAGAAGATTAAACTTCTGAAGCAGTGGAACGACATAATACCCAGTTTCAACAAGGTGATGTCGGATCTTGATGAGCGTATCGCCATGAGCTTGGCTCCAAAGCCAGTCAAAAATAAAACTCGCATGAAGACCTTTCTTCAAGATAAAGGGGCAACATATAATGCCGGAGATCATTTTTCATTAGCAGTTCGTAAGGATTGCATTGAGTATTATATCAAACTCAAGAAGGGTCACGCTGTCGCAAACGTAGAGATATACTGTGATGCTGTGCGGATAACAATTGCTTGCAAACAGTTTGCTGACCAATTTTTCGGCAAGGCAATAATGGAAGGTATTGACGTGGAACGACATCCTAAGCTCGATGAACTGATATCATCCAACAAGTATACTATTCTTACCGACAGGACCGGAGAGAAAGCCGAGACTCGTATCTTCCTTGATATCGAGAGATCCTTCCCTGATTGGCTTGAGGCGATTGCAGACAAGGAGGTAAGAATGGAAATAGAAGAGATGGTACATTTTTTCCTTGACATCTACAACGAGCTTGTAAAGTCGCCTTCACCGACCTTTAAGGCCTTAGCCAAGAATTTCTATGATTAAGGGAGCGCAGGTGCGGTTCGCTTAGTTACCAAAATTTCTCAAGGGGACGCGCACGGAGTGCGCTTGCTACTTAGTTTGACTCGGAGGGAGGCTGAGAAGTCTTCCTCCCATAACTGATAACTGATAACTTTTAATGGTAGAATATAGAATTATGTAACGACGGCAGTCAAGACGATAATGTTCTATAGCGCGAATAAATCTTGAAGACAGTTGGTCAAAGCTTGCCTTTCATCTTCTGAGACTGCTCCCAATTCTTTTATCACTCGTTTTTTATCAATTGTCTTTATCTGGTCAAGCATGGCATAACTGTCGTTGGACAGACCACTCTCTTGAGTAGATTTAATCAATACCCTTGTCGGTATCGCTCTTTGTGTCGATGTGATAGGCGCAACAATCACAGTCTTCAAGACATTGTTCATCTCATCAGGAGACAAAACGACACATGGTCTTGTCTTCTTCACTTCATGACCTATCGTCGGGTCTAAATTTACTAAAACGATATCATATTTTATCATACTCCCATGATGATTTAGATTAGATCCAAAGCTTCAGTATCAAGAAAATCGGGCAAAGCAACCTCGTCTTCTCCTTCACGAGCATATGCGGCAAATGCCTCTGCCCACCCTTTCCTTACCTCCGGAAGTTTCGATATCGTTATCTTATCGTTGTCTAAAGATATGTCTACAGGGACTCCTTTTTGGAATCCACCTTCTCTCGTTATGTGTCGCGGAATTATGACTCCTAATGAAGTGCCTATTCTGGTGATTCTTGCTTGCATGGGAATACAATTTGTGGGTAAATTTCCTTTTATAGGCATAACGCTATAAACAGACAATTAGTTTTGAGATTATAATAATATTATTATAATAAACATTATCCCACAAAGCGCCAATCATACAAGGTTAGCATTGATCGGTAATCGGTGGCGGGGCAAGGCGTACGCCCGAGTGTCCACCCGGCACCCGGCGTATGCTTTTTTTATTTTACCAATATTTCTCGCGGGGACGCGCACGGAGTGCGCTTTCCACAATCTCCGACTTAGTGTGGATAGCATGCTCCGCATGCGTCAGTATTGTCAGGAGCGGGTGGTCAGTAGCGTGGCTTTGCCTTTCAGGGTGAAGGAGGTCAGGGCGGCGGGGAGGAGGAGTGTCTCGCCGGGTTTCAATGGCATGGGGGCGGCTCCGTAGTCAATTACGGCTTCGCCTTCCAAGCACATAAGGACGGTGAAGGAGGAGTCGGTGAAGGTCAGCGTCATCTCGCCATCGAGCAGCAGACGGTCTACCTTGAAATGTCTGCATTCTGCTATGACGGCATCAGCTTCTGCTGCATCTGCCGGGGCTGATTTATATTCTTCATAGAAGGTGTAGTCGATGGCGTCTTTCGCTTGCTCGGTGTGCAGTTCGCGGGGATTACCCTGTGCGTCGCGGCGGTCGTAGTCGTAGATGCGGTAGGTGATGTCGCTTGATTCCTGAATCTCGGCAAGGAGATTGCCGGCTCCAATGGCATGCACGCGCCCGGCGGGAAGGAAGAAGACATCGCCGGGATGGGAGTCGTGAACGGCAAGTGCCTGCTCGATTGTGTTGTCTTCCACCATTCTGACGTATTCATCAGGCGTAAGCTCGCGATTGAGCCCTGAATATATCTTTGCGCCTTTGTCGGCCTCAATTATATACCACATCTCGGTCTTGCCGAGGCTGTCGTGTCGCTCTTTGGCGAGGTCATCATCGGGATGAACCTGGACTGAGAGGTTGTCGTTGGCATCGATAAGTTTTACGAGCAGAGGGAATTTGCCATCGTATCGGTCGAATACGTCACGGCCTAACAATTCCGGACCGAAACACTCGATAAGCTCCGTAATGCGCATTCCCTTGTAGGGTCCTTCCGAAACGACTGATTCATGACCCGGAACTGCTGATATCTCCCAGCTCTCCCCTATTTTCTCTTCAGTCTGCTCTATGCCTTTATAACGGCATATCTTTTCACCGCCCCATATCACGCTTTTGAGATATGGGACAAAACGAATAGGTGCTTTCTCAATCATTTTTATCTTCCTCCTCATCGATTTTTGAGAGAGCAAATGAATAAGCTCCGGCCGAGATAGCCTTGCTCGCTCCCATTTTTGACAACGTAACGCCAATGCGCTTCATATCATCATATTCTACAGTCAGGTTGGTGCCTCTCACAGCGATTCTCTTGGAATTGCCCTTTGCGAATTTTTCAAACTCCACAGGGTCATCAAGGTCAAACACCTCCATCTGCACTCTCCGCACGCTGTCACCGCCCAAGGTGGCAATCTCGGAGCGAAGTTCCTTCATCAACGAGGGCATTATCCAACGCCCAGCTGCTGTGATGCCGCCACCTATCACTATGATTCCATCAATCAGCTGTGCGGCAATTGCCATGGCATTGCCTGCCACTTCGCCAAACTCGGCGAATGCCCTGCGCGCAGCTTCCTGATTCCCTTCACGGGTTCCATCAGCAATCTCGCAGATCTCCTTCGGCTCAAAATTATGACTGTAGTCACCGGAAGCCTCGGCATAAACGCGCTTGATGGCCCGAACAGCCACGCCTTCCTCCACTATTATCCCTTCCTTCATCTTATGTGGAAGACAGAAGGTCTCGACACAGGAGTTGTCACCGCGATTCAGCCGCCCGTTGACCACGATGCCGACTCCGAAACCGGTTCCAAACGTGTAGCCTAAGAGATTGCGAAATCTCTTTGCGCTTCCTGCCTCTGCCAGACGATGGTTGATCTCAGGAAGTGCTCCGCAGAGAGCCTCGCCGTAGGCAAAGAGGTCGCCGTCGTTGTTGATGAAGACCGGGATGCCGAATTCGTTCTGAAGCATCGGGCCGAGTGCCACACCGTCGCGGAACGACGGGAAGTTGGGTAGATACCCGCCGATGATGCCATTGGGATAGTCGGCAGGACCGGGGAAAGCGAAGCTGATGGCAACAGGTTTCTCGTCAAGCTTGTCGATCACCTCACGGAAACCCTTCACCATAGTGTCGAGGCAAAGGTCAAGGTCGTGGGCGTTGGAAGGATATGTTATGGGCTCAGTGATATACTCGCAGGCACGCATCGCACCGAATACGAAATTGGTGCCACCGGCATCAAGCGTTATCACTATTCTATTGTCGTGTCTGTACATAAGTTAAGAGTCAAGAGTAAAGAGTGGAGAGTAGTGTATCAAAAGTTTAGACAATGCAAATTTACTCAATTTTTCCGAGCTATACAACTTTATATCGGTTTTTGCTCAATGTCGGCAAAAATAGTATCACTTCCTAAGGGCGATGCCGCTAAAACAACTTAGCGTATCAACGCGTTATATTTTAAAAGTCTAATTCCACGAATATGAAAAAGAATTCCACAGGCAAGCCTTCGAAGAGAATGCGGAAGGCTGAACTCCAAAATAAAATACTGGCTTTCCTTGAAAAGGAAAACCGCCAGGCTTTCAACTATAAGCAAATAGCTTTTGCAATTGACGCACAAGACTTCAAGATGGATGTGATTAACCTTCTTGAAGAGCTCGCAGCCAATGATGTGATCCAGGAGATAGGGCTCGGCAAATATAAAGCACCCGCCAACCGCGGATCGGAGAATGTCGGCACGTTCATCCGTCGCTCCAACGGCAAGAATGCCGTGCTTATCGATGATGAACAGATCCTTGTGGCAGAGCGCAACTCCATGCATGCCCTCAATGGCGACAAGGTGCGCGTGATGATCTCCGCTGCCCGCAAGGGTGTAGAGCCTGAGGCCCAGGTGCTCGAGATAATCGAGGCAAAAGACCAGGTATTCATCGGCGAGCTCATAGTAGACCGTCATGGTGCACGTCTTGTACCCGACTCGAAGTTCCTTGCCGCCGACATCATCCTCAACCGCAACAAGCTCAAGGGAGGAAAGACTGGCGACAAGGCCATTGCACGCATCACGATGTGGAAAGACGAAGAGATGTGCCCGCGTGGAGAGATTGTAGACATCCTTGGCAAGAAGGGTGAGAACACTGCCGAGATGCACGCTATCCTTGCTGAATTCGGGCTTCCTTACAAGTATCCGGAAAACGTGGAGAAGGCAGCCGACAAGATCGGAGCAGGAATCACGCCGGAGGAAGTGGCGAAGCGGGAAGATTTCCGTGGCATCACCACTTTCACCATCGACCCCCGCGATGCAAAGGACTTCGACGACGCGCTCTCAATCCGCACACTCGCCAACGGCAACTATGAAGTGGGCGTACACATCGCCGACGTGACCCACTATGTGACACCCGGCAGCATCATCGACAAGGAGGCCCAGAAGCGTGCCACCTCAGTGTATCTCGTAGACCGCACAATCCCTATGCTTCCCGAGCACCTCAGCAATGGCATCTGTTCTCTGCGCCCGGATGAGGAGAAGCTTACTTTCTCTGCCATCTTTGAGCTTGACAAGAAGGCAAATATCATCAACAGCCGAATAGGCAGAACAGTGATAAAGAGTGACCGCCGATTCACGTATGAAGAGGCACAGGAACGCATCGAGACTGGCAAGGGTGACTTTTCTGATGAAATCAACATACTGAACGACCTCGCGCAGCAGCTACGCCACCGCCGTTATGAAAACGGTGCACTTGAGTTCGACCGCGCCGAAGTGCGCTTTGACATCGACAAAGACGGCAAACCTATCAGCGTATATTTCAAGGAGTCGAAGGAAGCCAACAAACTCATCGAGGAATTCATGTTGCTGGCAAACATCGCTGTGGCTGAGAAGATAGGCAAGGTGCCCAAGGGGAAGAAAGCAAAGACCTTCGTATATCGTGTGCATGACAATCCTGATGCGGAAAAACTCGCCAACCTCAGCAACATCGCCGCCCGCTTCGGCTTCAAGATCAATGCCGAGGGCAAGTCGACTCAGGTCAACAAGAGCCTGAACCGAATGCTTAAAGACGTGAAAGGACGCGGAGAGGAGAACATGCTCTCCATGCTTGCCATCCGCTCAATGGCGAAGGCTATATATACCACCGACAACGTCGGGCACTACGGTCTGGCTGTGCCATATTATACTCACTTCACCTCACCTATCCGCCGATATCCGGACATGATGGTTCATCGTCTGCTTCAGCGCTATGCCGACGGAGGCCGCTCGGTGGATAAGGTAAAGCTCGAAGACCAGTGCAAGCACTCGTCGGATATGGAGCAACTCTCGGCTAATGCCGAACGTGCTTCCATACGCTACAAGCAAGTGGAATATATGCGCGACCGCCTCGGCGAGGTATATGAAGGGGTAATCTCCGGCGTGACGGAATGGGGCGTGTATGTAGAGCTTGACGAGAATATGTGTGAAGGTCTTGTGCCTGTACGCGACCTCGCCGACGACTACTATGATTATGACGAGAAGAACTATTGCCTCACCGGACGCAAGACGCATAAGAAATATACTCTCGGCGACCGAGTGAAGGTGCAGGTGGCTCGTGCCGACCTCGACAAGAAGCAGCTTGACTTTGCACTTCTCTCAGACGATGGCAACCCCAACAAACCTCTCAAGGAAAAGGACAAGAAGCATGGACGCAACCAGCCAAAGTCGCGCACTCGCTCTAAGAAGCATTGAATCAATGCATAATACATAATTCATGATGCATAATTTATTTACGCCAACCCTTTCAATTATGCATTATGAATTATGAATTATGAATTTTTAAGAAAAAATATTTGGAGGATTCCGAAAAAAGCAGTAATTTTGCACCCGGATGAGCCCTCCACGACCAGCTCCCCGTAAATCCCCCAGATCTTGACCGAAGC
>JAIDSL010000169.1 GCA_029061255.1 Muribaculaceae bacterium
ATCACTTCCGTGTCCTTCAGGCGGGCGGTCATGTCGTTGGTCGCCTTGAAGTCCCGGTATTCGAGTTTCTGTGCCATCGAGGGCAGGGCACTCAGGAGCGCCCCCGCCATCACGGCTATCTTTAAAAAATTCATTGCTGTATTATTGTTTTTTGGGTTATTGTTTTTTGCTTTGGTCTTTAAGTTACCAAAATTTCTCGCGCTGACGCATGCGGAGCATGCTATCCACACTAAGTCCAGGTGTGTGGATAGCGCACTCCGTGCGCGTCCCCGCGCGTCAACCATCAAACCTATCTCACCATCACCTTCACGCCGCCTACGATGTATAGATCCCTTGTAAGTCCTTCGATGGTCACTGTCTCTCCGGCCTTCAGGTGCAGGGTGCGGATGGTCATACCGGTGGCAGTGGTCACCGCAACTTTGCGCTCGCGTCCGCTGCTGATCTTGAGTATACCTGGAGCCGGGGTCTCAATGAGGAGGGATCCGCCGAAGAGAGTCGGGAGATCAATCGAGCTCATGTCACCGAAGACAGGCATGTTCCGGCGTGCTGAGGCACCACTTACGTACGCCCCGAATGGAACAGTCTCGCCATCGGGCACAAAGGTGCTTCCCGGCAGGAGCTCACCACCCGCTGCGTTGACATTGAGCGAGAGGATGCCCTCTTCCTCCACGGGCATGAATGTGCCCTCAAACTGTGTCCCTTCTTTCCATGGGGTGGCTGATGGGAGGCTGGACTCAGGACCGAGATCCACATCCGTTGCACTGAATGTGACTTGGCCCGCCAGGTTGGAGGAGACCACATAGTCCGGATTGTTTGGCATGGAGATGATGTATGGCACGCAGGCCTCCATTTCAGCGGCTTCCTCCCAACCATCAGGAGTGGAGCTGTAGAGCCAGAAGGGTTTCATGCCTCCTGTGTCTCCGTCCCATGCGGCAAACGGAACAGCAGGTCCGTTGACGGAGTGCACGATACTGCTGGGCTTGAACGGAAGCACGATCGTCTCCCATCCGCGGCACACACCTATTTCTGTCAATTGGCTGAATTCCTTGGTCATGCTAACATTGTCAGCGTGGAAATCGCGGGCTGCATAATATGGGAAGCCGTAGTGAATTTTGACATCCGTTGCCCTGCCCTCTGTGACTATGTTGAGGTCGTGCGGATTGGCGACAGAAATATCCGATGGGATATAGAGAATCACATTCGGGTTTTCAAGCTCATCAGTAAGCATTCCATCCGGATTCTTGGTCTTGGAATTCCAGATTACAGAGCTGAGACAAGTAGCTCCGGAAAGGATGCTGTCGCCATATTCTACGAGGTCTTCAGGAAGACTGATGGATATCAGTTTGGAATTCAGGAATGCCCTTGCAGGAATGCTTGCACCCATAACCTTCTCGATGTCAAGATGCCTGAGGCTCTTCATCGAGTTCAGGAATTTGTAGTCAGCATCGTTGAGTACACCTTCAACACGGAAGCTTTCTACGCTTTGAGGCAAGTCGCTGCCGCTCCATTCGAAGCTTGATTCGAGAAGTCCGCCGGTTGAAGTCTCGGCATGCTCTTTGTCGGAATAATGGTCAACTAAGTACTCTCCTATTTCGGAGTTCATCTGTTGGTCTTTGACTGCGACAGCCCTGACATTGCAGATACCCATCACATCAAACTCTCCGAAATACTCGGGTCCGTTAGAAGGATCAGAACCGTCGATGGAGTAGAGTATGCGGGCATTCGGTTCAGTTGTGGCAATCTGCATATAGCGTCCGTTGTAGCTGAAGCTTACTCCTGCGCATCTGATGTCGGAGATAACTATCTCGGCGATATCCGAATCATTGAAATCCGGTAAGGTCGCCTTGGCATATACCGTGCAGTTTCCGTCAATCACTACAGGTCCTGTGTATGGATTCCACTCTACTTCCTTATCGAAGGAATAGAAGATAGAGGCACCTTCCGTATTGCAGCTGAGGGTCAGGATCCTCGACGAAGAGTCGAATACACCGACGGGAGAAGACACCCTGTAGGAATCCACTTTATAAGTCACCACATCGGATGGATCAATATCAAGACCCGGAATGTATGCGATAGCCTTCACGACAGCGTTATGCCCGAGAGTGAACGGTGCCTCGTAGAGGGTGCTTGTCATTGTCGGATTAGTACCGTCAATGGTATAGCGTATCTCGGAGTCGGATGTCTCGCATGAGATGGTCACTTTCCCTTCACTGAATGTTATCGTCGGAGCAGAGACCTTGTCAGGAAGTGCGTTCACAGCAATCTCAGTGATATCCGAGTCATTGTAACCGTCCAAGCTTGCGCGGACATATACCACGCAATTGCGTGTGATGGAGATTGGAGTCGTGTATGCGGTCCACTCCCCTTCCTTGTCGAATGTATAGGATATGGTTGCCCCTTCTGTTACGCAGCTGAATGCCAGCAGCCTTGTGGCTACATCGAATATACCGGTAGGAGTTGCAACCTTATAAGAATCCACCACAAGCTCTGCCACTTCCGACGGATTGATGTCGAGGTCAGGAAGGATGGCAATAGCCTTAACCACTGCATTTCGATTGAGGGCAAACGGTGCAGTGTATAAGGTACTCGCAGCTGTGGGGATGGAACCATCAAGTGTATAATGGATCTCTGCGTCTGCCGTCTCACAAGTGATTATCACTGTGCCGTCCTTTAAGTCTATCATCGGAGCAGAAACCTTTTCCGGCAGCGCGTTCACAGCAATCTCAGCGATATCCGAGTCATTGTAACCGTCAAAGGCTGCCCGTGCATAAACCATGCAATTGCGTGTGATGGAGATTGGAGTCGTGTATGCGGTCCACTCCCCTTCCTTGTCGAATGTATAGGATATGGTTGCCCCTTCTGTTACGCAGCTGAATGCCAGCAGCCTTGTGGCTACATCGAATATACCGGTAGGAGTTGCAACCTTATAAGAATCCACCACAAGCTCTGCCACTTCCGACGGATTGATGTCGAGGTCAGGAAGGATGGCAATAGCCTTAACCACTGCATTTCGATTGAGGGCAAACGGTGCAGTGTATAAGGTACTCGCAGCTGTGGGGAGGGAACCATCAAGTGTATAGTGGATCTCTGCGTCTTCCGTCTCACAGGATATGGTCACATTTCCATCTTTGAAGTCTATAGATGGGGCGGAGACACTGTTGGGAAGTTGGTCGATAACAATCTCAACTATATCAGAGTCCCTGTATCCGTCAAGTAATCCCTTTACAAATACAGAACCATTATGCCGGATCTTGATGGGGTCGACATATGCATTCCAATGGGCACTGACAGGATCGTTACGGTTGAAGTCTTGTGAATACATGATGGAGGCATCCTTTGTCTCACATGTCAGTGTAAGCAATCTGGAAGCGACATCAAACTGACCCTTAGGATTGTCAACCTTATATGAATCTACCAAGAGTTCAACAACAGAAGAAGGTACAATGTCACTGCCCGGTACCAAAGCCAAAGCCTTTACCACAGCGTTGCGTTTCAGAGGGAACGGTTCGGTATAAAGCGTACTTTCCTCATCCGGGTCTACACCATCAAGAGTGTAATGAATTTCTGCATCTGAACGAATACAAGATATCGTTACGGTTCCATCCACAAACGAGATTTCCGGATCGGGCACCAAATTCGGCGTACTCATTATATGGAATGTGAAATCCTTAGCCAAGCTATCCTGTACTTCATATAGGAGTCCAAAATAGTCGCCAGATTCAAGAAGCATCTTCGTCATGCTCTTGACACTTGCATGTGACAGTCTTTCCACTCTTTCGCCATCCTTATAGATGTCCAGACCTACCGGCACATCCGAACGGAAATAGAGTGTATCTCCTTTTGAAGTAAACTTCACAGCCTCGAACTCAAGATCTTTAGGAGTTGTGAATGTACGCATAGAGTTGACCTCCATCGGCACTGCAGTGGCGGAGAAATCATTGGATACACCAATTTTCCATTCATTAGGCACAGCCCATCCAAGTTCTGTACGGATCTGCATAGTATAGTTGATCGAGTCTGTTCCAGCTATAGAAACAGTATCTCCTTGGAAAACAGGCATACGGTTCCTTATACTTGGATAGACAGAGTCCGGAAGATTGATGTCAAATATGTAAGAATCAACAATTTGACGTTCAACGTCCACATAACCCATATCATTGTCATTGAGGTAATGACGGTAACCGATAATCGGAGCCTTGATTCCTTTGTATGGAACAATCAATTTCCTATAGAAAGCACTGCTCTCAGGATAACCTTCTTCGAAAACTCTAAGATTGAAGAAATGAGGTTTTGCGGCTGTCTTATCAAATACGGAAAGGTCCATATTGAATGAGACACTTTTGCTTTCCGAAGTCATAGTTTGCCTTCCCTCATAATCATCATCAAGCCAGTACTCGAATGTTTTTGGGAAAGAGGCATTGGGATCAATGTAAAAATATTTCGAATAAACCGAACCCCATGTGCCAGCTCCTGTACGGATACGATAGTTGAAGCGATGAAGTCCACGACGAAGGCCGGTAAGTTCAACCGTGTACATGTTACTTCCTTCGGCAATATCACCTTCGGTTTTTGAATTGTATTTATCATCTATCCAATATTCGTAAGCTGAAGCATCAATACCGGTCGGCGTTGTGAATACCATCTTCCTATATACGGTGCCCCATTTATTCTCACTTGAATTTAGTCGGCAATTGAAGTAGTGGACTCCAGGGGTCAGAGAGGAGACATTAACTGCGAAGGTCTTTTTTCCGTCAATCAAGGATCCCTTTTCTTTAGCGTCATATTCGTTATCAAACCAATACTCATATCCTATTGCACCATCGTCTTTTCCAATGGAATAAAACATGCGACGATAGACTGAGCCCCACACTCCTTCAGCCGTATGAAAACGGCAGTTGAAATAATGTGCACCCCTTGGCAGGTCAGAAGTATCGATCTGAAGGTCGAGTCTTTCTGCAGAAAAGGCGCCGCTTGAAGCACCCGACACATCGTTATCGAGCCACCACTCATAGCCTGATGGCTCGGTAGCATACAACGAGCCAACGGCAATGAGCAATGCCGAAATTAAAGAATATAGTTTTCCCATAAAATCTACATGGAGAAAAATCAGTTGGGTAAAACGGTGATAGTTACATTCAGCTTATTGCTTTCTGTATCATATTCCACAGAGCTATTTGCTGAGTCGACGGTCGGTACTGAAGGATTCTCCGTAAAGGGGAATTCTCCACCGTAAACTCCTACTACTGTTCCGTCTTGACCGAGCCAGTTGTTAGTTTTCAAGGTGGATTCATCTACTTCGCAATTATCATCCAAAGAGAAAGATTGAGAAATGTAGCAACCGTCTGAAATGGTCCCTGAAGGTAGTGTCTGATATGTAAGTGTGTTGTACAGGGCAGGAGATCCATAAGCTCGATAACCATTAACGGTACTAGCGTACCCTAAAATCGAAGAAATAGTTACTTTAGGCAAATAATTAATTCTTCCGAAATTGCAATTAATTACAGTGACATAAGCCATATGTAAACAATAATCTTGGACTCCCTCTGGAACCTCTTCAATTTTGGAGTTTTGAAGAGTAACATTGCTTCCGGAAGCACCATCTGCATCAAAGTGTTTAATCCAACATCTATCTAAAATCACATTTTCTGCCGCATATCCTATATAGTCAATCTTCTCAATATAACTCTTTCGGATTTCTGCATTATGAGTCTTAATTCTGTTTAATGTATCTGCTGCGAATAAAAGAGAACGTAATCTAACGCCATCGAAGAGCGGATGATATATTTCATCGGCAGTATTATTTCTCATATCTATTTTAAGATGGCACATTACACGTGATTTATACCCGCATCCCTGTATACTGAGTCGTTTATTTATTTTTACTGTATCGGCTGCTGTGGTGAACTGGCCTTCAGAAAGATAAATGATATCTCCGTCTGTGGCGGCTGAGATGGCATCCTCGAAAGCAGAAAGATTGCTAAAGAATGACAGGGTGCCATCGTGAGAAAGAGTTACTAACGGGCGCTGGGCCGATGCTGCGAAAATAGCGCATACGGCTACGATCATTGTAAGAAATCGTTTCATTTTGTTTGTTTGGTTTGTTTTTGGCCTCCGAATGATGAATCCTTGGTCATCAGGAGTAATAATGATATAAAAAAAGCGTAGGATTCGCTATCGTTGCCGTCCTACGAACAGAGGCTTCTCGCATTGCCTATCAATAGTCGGACGGCAACGCAGAAGCCTACGCAAGTATATGTAACTATTTCGATATCTCCATTGCGGCGGACGCACGAGCCGTGCGTCCCTACATGGGACATCGATACAATATTACATATCCACGGGCATCTACCGTTGCTCAATCCTTGACTATTGATTGAAATCTTTGCGAGAAATTTCTGTTCGTCAAGAATCAGCGCGGATAAACGCTTGTCAAAATGTCTGCAGACCCTCCCTCAAAACCCCGACCGGGCTTCTGAGTTTCGGTCAGCATTGCAAAATTAGCATTATTTTTCGATTTATCCAAAAATTCGACAAAAAATAAATCCAAATCCCCCTATAATTGCCCCCGGCGCGGACAATGATTTAAATTCTGCGCCCCCTCTGCCAGTTCAAAGCTCACGGCACAAAAGAGAGTTCTGCGCCTAAATA
>JAIDSL010000017.1 GCA_029061255.1 Muribaculaceae bacterium
TCTAAAACCTTTCGCTTTAATTCTTTGAGGTCATGTATCATTACATTCGTTATTGAGAGTTAATTACTAATTGAAACTCAAATATACATAAAAATTATGAAATCGATGCTGGTTATACCAAAAATTTTTATTAATTTTGAGGGAAGAATGCTTGGGGAGCGTATAAATCTTTATTGAAGAGAATGTGATGACTAAGACGAGAATACTACTTGGGTTGATGATGTGTGTATGGGGAGCATGTTTGGCGAAGGCTGGAAATGAAATTGAATCTTCCGGCAAAAGAGTGGCGGCACATAATCCCGACATCGCTTACATGGGACGCATCCATTGGAATGAAAACGGAGAGGGAGCTTTCAATTATCCCGGCACTACGGCCATGTTGCGTTTCAAAGGCACAGGGATAGGCATGGAAACTACACCCGGAAGCGGGAAGTTTGTGGTGGAAATGGATGATAGTGCACCCAAAACAGTAGTTTTTAGCCCGACAGATTCACTCCTTGTGTTGGCTGATAGTCTTAATGATACAGTCCACAACGTTAGGATTACGTATGCGATAGAAGGTTTTGAATTCCATCCTCGTTTCCGGGCATTCCATATTAATGGCGACCTTCTCTCTTCAGCACCAAAGCCTGAATTGAAGATAGAATTTATAGGTAATTCCATCACGTGCGGTTATGGGATAGAGGATGATAATCCAAACAATGGTTTTTCTTACGACACAGAGAATCATACCATGACCTATGCCCACAAGGCAGCACGTGCCCTGAATGCCGATGTCAACATCGTCGCCCGATCAGGGATTGGAATTTATCGTAACTATGGAGGTCCGAAGGAGGGAGATGCGAAAACAATGCTCCTTGAATATGATTATACACAACTCTATGATTATGATCATAAGTGGGATCATTCGCAGTTCCATCCCGATATAATCTGCATAAACTTAGGCACCAACGACACTTCGGAAGACAACTACGACATTTCCCTCTACGAGAAACATTACCGTGATTTCCTCGCACATCTGCGTACACTTCATCCTGATGCTAAGATTGTCTTGTTGACAGGGGCTATGCTTCAGGGACAAGCGTTAGCAGACGTGAAGACTGTCTTGGATAGGCTGGCATCGGAAGATGATATGATATATCGGTTTGATATGTCGCCTCAAACCGGGGAACTTGGCTATGGAGCAGACTGGCATCCCTCGGCTCGACAGGCTGAGAAGATGGCAGACGAACTTATTCCCTATCTTCGCAATATGATCCAGTAAGTTGCGATTTATATCATTTCATTTCATTGCAGTTTAGAAATCCCATTAATTGACTACGTTGGTCGGTGTCCCCTCGATGAAGTTAGCAACGTTTGCCACGGCTATGTCCATCAGGCGTTGGCGAGCCTCTACGGTCGCCCAACCCAGGTGAGGTGTGGTATAGCAATTGCGGGCATAAAGCAGCGGGTTGTCGATTGTCGGGGGTTCATATGAAAGGACATCCACTCCGGCTCCACGTAGAGCCCCGCTGTTGAGAGCTTCGGCGAGTGCGGTTTCATCTATGAGTGGTCCGCGACCTGTGTTGATTAATATCGCAGATGATTTCATCTTTGCCAATGTAGAGGCATTGATGAGGTGTTTTGTGGAATCGGTGAGTGGACAATGGAGCGACAGCACATCGCTTTCGCTTAGCAGTTGGTCAAGATTTTTCGCTTTTGTCACTCCGGATGGGAGCTTATCTGCCGGTTTTGACGACAATGCCATGACCTTCATTCCGAATGAAAGTGCAATGCCAGCGACTTTGCTTCCTATATTTCCGAACCCGATGATACCGAAAGTCTTTCCTGCAAGCTCCATAAGGGGAGAATCCCAGTAGCAGAAATCTGCATTTCTGCTCCAGCGACCGGCGCGATTGTCGGCCGTATAATGCTCCACATTGTTAGTGATGGCAAGCAGAAGTGAAAACACCATCTGTGCTACGGAGTCTGTGCTGTAAGCAGGGATATTTGTCACGACGATTCCTTTCTCACGGGCTGCCGCAGTGTCTACCACATTGTAGCCTGTAGCTAATACTCCGATATATTTGAGATCCGGAATATTCTCGATGATATTCCGGTCTATTATTGTCTTGTTGGTGAGCAGAATTTCAGCACCAGCACTGCGTTCTATTGTTTCTGATGGCGCGGTACGGTCATAAACAGTCACCTCGCCCAGAGCTTTCAGCCGATCCCATGAAAGATCGCCGGGATTCATCCCATATCCATCTAATACTATTATTTTCATATTCATTCTTTTTCATTCCAAGTGAAATCAGTTGGAAAAGACTTGAAGCGAAGTATGAGTTTTTCTTTTGTTCCCATTTTTAATATGTTTTACAAAAGTAACTAAAATTTAGTTGCGCTGCAAGTCTTTCACATTAAAATATGAAAATTTAAATTTCCTTTATGTATAGTCCTGGTTTGTTGAAGTCAAAGATAAAAGAGTACCATCATAATTAATGCGATGGCACTCTTGGACAATGAGTGGTAAGAAGTAGGTATCTTATACTTAGTCAGTCTTTTATCAAGGTTTTCTTTCCGTTGACAATGTAAATTCCGGGAGAAAGAGGTTGTGATTTTATAGGATTGCCATTAAGGTCAAATACAGTATCGCTTTTTTTACCTTCATTGGAAATTCTGGCTACACCTGCTGATGATGTCAATGAGATCGTCAGTGAAATATCGCCGTTGCCAAGAAACTGCCTGATGTTTTCGGCATTTGCTCCGTCTATTTTGCCTAATCTCGTATAACTCCATGAGTTAGCTCCATAAAAGATCACCATATTGTTGCCTTGATAGAGCATGATGTCGCCCGGCTCGGTCGTAATCTGGGAGTTTGATGTCGTGAAGGATTGGGGGAAAGCTCCGACCTTCTCAAAACCACCATAGTCGCTCATTTGGATCGAGATGGGGCCCTTTTCAAGTAGCGCTTTTAATTCTTGGGTCGCGGCATTATCCACCAATGTCGCGGTCATCGTCTTTTCGCCAATTGTGAGCAATATTTTAGTTTGGGAGAATGCCATGACTGATATAGCTGTCAATAATGATAATAGGAAAATCCTTTTCATATTTCCTTTAGAACTTTAGCGGGAATCCCACCTACGACAGTGCGTGCCGGGACATCCTTGTTTACGACGGCTCCGGCTGCTATAACCGCTCCTTCGCCAATAGTGACACCCTGCAGGATGGTTACATTCGCGCCGATCCAGACTTTATCTCCGATTTTTACAGGAGCCGGTATCATGTCTGCGCGACGGTCAGGGTCCATAGCATGGTTAAGGGTTGCTATTACGCAGTTGTGACCTACAAGCACATCGTCGCCGATGGTTATGCCTCCCTGATCTTGAAACTTGCATCCCGAATTGATGAAGACGCGTTTGCCAAACCTCATGTTCTTGCCGCAGTCGGTATAGAAAGGTGGAAACAGTCCGAAACTGTCATCAATCTCCGTTCCTGTCAGTTCCGACATAAGGGCTATGATCTCATCATGATTATGATATGAGTTGTTGATCTGCATTGTTATGCGGATTGCTTCCTGGCTAAGCTCATGCATCTTGGCATGAATGGGTGATCCTCCGGGGATAACTTCCCCGGAGTCCATAATACGGATAAATTCTTCAGTGGTCATTTCATGTTCTCCTTATAGAATGCCGCGATTTCGTCAAATGGAATAATGTCGATCTGGTCATAAAGGTCGCAATGGCTTGCTCCCTTGATGGTCAGCATCTGTTTGTTGTCGCCCTTTAATTTTGCGAATGTATCCTTGCCGAAGTAGTAGGAATGAGCCTGATCGCCATGCACGATGAGCACTGCGTTGTCCAATTCGTCGGCGTATTCAAAGAACTTGAAGTTTACGAATGGCAGGGCAGAAGTAGCGTTCCATCCGTCGGTGGAGTTGCCTGATCTTGGATGAAAACCTCTTGGAGTCTTATAATAGGCGTGGTAGTCCTTTACGAATTGAGGTGCATCATCGGGAAGGGGATCCACTACACCTCCGGCTCTTGTAAATGCGCCGGCGCGGTAATCCTCCGTACGCTGCTTTGCCATTGCTTCGCGTTTGGCGTTGCGCTGTTCCTTGGAGTCCTCTGAGTCGAAATAGCCGTTTGCGCTTACCCGGGTCATGTCATACATAGTTGAAGCGACAGTGGCCTTGATGCGGGGATCATTTATCGCTGCCTGGATGGCGATACCGCCCCAGCCACAAACCCCAAGGATGCCGATGCGGTCTGCATCCACATTCGGCTGCGTAGAGAGAAAGTCTACTGCGGCAGAGAAATCCTCGACGTTTATGTCTGGCGATGCCACCCTACGGGGCTTGCCACCGCTTTCTCCGGTGAATGATGGGTCGAATGCAATGGTGAGATAACCACGTTCAGCAAGCTGCTGGGCATAGAGACCGCTTGATTGCTCCTTCACGGCACCGAAAGGTCCGCTTACGGCTATTGCCGGAAGTTTGCCGGAGATTCCTTTCGGAGTATACATGTCTGCAGCTAAGGTGATGCCATAGCGGTTTACGAAAGTCACCTTACGGTGGTCCACTTTGTCGCTTTTAGGGAAGACCTTGTCCCATTCCTGAGTAAGTGTCAATTGCTCCGTGGGAGCGATAGACATGTCGGTATTCGGATTATTCATAGTCTGTGAGTTTGATGCCAATGACACTGCAAGCAGCATCATTGCGCTTACTATTATTTTCTTCATAAAAGATTATATTCTTAACTGACTGCAAAGTTACTCAGTATTATTGACACAGACTTACCTCAATTACTAAAATACCGACCACAATCACGGATTGCCCTTTGAATATGGACAATCTCCCCATTTGACTGGTAGGGACGCACGGCTCGTGCGTCCTACAGGTGTGACGATAGTGGTGTCTTTATGATCTTTTTGAAGCTCCTGTAGTGGCATCATGAAGAGTAGCGGGAAGGCTGTCCCATGTGTCGTAGTGTATATATTCCGGTTTCCACTTGTCTTTGGGTGTTGTCTCTCCTGCGGGATATCCAATGCATATGCAGGCCATCGGGATGATGTTCTCAGGCAGATGAAGCATCTCGGAGAACTGCTCCACGCGCGACATCTGAGGATATATGCCGCACCATACGGCTCCGAGTCCTATGGCATGTGCGGCAAGCAGAAGGTTTTCGGAAGCAGCCGATACATCCTGAATCCAGTAGTCGCGGGCGTCTCCCTCAAAAGTCGACGTCACATCCCCGCACATGATGACCGCTACGGATGCGTCCTTTGCCATTGTCATCGTGTGGAAGTTTTCGCTTATCGCGTTTAGGGTTGCCTTGTCGTTGATGACCACGAAACGCCACGGCTGTTTGTTGCCTGCCGTCGGAGCTGCCATTGCTGCGCGTAGCAGTGTGTCAATCTGTTCGCTTCCAACCGCTTTGTCGGTATAAGCGCGTACGCTTGTGCGAGTCATGATGTCCTCGATAGTGGATTTCTGCATGGTTTCCTCTACAGATGATGAGGCCGAACTGATCCATTTATAGGAAGTGAATACTAATCCTAATGCCAGGAGAATTATAAGATAAGTTGAATTCTTCATTTTAAGAATTGGTTTAAAAGTTTAGTTGTTTAAGAGTTTACCCTATGTTTTCTGATCGGGAGTCTTTCCGATCCAGGAGTCGAAAAGCGTAGATGCTCGCTGGAAGAATGATGGACTCTCGGCATTGGCGAGAGCATGTATTTCGGTTATCTTCGCGTCTGAGATATGGATGTCGAGAGGCACTGGGCCAGCATAGCCGCTGATTGTTCTGTGAAGTCCGGCTGTATGTACTATCACGCTTCCGTCAGGTCCTACTGTGACATTTTCTCTGACGGCTTCAGGGGATTTGTCATCAAAAGTCTCTTTTCCCTGCATGTTATGGCTAAACACGGCCTTGTTGACGGTTATGGTAGCCGCTATAAGCATCAACATCGCCAGTATAAAACTGAATATCCTGTCTTTTTTCATGAGTGCAAAATTACCAAAAAAATCCGATTACACAAAAATCCCGATTGAGATAGTTTCTCCTTTAGAACACACATACCTTTGTAAAAAGGACAAAACTATTGCTTCCGGCTGCATTTTTAATTGTACCGAATTCGGTACAATTAAAATCCGGATTATATAGTATCTCCCATTCGCCAATGTATTTCCGCTAAACCATTTTGACTACGAAGCCTACGGTAGAGTACTGTTTGATTGGGACTACACAATGGGAGCAAAAGGTAATGTGTTCCGTAGAATCTGTCCATCAACCTCTCTGTATCAAGGGCATTTCCGAAATGAAATGCTCTGTTGCGTTAGTATAAAAAGATCGAAGTCGCGCAGACAAAATGCACGACTTCTTTTCCCTTTTATAGTGCTGGTACCGGGACTAAAACCGATAGCTGCACTTATTTTGTTGCAAAGGTACTTATTTTTTCTGATATAACAAAAAAATCATCAATAAAGTTGGTCTAACCTATTGAACCGGGATTAAGACCACTAATTGTACTAAGAACTTCTCTAACTTTAGGATTAACAGAATAACGCGCAATTAGCGCATTCACTTCTTCTCTCATATCGTTATACCTGTTTTCTGATACCTGTTTTAACAAATATAATACAACTGATATGGAGCCATATAGATTCCGGAAGTTTACCGCGCCTCTTACATTTGCCGGACCTCGCCTAATATACTTGAAAGGCACAAAGTCATAAAGCACATTTCCGTGAGCGCAATAATTTCTTAATTCTCTTACGATTTCCAGATAATTTTCCAATACTTCGATATATCGAATACCGTAGTGATTAGCAATATCTATTTTAATTCGGCGATCTTTTAATGCCTTATAAAGATTGAGGACACTCCCGAATGTCATATATTCACAAGTTTTCCATGCCGGAGCATACTTATCATCAAGATGATTTCGATGATGTTCTTTAATTACAGCGTTCAATTTGAACCCTGAATTATACACAGAGGTATCAAAATTCGAGATATAACTTTTCTCAACGCAATTATTATCTACAAACCATTGTGGATTATCCTCATAATGATTTGAAAGCGTGTATGTCAGATAATTGCGGAAATTTATCTCTATTCTTTGAATATAGTATGATAAGATACTTCTGAGTTTATAGTCAAAGTAGTATAGTTTGACCGCATCATCAAAATTAGTTCCTGATTTAAGTTCGTGAGTCCTGTTGCGTTTGGAAGGATAGGATTGCTCAAAGGGAAACCAATAAAATCCAAGGCGATAGTACCCGACATCAAGCAAAACCTCTTTGGCTTTCTCAATATCAGAAATCTCCATGCCTCTGCTTTTTAATATGGCTATTTGATGGTCTAACTTTTTTGCTCTATTTCCCATTACAACTGCAAAATTACAAAATTTTCCTGACATTTCGCGTCTTTTCCACCGCTTTTAACACGCGATAACTTCGTTTCAACAAGATATATTTTGGCCAAAAATTCGTACTGCTTCATGCTTACCTAAAGCAGCTTTGCAATGGGAATCTTCTATATCAGGGTTCAGATGTTTACAGAAGCTTAAATAGATTAAGACCCCATCTCATTAGAATGGAGTCTTAATCTTAATAGTTAATATTTTATCTTTATCTTTGGAACCCTAAATAACTCTGAGGGATTCTTACTTACAGGTCTTTTTCCCGTTGATGATGTAGAGCCCTTTGTCAAGTCCATCAATAGATTCAAGATCCTTTCCGATAAGGCTGCCGGAAATAGTATAGACGGTATATTGCTGTCTGCCGTTTTCAAGCCTGATGTCTTCTACGCCTGACACTGCGTCGTAATTGATGTCCTTTAGCCATTGCTGTATGAGGGTCGCACTGTTGGATGTCTGTGAACTCCTGATCCACAAAGACGGAGAAAGAAAATCACCACCGGGAATAAGTCGTTTTGCGTCACTCTCCACTCCGCTGATTCCGCTGCTTGCACTCGATACTATGAGCCCAATCTTCTTTCCAGCCATAGCCGACCCATTATTGAAAAGGAATGTCTGCAGCGGAGCTGCCATTTGGCTCCACCATAATGGTGCGCCGATAATGATGCTGTCATAATCGGCCAAATTTACATCTACAGGGTCGATGGCTGGATATGAGGAAGCGTCATTAGGATTATTGCGTATCGCTGCTATCTGTGCACTTCCGATTTCATAGTTGTTGGCTGCGTAGTCGAGGCCTTTTTCTGCCGGCTCGATGCGTACAACGTCTGCCTCAATCTGTTTTGTAAGTTCTGTCACAACGCTGTTCACATTGTTGGTGTAGCTGTAATAGACTACTAATGTCTTTGCATTCATGGAGATTGCTGTGAGCATAATCGCCACTGCCATCATTAACTTTTTCATATGCAATTATTTTTTTATTTATAATTCTAATTTCTTGATTACTCTTGCCGGATTTCCAGCCACTATCGTCATAGGCGGAACGTCATGTGTCACTACGCTCTGTGCTCCTACGATTGCTCCATACCCGATCTTGACACTTCTTTGCTGAAAAGTTCAGTCTTCCTTAATAACCGCCATATGACATTGGCCATATCCGGATATCTTTTCCCGATGCAAAATTAAGGAAAATCAGAGGGATATACTAACCATAATCCCTCTAATGAATACCAAATTCTCTACGTAGCATTCTCCTGGATTAGGATATGCCTTATCTTTTCGTATAGGTTATAATATATAAACTCATCGTTCGCTCTAATAATCCCACGTAAATCCAATTTGGATCTGTCGCGCCTTATTAAACTGAATAGGGGGCAAAATGCGAAAAAAACGTGCAGAGGCTCACTCCGTTCCGTATGACAGGAATGAGAAAGGCCCGGTTGGGAATCCAAAAGATATTCCGTTCGCATCATTGAGTGAGATATATTAGCTCCGCGAAAGTTGAGTCACATGATTGATTATCTTTCGTTTTATTTAGAAAGTAGGTGTCTGAATTCCACGATTTTTGATTTCGTCAATTTTTTAGCCAAGCAAATTGATTTGCCTCTGTCAAGAACAATTAGATGTCCAAATGCAATGAGTTTTCCATAAATTCTATCTGTTTTTGTTTCACGATGCAAAGATAGCAAGAGCTTTCGCCAAAATAAAGCGAAAGCTCTTCAAAGATTAATTTTTTTTGTCGATCCATTTTCATTGTTAGTAATGTATTATTTATACTTACGTATAAAACCTTACGGTACTTACAGTTTAATTTCCCCGAATTCGGGGAAATTAAAATACAAGCTATTTAATTTTAGATACTTATGGTATAGGTTTAATGAATTCCTATATTTGAGAGTATGTCTACTACATATTAGTGCAATATCTTGACTAAATCTGATTGGACATTGTCAATCTCCATATAACCGGATACAGGAAATCCCTTATCCAGTATCTCTGATTTAAAGGCAATCCTTTTTCCTTTACACAGCATTGTGCCGATATTTACTATGAGATCATATAATTTATGCCCTTGAATATGTAGATAAGCATTCTCGGGAGTAAGACCTTCAATAGCAAAATTATCAGGCAAACTTAGAGAAGACAATTCTGCATCGAAAAGCTGTTTGACCTTTAGCAAATACTGCTTTCCATTTTCCATAAGGTCTTCTCGTCTCAGTTGATTAGGAATACATCGGTTAAACTTAGTTATATTCCATAGTCGATTGAGTTCTGAGGTTTTGTGATATACAAGATAAAGAAGTGGCCTATAAACAATCTCAGACAGTTGCCTCAAGAAAGATACAAAACTGAAATCACAATCCGGCATTTTCTCTCTGAATTTGTATTCAAGATGTACTGCTTCACAAGAATGATTCTCCCATGAATAAGCATACGTTTGGGCTATGTAGTTCTCGGGAGTCAACCCTTCTTCACCTCGTAATAACCTTAGGTCGCTGTCTATGCAGATGAAGAATTGGCGATTGGTGTATGGCCGATATTTCAGACATTGCTCACATCCTTTAGAATGGAATCCGTCCTCACTTTTGCTCTGAGTGACAAAATGATAATTTCCTGATTTTACATTATGGAGTTCTGTCAGCCAAAATCTCTTATCATCTTCGTCCTCCACATGAATGACTGCGACCGTATCCCGATACCGCAAATGATAGTTTTTATAGTAGTTGGCTTGATCTTCTATACGGCTCATACGTCTTTCTCAATCTTAGTAGTGACATCTTCCATATAAATGATCTTGTCGCCCCAGCCATTGCCGAAGATGCTGGGGGAATGCGTAGTAATAAAGAACTGTGCATTCGGATTAAGACGCGTCAATATATCAATTAGCTTATACTGCCAACTAATATCAAGAGAATTTTCCGGTTCGTCAATCAATACAACTGATTCTTTCTCATCCAATAGGAAAACTCTTAGTAGCAATAACAATATTTGTTTTTCACCTGAAGAAAGATAGTTGGATGATAGAAGTGTTCCGTTTGAGTTAATTATGAATTTATTCCCTTCGATTTCAATTTGTTTTCCAGTGTCTTTGAAAAGACTGTTGACAACATCGCAGAATGAAGCGAGTCGCTCTTTGACTCTCGCCTGTTTATCAGGGGAGGCATCAAGCATTGACATACGGTAATACATCAGCGATGGTCCTGTCTTCATATCGTAGATATAAGAATCAAGATCCTGTGAAAGGGCTGTCTCTTTCTTACGCTTATCGCGTGTCACGAGATTGTCAATGGATGGTACATAAATATAGGTTCCTTTCGGAAGAGCCTTCTCTATTTCAGAAAGAAGGGTAGTCTTTCCACTCCCATTGATGCCTACGATGATGTTGACATCAGGATGCGGAGTAAACCTGACTTTATATTTATTCCATAAGTTAACATCAACTTCTGGAATCTTCATTTGCGCCATATCGTTTTTCAATTATACGTATATCTTGATACAGAAATCATTTAACTGTAGATAAGCCACTTTAATAGCTTCACAGTCAACATCTCTATATTTAATAACAATTGTTATTGACTTATAGGTTATTTAATTTAGACATTAAGACATCATCTTTTATCATTTAAACTTTTTTATAAGTTAATTGTGACTTAAAAGCGATCTTTTCTTTATTTACTTTATACGTCAGATTTCTACGTGGGAATCTTTCCGATGAGCGGTTACATTTTCACCATTGAATTGTTATTGAATATGAGACTTATTCTTAAAAAACGATTATGAAAGAAAAAGAAAGCATACCAGCCTCCATTATGGAAAATGAGGCATATCAAAATATACTGTCAAGGACAAGCGTAAGGAATCTGTATCTTATACCCATCTGACGCTGCCGACGAATAG
>JAIDSL010000170.1 GCA_029061255.1 Muribaculaceae bacterium
AGCCTGCTCAAGCTCGGTACCGACTACATAGACCTGATGCTGCTTCACCAGCCTTTCTGCGATCGCTATGGCGCATATCGCGCGCTCGAAGAGGCGTATAAAGAAGGTAAGCTCCGCGCAATCGGAGTCAGCAACTTCTATCCCGACCATCTCATCGATCTTGCCAACAATGTGGAGATTACGCCGATGGTGAATCAGGTCGAGACCCACGTGTTCGACCAGCAGATAGAGGCTCAAAGATATATGGAGGAACTTGACTGCCGTATTATGTCGTGGGGACCTCTTGCGGAGGGACGTAACAATTTCTTTACGAACCCCGTGCTTGAGGCTATCGGTAAGAAATATGGCAAGAGTGTGGCTCAGGTGGCTCTCCGCTGGCTTGTGCAACGTGGTGTGATAATTATTCCAAAATCAGTTCATATCGAGCGTATGGAACAGAACCTCGACATCCTTGACTTCACGCTCAGCGACGAGGATATGGCGGAGATAACAAAACTTAATACAGGCAAGAGTCTTTTCTTTGACCATCATGAGCCGGAGGTAGTAAAGATGTTCATGGGCTGGAGATAAAAACGACAAAATCTAAATGAAGTCATGCCTAAGATAATATCTTAGCGCATGGCTTTATTTTTTTGCACCTGCGGTACGGAATTTTACCGGCGACATTCCGAAATGCTTCACACAGAAACGGCTGAAATAGCTCAATGATGAGAAGTTCATTTCATCAGCAATCTGTGAAACAGACATATTGCTGTTTTTAAGATATTCCAATGCAATTGCTGTAGCAGCGTTGTTGATATGTGCGGAGACACTTGTCCCGGTTACACGCTTTATCGTATCCGACAGATACTTCGGAGTTACATGAAGCTGTTCAGCATAGTGAGACACTTCTCTCTGTGTTTTCGGTCGCCCTCCCTCTATGAGCATAAAGAATTGTGAAGTAATATAGCCGACACGGTCTGTAGTCAGAATATTGACGTTTGTCTTGGCATGAAAGTCAAACAGGTCATAAACCATTGTCTGCAAAAGACTTCCCATGAGCTCCTGATAGAAACGGTGGTCAATGTTGTCAATTCGGTTCCTTATATTGGCAAGGTCGGTTCTGAAACGAGTGGCATCTAAATCGGTTACCTTGATTATGGGATTGTCAAACAGGCTAATGCAACCTTGAATGGCGTAATTATTGGCAGGCAAAAGATTGTGAAGGAATTTGTCGGGAGCGGCGATATACTCACAGCTGAAGTTTTCATCAGCTGTGATATCGGATACCATCTGAGGTCGTGAAATCACGGCTATCTCATTTATTGAAATCTTGAAATGGCGGTCATTGTAGGAGAAACTTCCATTCCCACCGTTGCAT
The DNA here is from genome assembly GCA_029061255.1 of Muribaculaceae bacterium. GTDB lineage: Bacteria > Bacteroidota > Bacteroidia > Bacteroidales > Muribaculaceae > Lepagella. The sequence goes on from JAIDSL010000170.1 coordinate 1,361, forward strand.
ATAAGATGCACGACGCAATCATAAAACGCCGGAGAGTTTATGAGTCCAAACTCTTCTGAATAGACTATCAATTCGTGTAGATTCCTTGCCATGCTGCAAAAATAGTAAAATTAGTGGAATTGTGCAAATTTTGACGGTAAATTGAAAAACTGTCTATGAATCAAATCCTGTAATATCGCGTTGTAATAGTAAAAGGAAACAATAATAAAAGATCAATAAAGATATGGATAACAGAATAGAAGACCGCGTAATGCTCAATGATCAATCGCAGGTGCGGATTTCCTTATTGACGGCGGAGCTACAGCCTCATATTTCTATGGCCCTCTTCAACCAAAGGCAACAAAATAGATAATTATAACTGATATAAAAATACCAGATATGGAAGAAATTAGAATTGACTGCGCGAATCCGACTCAGGAAGAGATGGAACTTTCACAGTTTCATGCACAGACACTTTTCCGGCTTAACCAAACGATGCCTTTTACTGAGGAATATGATTCGCTGATAAGTCAGCTTTTCCCGGAAATGGGTGAGAACAGCAGAATAGTCACACCTTTGAAGGGGGTAAGATTCAATAAAGTCAGCATCGGGAAGAATGTCGTGATAAACAGCGATTGCCTTATGATGGCGGCCGGCGGAATTACCATAGAGGATGATGTTATGATAGCCGCAAACGCTCAGCTAATATCGAACAACCATGACCTTGACAACCGCTGGATCATCACCTGTAAACCTGTCCGGATCTGCCGTCGGGCATGGATTGGAGCGGGAGCTACTATCCTCCCCGGTGTCACCATTGGCGAGAATGCTGTTGTCGGAGCAGGAAGTGTAGTGACCAAAAATGTCGAAGCCAATACCATTGTTGCCGGTAACCCTGCGAAAGTAATCCGTAAAATATAAATTTGGAGATTGCGTAAGAATGTGAAAACGATCAAAGGGATCAATTGAACCAAAAGGGGGAGGAGAGTGTTTAAATATCGTAAAAACAATAAAAGAAACTTAGTCTTGAGTCTTGAGTCTTGAGTCTTAAGTCTTAGGTTTTGAGAAACATTAATCTTAAATATTAAATTATGGAATCTTTTGAAGAAATAATCCAATCTCCGCCACCTGTCCTCGGG
>JAIDSL010000171.1 GCA_029061255.1 Muribaculaceae bacterium
TTGATAAAATGAACAATTCCGATATTGAAAATATTTTGACAAATCACGGCATTAAGCCAACTACAAATAGAGTACTTGTCTTAAAAGATTTACAAAAGCGTACTTCTCCTGTAAATCTTGCTGATTTAGAAATGTCGTTAGACCCTATGGACAAAGCAAGTATTTTTAGGGTGCTGGAACTTTTCTCGAAGAATGATATTGTACATGTCATTGAAGATGGAAGTCGTTCCATAAAGTATGAACTTTGTAATGGTAAGGAACATCATTCAGTTTCAGACCAACATGCCCACTTCTATTGTGAAAAATGCGGATCAGTAATCTGTTTAGATTACGTAAAAATGCCGGATATAAATATACCCGAACAATATAAGGTAAAATCAGTAAATTTTATGTTTAAGGGTATTTGTCCGAATTGTTATAAATAAGTTCAGACAAAGTATTTCGCATCCAACATTTGACGATAAAAAATACCCTGAGACTATCTAATAATGATCAGTTCTCAGGGTATTGAAGTTTTATTTTAATCTTATATCTTCATGATAGAAGTAATTTACAATGGTAGGATGTCATTGTTTGGCACGACCATATGGAAGGTCGTTGACAATATATGGTAAGTCATGCTCTTCCGCGTACTTTCGCACTATTTCATCAAGTCGCTGCCAATAATCGCGCTTATGCTTATTATAAATCTCTTCATATATGGGTTTGAGAGACGGATAGTTACTATCTATATAACTTATAATTGCTCCTTTAAATTGCCCTCGAAGATTTAGATTTTCAAGCCAAATTAAATCAGTAAAATCCTTTACCCGCTCTATAATCGGGATTACATCCGTAATTCCAGGGAAAATAGGAGAGATAAAGCATAATGTGCGGATACCTGCTTCATATATTCTTTTCATTGCAGCCAAACGCCGTTCAATTGAAACAGCATCGTCCATGTCACTTTGAAATTGTTCGTCAAGGGTATTTACAGAGAACGATACGGTAACCTTGGGGAACTCCTTTAATAAATCTAAATCACGAAGAACAAGATCAGATTTGGTACAAATCAGAATTTCCGCAGATGAGCCTCTCAATTCTTCAAGTAGTTGCCGAGTACGACGATACGTTTCTTCATAAGGATTATATCCGTCAGTTACAGAGCCAATCACTATACGCTGTCCGTCATATTTGTGAGGATCTGGAATTGGTTTCCAATATTTGACATCTAGAAAGCTACCCCATGGTTCCGAATGCTTTGTAAAGCGTTTCATAAAGGAAGCGTAACAATACTTGCATACATGAGGACAGCCAGTATAAGGATTGACAGAATATCCTCCAACTGGTAGAGAGGATTTTGTCATTATCCCTTTTACCTCTACAGATTTTAGCGATTCTGGTAATATTTCCATACACTATAACTTAATGGATTCTCCATTATTAGGAATGAAGAGCTTCTTAAAAAAACCATTATCAACAGAAGTCTGTAGTAGCTTTTTCCTTGTAACAGTGTTATGATTAACACCTTCAAGATGTGTGGCTACAATATCTGCATTGGGAGCGTAATTGTGGAGTTTAACCACATCATCATCGTTCATAATGACATGGTGGAAACCGTTGAATTTATTTCCTCCAGCATTTACGATTATTACGTCAGGTTTATAAATGTCAATCGTCTCCTTAACACCATTATACCATATTGTGTCCCCAGTAAGATATAACCGTTTTTCTGAATCGGACATGAACACAATACCACATGTATTTCCTGCGATCAGAATCAAAGGGAATTTTCCATGCTTGGACTTTGTTTTTACTAACTGAACATTCCCAATCTTTGTATTTTCTCCAAGTATATCAACATTATTGAAACCATGTTTGGTCAACATTTCCTTGTCCTTGAAGTCTTGTGCAAAATTTTCATATTTGGGATATTTTCTTTATCTTTGTGCAAAAATAGGTATCTCTTGGCAAGAGATTCGGGGTTTTGCTAAACATTTTGGGGTTGGAGTTTCTATGATGGGAGTCGGAGATATGCTTACTGGCTTAATTTTTCAAGTTCTATTAATATTACGCAGTGGGAGCAGTGGGGCTGAGTTTCTGTGATTTGGGAGACTTTGCGATTCGGTTATGGCATCTTATAGAGTGGCGGAGAAATTAAATTGTTGGATTTTAGGGGATTCTATAGCAACGCGGATTTGTGTTTCACCCAAAGACAAACCGGCTGCGCATTTGGAGGTGAGATTAGAGGAAGACGCGCGGGGACGCATTCGGAGAATGCTTACTACTAAAGGGGATGGTGGAGGAGATGAGGATTATGGCATGAAGCGCCTCTCCGAGGCTACTGAGCTATTGATTTGGTAACCCCAGACTGAAGTCTGGGGTTTTGGCATAATTATCAGGTCTCCGACCTGATCTGTAGGATGGGTAGGACCAGGAGGTATGTTTCACCTTGCGACAAAACGGGGCGCTTTGGGGAGGTTGGGAAACCTCCCTCCCATATATGACAAACCGGCTGCGCGGTCTGGGGGATGTTAGGGTTAGGACACGCGGGGACGCGCTCGGAGAGCGCTTTCCACATTCTCAGTCACTTGAAAAAGATTTATCATAGCTCATATTAGAGGAGCTTGAGGATGCGGCTGTTGGCGCGGTCGATGAGGGTGGTGTCGAGGGTGGAGAGGTAGATGCGGGTGGTGGATTCTTTTTCGTGGCCGAGACCTTCGCTTATGATGCTCAGTGGGATGCCTTCGGCTTTGGCGATGGAGGCCCAGGAGTGGCGGGCTACATACATTGTGAGGGGCAATCGGGTTCCAGCCATTTCGGCGATTTTCTTTAGGCGCAGGTTGATTTTTTCTCCCATGTTCTTATATGCGTAACGAAGTTTTGAGTTGCTGTTTTTTATTATTGGGAGCAGGTATTCGCTTGGGTTTGCAGGATATCGGTCAAGTATCTGTTGCATGTCTTTGGTCCATTGTATTATCAGTTGCTGGCCGGTCTTTCTTCGCCTATAAGTGATGTGACCATCTTTCAAGTCGCTTTTTTTCAGGAGCGCCATGTCGATGAAGCTCATGCCGCGGAGCATGAAGCTGAGGATAAACATGTCGCGGGCAAATTGGAGATCGGGCTTCAGCGACAAGTCAAGAGATTTGATTTTCCTTATCATTGAAAGTGGGAGTGCTCGCTTTACTGTCTTTTCGACACCGGTGTAGACCCTACGGAATGGACGACGGTTCTCGACGATTTCATCTTCGATGGCTCGGTTGTAGACTGCGCGTAGTATGCGGATATAGAAGGAGATGGTGTTGGGGGATGCACCTCGTTGATGAAGCCATGCCTGATATTCTTCCATGATGTTGGATGTCAATGAGTCAAGGCTTAAGTCGACCCCTGCACGGAATTTCTTGAAACTTCGGAGTGTGGCTTTGTAGGTCTCGGAAGTGCGGGTCTTGCCGTTATGCCGGAGTCTGGCAATGGCGCTCTGCATGAAGGAGAAAAGTGAATTATCGGATGAATCCTGATTGAATTCCGCTATGATGCGGTCAGTGGAATAGGGAGTGCCTTCACTTTCGAACCGATGGATAATCATATTGAGGCGATCAATGTCTTGCCTTATATGATCCCGGATTGATCGGATTATCGGAGTGCGGTCTTCTTTTTGGTTGCTGGTCACTTCTCCACGATCTTCATCCCATTCTGAGGGGAGGATACGATAGTCGGTAAGCAATTGACGGGTTTTCCTTTCGTGTATGATCTGATAATAAATTGTACCTTCGCGTTCAGGAATAGAAGAAGGACGGAACTTTACTTTTATGGATGCCATTGTATATGTATTTCTCTTTGCTAAAAATATTCTGCAAATATACATCTGCTCTGCCTAAAACTTCCCTTATCCCACAAAAACCGTTAGTTGAAAATAATGTAGTAGGATTATTATGGGATTGGCAGGCAACGCGGATCCGGCTTCGCCGTGGATTTCGCCGATGGGGCGGATGGGGCGCGGATTTTTATCATTAGCTTCTGTGATGCTTGGGTATGCTTCGGCAGTGCTTTTGCGACTATGGCATACGCTCGCGGACATGGGCTGAGCCTCGGCTTCGCCTGCTGTCGCGGATCAGAGTGGACGAAAATATTTATGTGCGGGGGAGTGTCAAAGATGGTTAAAGTTTGGGAGGAATGGAGTGGAGGGGTGTTATAATAGCACAAACCTTTAAATTAGAAAAGCTATGAATGACAGATTAAGTTATGAAGAAAAGAAGGAGTTGCCTGACAGTGTGTTCGGGCTCCCTGAACGACGTGAATATCCTATGCCGGATGCGGCGCATGTGAGGGCTGCGGAGTCTTATTTCCGCTATTGTCCGGAAGATCTTAAGCCGAAATTGGCTCGCGCTATTTTGGCTAAGGCAAAGGAGTTTGGCGTGGATGTGGAGTCGCCGACAGTGCTCTCTTATGCAGAGGAGGATTAATTGTACGTTTTCCGTTGAGATAATACGGCATGCCAAACGAAATTATCAAGATAGCAAGGCAGGTGTGGGCTTTTGAGAGAGGCTGCACCTGTCTTTTTAATAAAAATTTGTGAAAATGGCGGATAATCACGCGAAATTTACTAATTTTGCATTATGATTAAAGCTGCTCTAATCGATATGGATGGGGTCCTCTACGACTCCATGAAATACCATACCCTCGCCTGGAAACAGATGATGGAGGAAAATGGCATCGAGTGCAGCCGCGATGAGTTTTATCTCTATGAGGGTATGACTGGCGCGGCTACAATCGACCTTATATGGCAACGTGAGTTCGGGAAGCCTTGCGAACCGGAAAAGCGAACTGCCCTCTATGACTATAAGACAAAGATATTCAAGACTATTGGAGGCAACGAGCCTATGCCGGGTGCCGACCGTATGCTACGCACGCTATGCGAGCGGGGCATAAAGTGTGTGGTCGTGACCGGGAGTGGACAGGCATCCCTTATCGACAATATACGGAAAGACTACCCGGGAGTATTTGGCGAGGGGATGATGGTGACAGCCCATGATGTGACGAAGGGAAAGCCCAACCCGGAGCCATACCTGAGAGGACTGGAAAAGGCCGGGGTGAAACCGGAGGAGGCAATCGTGATCGAGAATGCCCCTCTTGGAGTGCGGGCAGGGGTGGCAGCCGGAATCCGCACAATGGCGGTATGCACGGGCCCTATACCCAAGAAGAATTTTGAGGATGAGAAGGCATGGGGTATTTTCCCGTCGATGAATGAATTTGCCGATGTACTCCCGCTTGTGATCGACCTCATCAATTCACAATCACCGTTTGTAGTGGCTGATTCAAACACTTCCACAATGGTCGTGGACCGACTCTCGGAACAGATTCCTTTTTTAGGGGAGCTCCCACGCTGTGTGATTCCTGCCGGTGATGACCACAAGAACATCCACTCGCTGACGAAAGTGTGGCGAATGCTTTCAGAAGATGGTGCGACACGCCGCTCGACACTCTTCTGCATTGGCGGAGGAATGGTGACTGATTTGGGTGGGTTTGCCGCTGCCACTTTCAAACGAGGCATCGACTGCATCAACGTCTCCACTACCCTATTAGGGATGGTGGACGCCGCCACCGGAGGAAAGACAGCCATAAACCTTGACGGATTAAAGAATGAGATAGGGGTGTTCGCCATGCCCAAAGATGTGGTGATTATCCCTGAGACACTTGACACGCTGCCTGAGGAGGAACTCCTTTCGGGATATGCCGAGATGCTGAAGACCGCCCTTATAGCTGACCCGGAGATGTATGAGGCACTGCTCGACATCGACAAGTATCTCGACGACCGACGACTGCTATTGCCCTGGATATTGCGCTGCATCGAGACAAAGACCGGTGTCACCACGCGCGACCCTAAGGAGAAGGGGGAACGAAAAATCCTTAACTTCGGCCACACTGCGGGACACGCAATCGAATCGTTTGCACTGATCAACGGCAAGCCGCTTGCCCACGGCATAGCCGTTGCGCATGGTCTGCTGTGGGAAATGGTGCTTTCCGCCATATCGGAAGGAAAGGACAGGAACGGGAAGCTTGCATCAGCCAAACTATATCCATTTGCCACGATGCTAAAAGAGCATTACCCTGCTGCCGGGGTGAAGTGCACTGACATCGACACACTCATTTCCTTGATGCGGCACGACAAGAAGAATGCTTCGCCAGACCGGATCAACTTCACGCTTCTGAATGAGATAGGGGTGCCACAGTGGGATATGCTGCCGACTGAAGAGGAGATACGGAGTGCATTCGAAATATACGGCAGTCTCACTGGACAAGGATGATGACTTATATGCTAAGGAATACAACTTTCGCATGCTCTTTTATTATCACGCAAAGACGCAAAGGGACAGAGTTTCAATGCTTGGGTAAGCTTCGCGTCGCGGTTATTGCAAGCTCGCCGAGGGTACGGCCTGCTTCGCATCGGCCGGAGAACGCGGAGGGCGCCACGCGATTGGAGGTATTTGATCATTGAACTACAAAAAAGAAAAGAGAAACTTGAATAATGGAATAACCAGATGAAGAAGGCATTGCAATATATACTCCCGGTGCTTCTGTCGGTCTTGCTGATATGGTATCTCTTCAGGAAAGTCGACTTCAGGCAGACCATGGACATAATAAGCCATGGTGTGGACTACTGGTGGATTCTGGCAGCCATGGGGATAAGCATATTCTCGCATATCTTCAGGGCTATGCGCTGGCGCATACAACTGAATGCGCTGAATGTGCCGAGCACACTTATGGAGCTGACATGCGGAGTATTCGGATGCTATGCCCTCAACCTGCTTCTGCCACGCGTCGGTGAACTATGGCGATGCACTTTCGTGGCAAGGCGCTCACGTGCCCAATTCACTACGGTAATGGGATCGATGGTGGCTGACAGGATGGCTGACTCAGTGATGGTGCTTCTGCTGATACTGCTTACATTTGTCATTGCTGCCCCTGCACTCGCCTCTTTCATGGCTAAATACCCGGTAGGGGAAAATATACTTCATCTGCTCTACTCCCCTGCCCTGTGGATAGCCGGGATAATAGCCGTCGGAATAGGATGGTGGCTGCTTTATCGATTTCGCGACACGACCCCGGTGGCTAAGCTAAGGAAATGGACAGGAGAGATATGGAAAGGTTTTGCCGTCACAGCCACAATGCCAGGGAAATGGAGATTCGTGTGGCTGACAGTGGCAATATGGGGCTGCTATTTCGTGCAACTGTATGTAGCATTCTATGCTTTTTCTTTCACCAAGGCTCTATGCGCTGAACCCGGATTGGGATTCGGACTACTACCCTGCCTTGTGGCGTTTGTGTTCTCATCGATCGGCATGGCGGTGCCAAGCAACGGAGGACTGGGACCTTGGAACATAGCGATAATGTTCGGGCTCGCCATATATGGAGTGGCTGACGTAGAGGGAGCTGCATTCTCAATACTTCAATGGAGCGGACAGACTGTGATGCTCATAATTCTTGGAATATTCACTGCCATATGGATAGGTGCAACCTCTTCCAATGGTAAAAAAGGGATAAGCGAATGAGATACGACGAAGATGACAGATACCTCAGCAATGAGGAAGACGATGATCTCTGGGATGATGAACTTGAGATCTCATCTGACCCTATATCCCCGGCATATGACTATGTGCCGGATCAAAGCTTCACGCCCGGAGGCTATGATGCCTCATATTCTGACGACAAGGATTCCAATCCTGAATATAATCATGACGATGAGCCGCATGAGAATTCAAGAACACGAAAGATAACTGAAGAGGAAGAGGACTATTATTCCGAGCCGGAGCCGGAACGGGAAGTCCCCGCCAAGCAACGGCGTGAAGGATTCTTCAGAAAAAAGGTAAATGACGAGGAGGATGAGGACAATGACTTCTTTGACTCAGATGATGAGCCGGCACCGGTAAAGAAACCGAAACCGCCAAAGTTGGATCCGGAGGATCCTGACTATTGGATTGAAGAAGAGGAGTCACCACTGAGCTCGATAATTCATAAGCCTCGGAATGGATGGAAATGGTGGCTTGCAGGAGCACTCACACTTTTGGGAATGCTGATATTCGCATGGGTTTGGTTTCTCCGTCCGTATACTGACAGTGCAGTAAAATATGGCTATATACGGAATATGGAGAGGCGCGGATCGATTATCAAGACTTTTGAGGGAACAATGATACCTTATAAGGAGTTGGGCGACCCAGATCCTCTTTATTTCAACGATGTGAGATTCAGCGTGGCGAGTGATTCCTTGGCAGCCGTAATGAAGCGGATGATGCTGGGATGCGTTCCTGTGAGAGTGGAATATGAGATGTATCATACGGCTCTCCCATGGAAAGGCGAGGAGAAAATGATAATCATTAAGGCGGACACTGCGGATCCAAAGAAGATTTTGCCGCCGGAGTATCGGGTTAAGGAGTAATGAGTAAGGAGTAAGAAGTTAAGAGTTAAGGGTTAAGGGTTAAGGGTTAAGGGTTAAGGGTTAAGGGTTAAGAGTTAAGGGTTAAGAGTTAAGGGGTTAATTATTGATATGATGAAGAGATCGTTAAAGAAGCATATTGGGGTGTTGGCGGGATCGCTTGCCAGCATCTTGCTGCTGTGGGGGTGCGCGTCGATCGGCAATCCTTCCGGAGGTGCACGCGATGAAGATCCACCACGATTTGTACGTGCAAATCCATCGCCGGGATCGGTCAATGTAGACCCAAGTAATATATATATTGACTTCAATGAGCTTGTAAATGTGAAGGAAGCATTCCAGAAGGTGGTGTTGTCGCCTCCGGGTGCATCCACCCCGCGCGTATCGACACGCGGACGGCGTGTGGTGGTGAACATCACCGACACGTTGCTTCCCAATACCACTTATACCATTGACTTCGGCGATGCCATCGAAGACAACAATGAAGCAAACAAACTGTCGGGATTCGCATATACTTTTTCGACAGGGCCTGTATTGGACTCATTGAGAATCTCAGGCATGGTGATTGGAGCGGAAGACATGGAACCTCAGCAAGGGGTGTTCGTGGGAGCCTATATATCAAAAGAAGACTCCGCTTTTACCAAAATGCCGTTTGAGCGCTTGTCACGTACGGATGAATACGGACGATTCATCATCAGAGGGTTGCAAGACACAACCTACCGGCTCTTTGCACTCAAAGACCTTGACAACGACAAGCACTATGCAAATCCGGAGGAAGACATAGCCTGGTTTGAGGACATAATACGCCCCACTTCGGAGCGCATCATGACCAATGACACTATACGAAACCTTTATGATGGGGCAATCGACACCATAGTGCAGCGAGAGAGAACCCGTTTCCTTCCAAACAATGTGCTGCTGCGCATGTATAACACAGGGCTGAAACCGCAATATCTAGTAAGCTACACGCGTCCGGATTCCACAAAGCTCGAGTTCATCTTCAATTCGCCTTCGAAGAAACAGCCGACCATAATGATAGCGGATGATGAGACCTATTCCACACCATTGAAGGGAGAGACGACTGTGGGCAACGACACGCTGACTTTCTGGCTACCCAAGGAACTCGCTTCCAGGGACACACTGAAACTTGCCTTGCGATATCCAAGCGTAGAACTTCTTACCGGCATTGAGAGCATCGTCAACGACACAGTGAAACTCATGAAGCCGAAGGAGCAAGCCCCGAAGAAGAAAAACCAAAAGAAAAAGAAGTCTGAGAAAAAGGATGACAAAAAAGAGAAAGTTCCGGCAGCTCCAGAAAATATAGGGGATTCAATACCGTCAGCAGCCACGGATTCAATAGCAAATGATCTGCCGGAGGATGCCGAAGTAGAAAAGCCGAAGACACCTACATTTGCATTCACAGCAAAAGGACCGGAAACGGACATAAGGAGACCTCTTGCCATCGAGGTGCCGGTGCCACTGGCGCGCCTTGATTCTTTCGCATTCCATCTTGAGACGAAACCGGACACAGCATGGATCCCTGTCAAGGGAACATATCGATTGGAAAAAGCGGATACATTGTCTGACCGACGGTTTAAGATTGAATTCCCCTGGCAAAGAGGAACTACTTACAGGCTCTCGGTCGATTCTCTTGCAGGGACTGATATATATGGAGTGAACAGCGACAGGCTCGAGTATGAGTTCAAGACTAAGGCTCCAGAGGACCTATCAAACCTCAAGATCACGCTCAACGACCTCGAACCGGGCATACCGGCATTCGTGCAACTCATTGCATCAGGAGACAAGCCCAAATACACAGAGCCAGTAGTGAACGGCACGGCAACTTTCGAGGGAATCGATGCCGGGAAATACTATGCCCGACTCTATGAGGACTTCAATGGAGACGGCAAATACACCACGGGAAGCTACAGGCTGCAAAAAGTGTTTGGGGAGCCGACGGATACCATTGTCATAAAAGACACTACAGCAATAGAGTTGCCTTCCGACACGATTGCTGCCTTAGAAAATGACACAATCATCGACCCGGATGATATGGTTGCAATTCCAGGGGATTCGATAGAGATTGCAGCAGGGGATTCGATTGAAATCTCACAAATGCCTGCAGAATTAACAACCGATTCCCTCGGAAACAAGATGCCGACGGCAATAGAGGCAGCCTCCAAAGGATTCATACGCCCTATGAGTGACGAGGAAATAGTAGACAGTCTAAGAAGGATAGGATATAGTCTTGTGCCAATAGAAACAGATTCTATAGGAAAGGACATCCTGATAGCCATCCAGCCTGACTACGTATATTACTATCCGAAGACCATAAATGTGAAGAAAAACTGGGACATGGAGCAGACCTGGAATGTATTTGAGACTGCACTTGATCTCCAAAAGCCAGAGAAAATAAAGAAGAACAAGCCCAAACGCAACAACAACAGCCGACAAAGCCAGGAAGAAGACGAGGAAGAGGAGGATGATGAATTCGGATCAAATCCTTTCGACACCAACAGGCGAAACAATACAAACAACCGAGGAAATAACCGAGGGAATAACCGCAACAGTGGCATGCGGACAGCGTTTTAGCCTATCTTCAACGGAAGTGCAGATTTCATGACGCCATAAGGAGTCTTGACTACATAAAGACCTTTTTCAATGCCGGACGGTCCACGGGCTGCTCCGGCATATCTTTTCACACCGGTCATGTCAAACACCTCAACGAAATCATCGGGAAGTAGCAAGAAGCCGGGGACAGGAACAGAATCAACGCCACCTCTCTCCAAGGCAAGCCGAAGACCCTGCACAGGATCGAAGTATCCACTTGCATTACGAGGATCATCAGGATCCTGGATATCATGGCGATTAGTGGCAGAAAGGATATCCATGACATCCTCAACTGTCAAGGTAGGGACCGCCTCAAGCCAGGTGGCTATATATCCGGCAACGTAAGGAGACGACATAGATGTGCCGCCCTGCTCAATCCACGAAGCTCCACCAAGCCTCAGATGCGGATGATAGGGATATCGCTCCAGATACGGACGGCTACCAGACGACATAAGGGTAGCACCCGGAGCAACGGTAACAGGGAGCACACGGGAGTCACGCAAAGTGCCATAGCTGCTATAGGGGACAGTTGCACCTGACGAGTAACCTGTAGACTGCCAAGAAACATCGTCATCGTCAAACCCTATAGGAGCTGAGACGGGAATGGAATCGCGGTTGCCGTACATTCCCACACTAATAACCCTGAATCCACATGCAAGGTCGCTGACAGAGCGGATTGATGATGGAGCCGGACTACCAGACAACGCACTCAGTCGAGTATATGTGCCATCAGAATAGATCTCCACATCATTGCCAGGCTCTCCATCGGCTTTCAAGACAAGCACGTATCTTGCCCAAGGGCCATCAGAGGCTTGCTCTTCAGCAGTAAAGTCGTAGCTCAAGACAGTGTGATGACGACCATTTTCTGCATCAACCTCTCCTTCCGCCACCAACTCTCCTTTGAACGGGAAAGATCCAGACTCGGATACGGAACCATCCCAGACATATGAAATCGGAGTATCTCCATTGAGGGTAAACGGCTCGAGCCAATTCGTAACGCTCTTCTGATTAGTATCATACAGGCCAAGAGATATTGAAAGAGGAGCGGCTGAGCCACTCCATATATCAGTGGCGCCATACATATGGAATTGATCCCAGTTCTTATTGCCCAAACGGACAGATACTGAACGACGATCAGGGGTAAGTTCGGATTGAAGAAAATTCAAGTGAGTGCCTTCATTTCCGGACGACAACACAATCATCGCATCATCTGCGCACATATCAAGATATTGCGAAAAGAGAGAGCTGCCATCGTGAGGGCCGATATAGCTTCCAACTGAAATGTTGATAACGGCCGGTTTGCCGACTTCCTTTGCATAGTCTATGATGTCCTCCACGCCAGCGAGAAGCCCTACTTCCGTAAGGGTGGAGACTGTCACAACTATATCAGCATCTGCAGCAATGCCTGAATAAGGGGTTCCGGCACCATTGCCCGCAAGGATGCCGCAGACATGGGTGGCATGATATTCATCGGGATTATCAGTGACCCATTTGCGATAGTCGTCGTCGCCATCGAGCTGCAGCCTGACACCTTCATACTCTTTATATTGCACTACCCGCTTAATGCGTGAGAGCCCATCGGAATCAAGGAACGTGGGCTGGAGCGGATCGATACCTATGTCGCATATTCCGACCACTACTCCCCTGCCGGAAAATGGAGTGCCAACTGCAGTCCCGTCTTGAATTGAGCCGGCATCGAAGTATCCTTTAGCCACATCAAGAGTCGGGGATATCAGACGTGGGGTGGCAATCGGATCATTGCTACGGGTAGATGTATTCGGGAAGAAGCATAGAAGGATATCGCCGCGACGACGCAGAATCTCGACTCCCTCATTGGATAGAGAATCAAGATCAGCGTCAGAGCTTATCTTAACAAGGCGGGGAATATATGATGAGTTGCTGTCGGCCGCATGAATGTGACCGACAGTAAAAGAAATTAGTAAAGATAATAGGATAAGGAATAGGAAATTTCTGTTCATTAACAATTATGGTTGTTATTCGGGGAGAGTGAAAGTTATCACAACAGTCGACTCACTGTCGACGGGGGTACCGGATACTGTAGCAGGATTCCATGCAGGCATACCCTTTACGAGACGGACAGCCTCAGCCTCAAGATCGGGATCGACAAGGCGCACTATAGAAAATTTGTCGAGAGCACCATCGGTCTTTACCAAGAATTTGACATGCACCACACCTTCAATTCCATTATTGATGGAAGGCTGAGGGTACTTAAGATTTTTTGCTATATATTCTGCCATAGCCTTCTCACCGCCAGGGAAGCTTGCAGGGATTGTATCAGACTGAGCCATAGCTGTGCCGGCAATGGCGAGGGATGCGAGGATTGACAATGCTTTTTTCATATAGGTAAGTTTTTAGTTATATAATATAGACAAGCCAAGGAGTGAAAAGTTACATCTGCCATGAAAGGGAGATGCTTCCTCCGATGCCGGTAGTCAGGGGGGAGTTGTAGAAATAATAGTCAGGGATGTAATTCAGAAGATTGTCGATGCTTACCCCAAGGGTGAAACCTTTCGGAAATGACTGGCTAAGATTCACGCCAAGTAATGAGTAGGCGGGATAGCGCTGCGTGCGCGCAGCCTCGGGAGAGTAGAGAGACATTACATCGCCTGTGACTGCTGAAAGCCACTTGAAATTGGCTGTGGCATTGAATCTCCAGTCTTTTTTCCAGAGATACGAGTAATCGGCTTTCAGTGTCAGGGCATGAGGGCGAGTGGGGTTAGCCCTTAGGTCGCCTTTGCCGTAAACCTCATGAGTGAACACATACTCACCACTGACAGAGAGCCCGAAGGGAAACGATTTCATGGCAGAGACATCGATTCCTGTGAGATAGAGGCGCTTGAGGTTGATATACTGTAATCCGGCAAGTGCATCGTTCCAAAGATAGGAGATTCGGTTGTCGACTATGTTATGGAAAGCCATAACGGTGATGTTTCTGCTCCCTTTAAGGTATTCTGCAGATACGCTCATGTTGTGGCTTGTCTCTGATTTAAGGTCAGGATTTCCATGTATATGGAATATTCCTGCCATATCGAAGTCCATGTAGAGTTCCTTGAGATTGGGTGCACGAAATCCGGCTGCATAGTTGAGGCGAAGCGCACAATTGCCTTTTCCGGGACGCCAAAGCATACTTAACTTTGGAGATACCCTGTTGGCCTTCGATGCCGAGAACCAGTCATATCTCAGAGCCGGAACGAGCCATACGTTTTTCACCGGATGCCAGTCCCACTGCAGATAAGTGTCAAGGTTGGTCTGCGAATGAGTGCCGCTGTCAAACTCATAAGACATAAGGTAGTCTTCAAGCCAGTCTCCACCGGCTGTAAGGGTTCCGGTTCCTTCAAATTCATGGGAATATTGGAGATGAAATGAATTCTGGCGATTTCTGTAATCGCGCGTCTGCTCGCCGTTGGCTATCTCATAATCAAACTTATCGTAGGTGTCGAATGAATATTTTGCAACAAACTCACGCCATCTGGCCGACAACCCTGCCGAGATGTCGCGATAGCGCTCATGGGTGGCGTTGGTGCTGTTGCGTTGGCGCCAATAGTATCCGGCTCGGGCGGTTATGGAGGCTTCTTCGCCGAGGGTGACCGTAGCACGGTCACGGACGCTCCAACTATGGGTGGCATATGCCTTGCTGAAATCGCCACGGTTAGGAAATTTTATTTCCCCTTGAGAGTCGAAGCGGGCATCGAGAGAATTGGAGACCCTACCTTTTCGGTAGGAAGCAAGCGCACCGTAGCTCTGCAGGGAGTGGGAACCATAACGGGCATTCAGCTTTAGATGCGATCCTTCTTTAGGCCTACCAGATATAATGTTGACCACACCTCCTGTGGCGTTGGAGCCATAGAGCGAAGAGGCGGCACCCTTGACTATCTCCACCCTCTCTACATTCTGCAGATTCAGGCGGGAATAGTCGGGATTGTCGAGAGTCTCGCCAGCCATTCGCTCTCCGTCAAGCAGAAACAGGATACCACCTCCACCAAATCCTGACATATTGATCTGTGGATTCTGCGCCATGCCGAGAGTGAACTCGACCCCGGGCATCTGCTGCTCGAGCAGACCAGCGATATCCTGCTTTCCGCTACGCGATATGTCGGCAGAAGTCATGACACGAGTCACTACAGGAGTATCTTTAAGGAGCTTGGGGGTTCGCGTCGCAGTAACCACCACAGTCTCGAGAGTGTCAGGAGTGGAAACGACAAGGTCGGAAGCGGAGTCCAACACCCCACTTCCGGCCATCAATGTCATTATCAATCCTAAGATTGCCAATTTATTTCAAAGTTCCTGTAAATGTGAAGTTGATGTCCATGGGCATACGTCCGGGACGCACCACATATTCAACCTTAATAGCCTTGCCTGTTACAGTACCAGACAGTTTGCCAGTGTAGGTGACTTCTCCAACCTTTATTGCGAAATCATCCTCGCTTAAAGTGTAAACGCCACCTTTCTCAGCTACATCCACACCGTCGACAGTAAGAGACGGAATAGTGAAGACACTGGCTTGAGGGATAGGTGGAGTGAATGAACATTGAGGTATGACAACCCTGACATCATCGGCATCAGCAGGATCAGTCATGATCTTCAGCTCATATTCCCCTTCAATGTCACCGGGTTCATATCCCATGACAGTATAACCGAGTGATCCTGAATAGGTGCCGAGTATAGCATCAGCCACAGCCGGATCATCCTTATCATCGTCCTTGTCGCAGCTGACAAATGCAGGGAGGAGCATAAACAGGGCTGCGAGCAATGGAATCAACCTTATCTTCTTCATTACTGCTGTCCTCCTATGCCGAGAAGTTCAACTTCGAAAATAAGATCCTGATTGGGACCGATCGGACCGCCAGGAGTGCCCATCTCTCCGTAAGCCAGGTTGCTGGGGATATAGAAGACAGTCTTACCTCCTACCTTCATGAGCTGCAGACCTTCAGTCCAACCCTTGATCACCATCTGCAAGGGGAAACTTGTAGGCTCACCACGCTGAACAGAAGAGTCGAACACAGTGCCGTCGAGAAGTCTACCGGTGTAGTGTACAGTCACGACATCTGTTTCCTTTGGAGAAGCACCTGTGCCTTCAACAACAGTCACGTACTTAAGCCCTGAGGGAGTGGTCTGATAGCCGGAATTGCCCTGGAAGAATGCTGCGCCATAGTCGGCCATATTGGTGGAGCCGGCAACGTTTTCGGCAGCTGCCTCAGCAGCAGCTGCGCTGTCTTGCTGAGCCTGCATCACTTCACCTACGAGAGAGTCAACAGCCGCAGAGTCTTCGGCTGTCGGTTTCTGCTTGCCGCAAGAGGCAACGCAGAAAGCGGTTGCCGTCATAGCTATGACGGCAATCGCTGATCTGAATGTTTTTTTCATTATATTCATATTATTCATCGCAAGTTATACTTTTAGGAGCTATTTGAGTTTTGCTTTAGCAGACTTGCGAACGTTGAATTTCTTACTTCTTTACTACCTTGATGAGCTCAACATCGAAGATAAGTGTTGAATGAGGGGGAATTGCATTGGGCACACCCTGAGCACCGTAAGCGAGGTCGCTCGGAATAAAGAATGTGTACTTAGCACCTTCCTTCATGAGCTGAACGCCTTCTGTCCAACCGGGAATCACACGGTTGAGGGGGAAGGTAGCGGGTTCGCCACGGCTTACGGAAGAATCAAATACTGTGCCATCGAGCAGACGGCCTGTGTAGTGAACGGTAACTTCGTCGGTAGCTGTAGGCTGAGCACCTTCACCTTCTTTTTCGACTACATACTGCAAGCCGGAGGGAGTTTCCTTCACGCCTTCACGGCTCTTATTTTCAGCGAGGAACTTTGTGCCGGCTTCTTTTGCGGCAGCCTCAGCCTGCTGCTGGAGATCCATCAGATATTCGTTGATCATCTTCTGGCATTCTTCTTCGGGGACTTCAGGAGTACCACCGTCGAATGCTACCTTAACACCATCTTTGAAAGCTTCGGAATCAAGGGTTCCGACACCCATAGCCTTGAGCTGCTTGCCCATAAGGACACCCCAGGCATAACTTAATTTATCCATAATTTCTATCAGTTTTTCAATATATTTATCAGGCCGAATATCCGACCCTCGAAAATAAAACGTTTTTAAGTGATATTTAGTTTGCCCGATAGGCTTTTGATGGGTATTTATCTTACTTTTGAGTATATGGGGCGGGAAGGACGCAGGTGGGTCAATGCTTATTTTTGGCAAAATTTTTGCATTTGATTGAAATTTTTTGCACATAAGGTGCGTCTAATGAAAAAGAAGACTTAACGGACTCAACTTTCGCAAGCTCAAAAAACTCACGCTGTGAACGCAAAGGCGCAAAGTTTCAATGATTTTGGAAGCTTCGCGTCGAGGTTATGGCAAGCTCGCTGAGGGTACGGCCTGCTTCGCATCGGCCGGAGAACGCAGAGAAGGCTACGCGATTGGAGAGATTTTGGAATTGAAATAGAACAAGCAAAACTTGAATTAATAGATTAGACATGAAAAAGAATTTTTTTAAAGCAATGGTCACCGGTATGGTGATTGTCTTTGCCGGATCCGCATCGGGCCAGGTGCTCTACAAGGTTGAAGGGAATGGGCTGAAATCCCAGTCTTATGTTTTTGGAACCCACCATGTGGCTCCTTTGTCGGTGGCAGAGCAATTCGGTGCCATCGAGCCATTTAATTCAGCCACTCAGATTGTTGGCGAGATAGATATGACGCAAGACCAAATGGCGCTTGCCATGGCTCTGCAGCCTCACATGATGGCTCCGGCCGACAGCACTCTCTCAAAGGTGATAAGCCCGGAAGACATGGAGGTGATAAGCGTGGAGTTTAAGAAGTGGGCACCTATGCCGGGAATGGAACTCAAGATGCTTGAGGGAATGAAACCAATGGTGGTAAGTTCAATGGCAGTAGTAGGGATGTGTGCTGAAGCAATGCCGGGCTTTGATCCTCAGGCGCAACTCGACTCATGGTTTCAGACTACGGGTAAGGCTGCGGGAAAGACTATCATACCGCTTGAGACAGCCGAGCAGCAAGCTGAGCTGCTCTATGACTTCACTCCTATTTCAGTACAAGCTGAAGCGCTTGTGGATTTGCTTAAGGAGCCTGCAAAAGCTATGGAGCAGACAACGGCTCTTTCGGATGCCTACGTCAAACAAGACCTCAAAGCTATGTATGACCTCAGCATGAAGGATGAATCACACCCTGAATTCATGGAAGCCATGCTGGACAAGAGAAATGCTGATTGGCTCTCAAAACTACCTGCCATATTTGAACAAGGCCCCACATTCGTGGCTGTAGGGGCATTGCATCTTGCAGGCGACAAGGGAGTGATTGAAGGCTTGAGAAAAGCCGGCTACACAGTTACGCCAATAGAAAAATGAAGCGGCAGACTGCTCCGATACTTTAATCATTGAAGAGGGTGCGCCAAATTGACGCACCCTCTTCATCGTGATCCGGTTGGGGAAAACCAACCAAAACTATATCTTGAATGTCAATAATTTAATTCGTCCAAAATTCCAACTCCAACATTTGCTCCTACGGCGCATTGCCGCAATTTGCATCCTCACGCTTAGTCAGAATCCGTAGTTATCAGTGTCGCATCCAAGTCCTCTAACTTGTCTTTATAATAATAACGTAATTATTTGAGGAATAGTATCGTTCGTTCTAAAAATTTAACCGGAAACAGTCTGC
This sequence comes from Muribaculaceae bacterium, assembly GCA_029061255.1. Taxonomy (GTDB): domain Bacteria; phylum Bacteroidota; class Bacteroidia; order Bacteroidales; family Muribaculaceae; genus Lepagella. The sequence continues at coordinate 18,717 of JAIDSL010000171.1, forward strand.
TTAATCGCTTATATATACCTATGAAATGCATAGTGTTTCCTTTTTGTTAAAATAAATTAATCTGCAATAGGTAAAAAGATAGTATTCAGTATATTGTATATATTTTGAGCTCTATTTGTATTTTAAATCTTTTTTTTTATGCCAAAGAATACCGCCTTTCACTTTTGCTTCCGGTCGTTGTCAGAATATTCTTGCTTGCCATATTGTAGATTTGTCGCTGGATGTCTTTACGTTCAATATATGGCAACCTACCTGCTATTTCACTGATCTTGCTATTTGGATGCAATCTTAAATCTTCCTCAATAAGTGCATTTAATCGGTGAGGCTCAATAGTCTTTAGTGTGGTAGGAATATTGAGACGGGCATTACTCATCAACCGCGGATTGATTACATACTGTGTTCCTTTTTTCACACCTCTTTGTACAATGAGGCCGAGATTTACCAGATTGTCTGTATAGCTTCGTAGCCGATTAGTCTCGGACAATTGGAGAATCTTTGAAAGATCGGTAGATGCGATTTTCTCGTTGATTGCGATTAGACCAAAGGCAATTAGGTTCTTCTGAGATAGTATTGGATAATTACGATTGACAAAATCAAATAATGGCAAAAGGGATTGATTCTGAATCGCTGAATATTGAGTGACTGTAACATTATTGAAGTCAGATTCCGGTATTGGCATACGTTTTGCATCCATAGCATTAAGCTCATACATCAAATCATAGCCGGAACCTTCTCCCTCCATCAGGCTTAGATCGCTCATCAATCTGATCAGATGAGGATTCCTCCTGATACGTTGATGCAATATGTTGTCTTTGGTGACTCCTAATGGGAAACTGCCTGGATTAGATATTTCCAATCTGTCGGGAAATACGGATATGATTATATCCCCTGAGATGGTAAAACTTTTATGTGCAAAAGCATTGATAAGCAGTTCACGTATTACTTTCTGATTGTATTGTCTGATAGGTTTTCTGAATAAACCTATCTGTACTTCAAATGAATACTTAAGTTCAGTCGCCTCTTCTTCTATTGCGATGAGCAATTGTTCCGGATTCAGTGTATTGTCATGCCAATCTACTTTCCTAATCTTCTGCTCTTGCGAATCATATACGATATATTGTACTGTGATGGGATATGTAAGTTTATTACGCTGGCGGTAGTCTCCAAGCCATAATACTCCGAGGTTCGTGAGGTTATTCTCATCTACAAGCATATAGTTTTCCAGAATCTCATTATCGGACATCTGCTTTATATGGGTTCTTACTCTTTCAGAGTTACGGATTGATTCACATAGATTATGGATACGGTCTTCAGGAATATCAGTTATGCTGTAGCGAGTTTTAACTGTTTCCCAAAGATAAGCCTCTTTCTCATATGCCACGCGTTGAAAGTCTTCACTACGCATCGGCACATTCTGATCGCCCACCCGTATGTAGTATCTTCCGTCGGCAGTGGATGCAAAAGATTTGACTGACGGATATACAGTGATTATGAAGTAATATGCGCCATCCTCAGTTTTAAGTATTCCAGAAGATTCTAAAGCCACATTATAGCAGTTCCCGCGAATCCGTTTAATTGCATCATTATGTACTTCTTCTGAGATAGTTTGATTGGGAAGAGGTTGATGAGTCTTATCCTCAAATCCTATGTAAAGCCTACCCCCTTTGGAATTGGCAAATGAGACACAGCAAACAGCCAAATCCTTAATACCCTTATCCGTCTCTATCTTACGTATAGACTTTAAATCAAGAGTCTGATTTTCATATCGCTCCATAACCAATATACTTACCTGTCAATATTATAGGAATACTTACTTTGAATGTCTCCCATACTTAAACTCGCAATTCTACCCTCTGCTCCAGAGATAATCTCCCCAAAGTCTGTATTGGCAAACGAAATCATTTGGTATAAAAGTACCACAACAGACTTGTACTCCAGCTCCTTACTCTAAAACATCTCATACAATGCTTAATATAAGCTTGTTTATATTTTACCATCGAAAAATATGTGATTGATCTCCAAGGTGTCTATCAAACGCTGATGCATATCGGAGATTGGTCGAGCTGTAAGATAAATGACAGTGGTATTATAATTCAGATTTTCTATCTTTCTCAATGCTTCCATGATAGACTTGTATTTAACACATTGAAAAACGCCACGTATTATATCCCCATCGTCAGCTATGGACGGCTTAACTTCAACAGCAATACCATCACCATTCTTCAATTCAAAATAAACATCAAGTTTATCGCCAGATGGTAAAAGATGTTCGTTCTTAGCTGCAATCACATTATTAATGCCAATGACATCCGGATTGGAGAGTATGTATTCTTTTAATCTTTTATGTTCTTCCCCTTCCCCACAATTAGATTCATTGTTGGCAGACTTTATATTTTTTAATTCTTCTCTGGAGAATGGATCGTAAGGTAAAAGATCAAGTTTTTTAAGTACCCAATCCCAATACTTGTATTTTGTTGCTTTACTATCAAGACCTTCAACAAAAATAAGTTTACCATTATAATCTTGCTGATTATACGTTTTACTCACGAATTCAAACCCTTCCGATGGAATATGAGTTTTACTATTTTTTGCAAGAGAATTGAGCGTAGGTATGTAACGACCTGTAATGTCAGATAATTCGTTTAATACAATTTGAATCGCATATAAGGAGTAGCCAATGCCAGAAAATTTTGTTTTGCCAATAGCTTTGGTTAAATCTCCATAAGTATGATTCGTCTGTCCTGTTTTAGCCCAATAAACTAAAACTGGCAACATCGCACGCACGTTCTTACGTGTGGCCTCAGTTGATATTATTTCATCTATTATGTTGTATGACATATCTCGATTGAAAGAATAATGAGTATTAATAATAGAAATGTCGTTCAAATTTCTAAAGAACAAGCTAGTGACTGGATATTTCTCCAAGGTTAACGACTAAGATGCATTTCAAAAAAAATTAAAGTAGATTATAAAATATCAAATTAAAATATGACAATAACCAACTACATCTCAGTTTGCTGAAGTAATTCCATTTTATGTTTTTCATATTCTTCTTCTTTTAAACTCTTTGACATACTTTTTGAATGCATTAGAACACGCAAAATTTCTTGGAATAGGATTTCTTGTCTAGACATCTGAGAACCAAAATACTTTGGAGAATAAAAACGATCAATCTCTGTCTGTTTCAAGTTCTTATAGTCCAGTGCCACTGCCATCTCAGATAGCAAATCCAACAAAAATGCATTGTTTTGTTGGAAATGAGGAGATTGTGGATTTAAACTATCATAATATTCTCTCCAAGCATGTCTAACCTTATGATTATTTTGAAACACCACATCAATTGTATTTAAGGCGTCCACCCATTCCTTTGTGATAGGGGTAGCCTTTCTGTTTGCCATAAGAGTAAGGAATAATTGAAGTTGTGCATCTCTTTTGGCTTTACGATTTTGATATTTGATTCCTCCTATCCAAATAATGATTGGAATTATTGCAACGGCCAGAATTTGACCAATACCTATGAATAATTGAATCGAGTCCATATACATAATATTATACTTGTTATTATGCAAAATTACAAAAAAAATGTTATTTTACAAAGTTAAACAAGCTTTTTGAAGCATATATGTAAAAAGAGTGTTCCCTCTACTTTCTGAGAATTATTTGTCTCTGATTGAAAAGTTGTTGTGTGAATAAATAAAGTGGAAGGAAAGACGAAACCGACTCAATAAAACAAAACGGGGATATTCTCACCCCTCTCCAAATATCGAGGTGGATTATGATAATTCTTTTTTTATCTTCTAATATGAGAATTTAAAAATTTTTATTATATTTGCCATTGTTAATCTACTAATAAATTTTTTAAGTTATGTAGGATTTTGAAAATATTATCAATCAAGCAAATTTTGGTGATGTTGAAAGTCAATTACACTTAGCTCGTTTTTATTATAATGAAAAAAAGTTTGAAGATGCATTTCAATGGTATCTTAAAGCCAAAGATGCAGGTCATCCCGATGGTATGAATGGAGTTGGAGTTTGTTATTTCAAAGGACTAGGAATCGAACAGGACAAAGCAAAAGGGGAATATTATTTGAGACTTGGTGTAGATAATGGATCTACTAAAGCTATGTGTAATCTTGCCAATTTTATTGATTCTCCAGAAAGTGGTGAATTGTATATGAAAGCTGCTAAACTTGGGGATGAACATGCACAACTCAAAATAGCTAGACATTTTATGGAACCTCAATTGACTTCTTGGAAGATTACGAATACTCGAGATACAGATGAGGCATTTCATTGGTTTATGAAATCAGCATTACAAGGTAATAAAATTGCACAATATGAGGTGGGATTGTTCTTTGAAAAAGGAGTTGATCCATGCATTAGGAATACTGAAAAAGCCCTTAACTGGTTTGAAAAATCATCTGCACAAGGTCTTAAGGTTGCCACTTTTAGTATGGGGCGACTCTATGCTAATGGTATAGACGATCAATATCCAGATTTCAAAAGAGCCTTTCTTTATTACAAACAAGCTGCTGATGCTGGTCTAGTAGAAGCTCAATACAGAACTGGATTAGCTTTATTTTATGGGAAAGGTGTTTCAGAAAATAAATATAAGGCTTATGAGTATCTTTTAAAAGCAGCCGAACAGGGATATTCAGACGCACAATTCTTCGTAGCATTAATGTTGACAACAGGACAGGGAGTGGATAAAGATTGGCAATTGGCTAAAGATTGGCTTACCGCAAAAAGTTTATACCCGAGTGTAATAGATAATTATGAGTGGAAAAAATATAATCTTCTGGATTATTTAAACAAAGATATCTCTGAGCTCTCTATAACTGAGTGTACTCCAATTGATTTAGCATTTGCTAAAATAGACTCTTTTGGGGTGTTATATAGTCATGATGGTAGAAAACTTTTACGTTATGCTACGGAAGATACTTATTTTTCTTTATATTTCCGTGGTCTAAAACAACAAACATTGATAGATTATGAAGTTCCAAAAGGCGTGGAGATAATATGTGATGAGGCCTTTCAAGAATGCGAATCACTTCAATGTATTAAACTTTCAAATAGTGTGCTCCATATTGGAGAGCGAGCTTTCTTGGATTGTGAAAATTTAAGTTCAGTAACCCTTCCATCAAATATTACTAATTTAAGAACTCAGACCTTTTATGGATGTACTTCACTTCGGGAAATTTGTCTTCCAGCCTCTATTGAAACCATAGAAGATGACGCACTTGTTGGAGTTGGAAGTCTAACATCTGATTCAAAAAAATTCGTGGTAAAGGAAGAATGTCTAGTTGATGCAGATGATGATACTCTTATTCATTTTATTTATGGAAATAAGTCATACTTTGAAGTACCTGATAGCATAAGAAAAATTGGTCCTTACGCTTTCAGTATGAGTACATTGACTGAAGTTTATATCCCCAACACTATTGAAGAAATTGGTGTATTCGCATTTGAGCATTGCTCTTTCTTAGAAGAAGTAAATTTTTGTCACAATTCCTATAGACCAAAATTAAGGAAGATAGGTTTGTGCGCGTTTCATGATTGTGATAGTTTGAACATGATAGTGTTGCCAGAAGGACTGGAAATTATAGATACTCAGGCTTTCAGTTACTGCAGAAACCTTAAGATTGTTATTCTTCCAGATACACTTCAAAAAATAGGAATTCATGCTTTTGAAGGTGCGCCTCTTCATTCAATCACACTCCCTAATAACCTTAAATATTTAGGGAATAATGCTTTTGCAGGATCTGAATTCGTTGCTATAAAATCAGAATCTCCTTTGTTCCTAATAAAAGAGTTGTCAATATATAATGCGGAAGGAAGTAAATTATTACAATATTATGGGAAAGATGAAAACTATCAAGTTCCGGACTTTGTTAGTGAAATTGGAGATTTTGCTTTCGGGTATTCATATACTTTAAGACGTCTTGTTATTCCGGGTACTGTAAAAAAAATAGGGACAAATATTTTAGACCAATCCTATCCTCATAAGATTATTATCGCACGGGAATTATTGTCAACCATCAAAAATTCTGTAGACGAATCAATGTTTGACCGAATTCAAATCTCTGACAACTTATGATAAATATCTTTTCACGAAACCAATTGGCTAGTCTACCTAAAGTAGAAAGTGCCATGATAATAGATATGTCATATCATTCTACAACTATGACATCATGTCTTAGCCCTTATTTCCCTTGGGGGAATATACCAGTCCCATTTTCAACTGGTATAGTTGCCCAAAGTGCTATGGCTATTTGGGAAGGGCTAAAAGTATTTGAATTTGGTGTTGTCGATATAAGTGTTTTCTCCTACAGACGCAAAGAAGATTTGAATCGAGCTAATTTGGGTTTAGGGAATCTCATAGGATATCGTCGAGGTATGAATTATGATTACATCTATGATGAGGATGAAGCTTATAAACGAATCTTTATCCCAACTTATCAATGGATATTAGAGCATAGGGCATTTAAAATCATCCAATGGTTAAGGCATTATTTACGTGAGAATATTATTCTAATTGATAATCCCAAAGAGATAATTCCTAATCAATTGACACCAGCAACATTGCTAAAAGCGTATGTCTTAGGAGAAGCACCATATAATGATATTATTCAAAAAGATATTATATCACATTATTATTGTGGGGAAAAGACAATTTCTTGGCAAACAATTAAATATAAATTCAAACCCATTCCACCTGAGACTTCAATAGCTAAAGATGGTGTTATAGAATTTGATTTCTTATGAAGAGAAGAAGAGACTATCGAAAATTCAAAGAGATTTTAAACAGATATGGTATCTCTAAATTCTATCATTTTACGGATAGAAGTAATATAGCTTCTATTATTGCAAATAGAGGTTTATGGTCGTGGGCAAATTGTGAAGTTCAAAATATAATCGTTTCAAAGCCGGGTGGTTCTGCATTATCTCATTCACTTGATTCTAATGATGGATTAGATCGATATGTTAGAATGAGTGTCTGTAGAAATCACCCTATGATGTATCAAGCTATCTCGGAAGGTCGTATAAGTGACCCCATCGTTTTAGAGATAGATACCGATATTGTATATATAGATGGTAATATTTTTTCAGACAGAAATGCTAACAGAAATGACGCCCAAAAAGGTTGTTCTTTTGAGCATTTCATTAATATTCATTTTCAAACTGCTCTGTGTAGATCTCAATTTGATGTTGAGGAAAGTGAAAGAGTATACTATCAAGCTGAGATCTTAGTGAAAGATTATATTCCTTTGCATTACATACTCAATCTTTTAGATGTAAATCTTAAATAACGAGGTTGTTTATTCAATTTTATAGAAAACTTATGGCATCGCTTTCGGTGTGAAAATGACCTATCCAATATCACATATCACATGGACTACTGTGCCATACATGTGAGTATACTTTCTAAAAATACTTTTTCCAAAAATAAGAAAAGAGAGTGCCCTTATTTCTATAGCAAGAGAATATTTTAAGAGTAATTGCCAACCAAGTTTCTCAATGGCGATGACGACTTTGGAGTAAGCGCAATCTGATATATGCAAGGGTTTTCAGCTGCAATTTTAGTTTTGAGCAGCTGAAAACATACCTTGCAATATTCGTTTGAATATCCTGACCATATAGGAAAAACAATGCAAAAAGTCCATTCAACAAGTACAAAACGAAATGAATTACTACGACAATCGAGAATGTAGATTTGTTCATTGATGATTTCAAAGTTGAGAAAAGTTCAGCAATTATTAAGCAATGTTGGGAAATGTGATGTGATTGATAATCTTTTTGTTGGCTGAAATCGTTTCAAGGTTAAAGAGTCATCTGATATAGGGGCTGCAGACCTAAGGCATCGATGCTTGCTTCAACATATTGGAAAAACCGGAGCAGACTGGGACAGTGCGCCGGAACAGACTGGGACACTTTTGATGACGCAAAGTTAATGATTTTTTCTGAGACTTTCGCCTTTTAGCTCAAATCTTATTGCCGAGTGCACCATTCGGTCGAGTATGGCGTCGGCGGCAGTCGTGTTTGTCTCCAGGCAGTCGTACCAGTCCGATACCGGTATCTGCGACACTATGACGGTTGCCTTGCGCCCGTGGCGGTCCTCTATTATCTCCATGAGGTCGAGGATCTGCTCGTTGTTGAGCTTCTTAATCCCGAAGTCATCTATGATAACGAGATCGTATCCGGCGATCCGTTCAAAAAGCTTCCTTGTCTGCCGTTCCGCCCGGGCGATGGCCAGGTCCTCCATCAGCTTCAGGACGCTCCAGTACCTTGTCTTGAAGCCGGAGACACAGGCATGGGATCCCAATGCCGAGGCGAGCCAGCTCTTTCCCGTGCCTGTGGCTCCGGTTATTATCACCGGTATGCCGCGGCGGAGATATTCTCCGCCGCATAGCTGGGTGACAAGCGAGCGGTCAAGTCCACGGGCGCTGTCGTACGCCAGCTCGTCGACCGAGACCTGATAGCGGAAGCGCGCGTTTCTGAGGAGACGGCTGTTCCGGTTGGCCTTCCGCATGTCGAGCTCGCCCTGTATGACAAGCCGCATGCAGTCGGCCACGTTCAGTGAGTTTACCTGACGGGTCTCCATCAGGTTCTGCCATGTCTGCGCCATTCCGGACAGACGCATCTGTCTGAGGTCAGATAGGATTTTTTCCATTGTGATAATTGTGTTTATGGGTTCTGTTTGATGTTGTCAGGCAAAGGCGGCCTTGCCCCTTATGTTGGAGTGTGCGGATGGAGGCGTAAGGTCATCCGGATTCTGGCGGAAGCCCTGGCAGCCGTTGTCGATGAGGGTCTTGACGAACCTGTATCTGAGGCTTCCGTTGCTGACCGCCACGTCGCATGCCTGGCGGAACAGGGCCGGGTCACTCGTCTTCTGCAGGCTGAGGAAGCCCTGCGCGGTGCGGAAGTGGACCCCTTCAGGCTGACCGTCATCGAAGAGGGCCTCGATGATCGCCTTGAACTCCGGGCTTACCTTCTCCGCCTTGGCGATGAAGTATGCGGCGCTGTAGGCGCGGTATTCCCTTGACCTGGGCGGAAGATGGTCGTTGACATACACATAGCCTCCCCTGACGTACGAGCGCACATGTGTGGCCACGCATTGTCCGGCGTGGTATATCCTCACCTGTGTGGCCGTGAAGGTGACATCGACCTGCTGGCCGATGAGGCTGTGCGGCACGGAGTAGGACACCCGGTCGCTTCCGAAGGTCACGAAGCTGTTCGGAGCCACCTTCAGGGATGCCCTCCGCCTGAACTCGAACGGAGAGACTGGAAGCGGCGAGAGAAGCGGCTTTTCCGAGGCGAGGAAGCACTCCATGCGCGAGAAGTCGCGGCCTGTCAGACGTTTGCTGTTGTACCTGTCGACAAGCTCGGCGATCGCCTCGTTCAGTTCCTCCAGCGAGTGGAAGACACGGTTGCGCAGAGGCGCGTAGATATGCCGGTACACCTTGTTGACGGCATCCTCGACCAAGGCCTTGTCCTTCGGTTTCCTGACTCGCGCGGGCAACGCCACGCACATGTAGTGGTTTGCCAGGTCGTTCATTCCCTCGCTCAGGTCTGGTTCGTAGCGGTCCGTCTTCTTTACGGCGGACTTCAGGTTGTCCGGCACAAGTATCCCAGGCACGCCTCCGAAGAACGACAGGGCCCTGACGGTCGCATCGAGGAACTGTTCGATTCCCTGCGAACGGACACAGGTTATGAATGTGAGTCCGGAGAACGGAAGTATGGCCGCGTAGGTCTGTACGAAGACCTCCGAGCCGGTCTCCATGTCTATGTACGACAGCCGGTCTCCTGCGAAGTCAATGAGCATCTTCTGTCCCGGCTGATAGAGGTCCTTGAGGAGCGTCGACGGCTCGACCGCCTTGATATGCTGGGCTATATGGTGCCTGAACTGCGACAGCCCGTATCCGTCGGGATGGTCCTTACGGTATTCCTCCCAGAGGAGCAGGGAGGTGACATGCGGTTTCTTCAGCTCCTTCTCAATGTAGGGCAGCAGATCCTTCAGGACCTCCATCCTTGCGTCGCAGTACGACGGATTACCGCCGTTGAAGCGGTGGTTGAGCACCGTGTCGTCCAATGATATGAGTTCGCGCACCGACAGAGGATCGGCTTCCGAGAGGGACTTGTATCGGCTCACTGTGTTCTTGCTGATGTGCAGCGACGCCGCGATCGAACGGATGGATTCCTTCTGCGACAGACGTATCAGCACTTGTTTGATGATATTCATGCTTATAGGTTGTGTTGCCATGGCTATATTCCTTTTTGAGGGGAATATAGCGAAAAATCATCAGAAGTGTCCCAGCATGCTCCGGTTTTTTCGGGATTGCCCGCTATGGTCCAGAAGGTTGGGGAAATCCGGCTGTCCCAGCATACTCCGTTTTTAGAGGCCGCCGGGCACTTAAAACGCCGATTGTCCCAGCATGCTCCGGTTTTAGAGGATAAATCCTCTTGTCATGATTTCTAACTTATTGAAGATCAATTATGCTGTCTTACTGGAAAATTACAATTTTTTCATAAGTTTCAACCTTTCCATGCTGTCCCAGCATGCTCCGGTTCCTCCACCCTTTGGATAAAGTAGTCCAATTCTCGATAATAACAGCTACTAGAATTTACTTTTAATATAAACTGTCTTTGTAACGTTGATACTCAATACTGTCTGTTAATTGCCTAAAGGCTTGAGATATCCAAGTATCAATTTTATCACCAGGCTTAACTAGATACTTTTTGTTGTAGAGGTAATTGATTTCATCTTCACTAAGAACTTCAATGGCTTTGGAAATAGCCAATTCTATTGCTGGGATATTTATATTTCCCCATTGTCCACTTTTTAATTCTGTAAGCCATCTTATGAAATCTTCTAGATCACAAAATTCATTATATTTTGAAACCCAACACCTAATTCCATCTTTAAGTTTTCGTGCTCCATAATCACTGACAATACGAAGAAGCAGGTATGTTTGAGTTTTTATTGGTAAATCTTCACATCGAAGAAACCATGTATGCGATGTACTTTCTGTTATAAATCTTGCCAGATTATCAACAGTAAAATCTTTTACTAATTTTAATACGAGAGTATGAATAGTTTCTTCAGAAATGAGTTTAAGCTCTAAAATATATTTTAGTTCTTCAAATGATGAAATAGAATGACATTGATTTGAAATCTGAGATGCAAAAATTTTGACAGATTCCTCGGAAATAAAACTTTTATATTTGGATAAGATACAACTAGAATTAACTAGTTTCTCTCTGCTATATGACGTAAGCGAAAATTTTATAAATTCTCTATTTATAACTCGCGAATAATAATCATAAAGCAATTCCTGATCCTCTTGATTTAATTTACTAAAATTTTCATACGAATTCCAGAATTCGTATGATTGTTTCCAATCTAGTGAGAATGAAGATCTCGGATCTGTTATAATCTCAAGAAATTGGGAAAGTTCCAAAAAATAGTCACGATTATATGTGAGGTATTCTATGTTTGCATGGTCATCACATCCAGTTAAATTCCATAAGAAATTAAATCTTGGTTTTACAAAAGAGGAGTATTTATCATGTATGACTTGTGTGAAACTACGTAAATCCCTTTTCGATAAATGAGATAATGTGTATCCTTTAATTAATGAGTAGTCGTTTGTTGACTGATTATTATAAAATCTAAATATTAATTTTGATTCGACTGAGGTTAAACATTCTACAGAAATTTTAGATTTCAATAATTCAATTTGTTTTTTATTAATATTCTTTGCCATGAGTGCATCATGGATTGAGTTATGTAATTCAATATAATCTTGAATTGTATTTATAGTATTTAGACGAAAAGATATGTAATCTTTACATATTTTTACACTGGGGAACCCTGCATTTATATATAGATATTTAAAATTGTTATGGTAGAATGAAATAGGGAGTGCCGCTTGAAGAGAAGGTACTGAAAAGGGTATTTTTCTTAGATCTTCAACAGATAGACTATTTAAAAGGACCTTCCATCTTTTACAATACCATAAATGTTGGAATACATCCGGGCGTAGGATTTTAACGTCTTTATAATCAATAGTTTTTTTCTGTTTATAATTGTCCCAAATAAGAGACCTTTCGGTATCGAATCTCTTTTGTACTAAAATTCCATATAAATCTATAATCTCATCTGCTGTTTTTCCATAGTAGTCGATGGATTTTAATTTCTTAGGAATCCAAAAGGTCGGACTTAGAATATCAATTACTCTATAAATTTCTATTTCATCATCCAAGAAGGGGAACGATAAATCATCCACATCATCATAGTCGTCACTCTCATCACAATCTTCATTATAGAGATGCTGTCGTTCCTCTTCTGTTAGTAATGAAAGTGTACTATCTTCTGAAGGATGTTGTTTTAAATAATATTCATCAGTCTCATTATTTTTTAATTGAGATTCGATGTCTATTCGAACTATTGAGGGCTCTATTACCTTCTTAAATCGAATATGGGTAGCTTCTTCACCTTTGTTCCAAAAAACCTCATTATACTTATTAACCAATGATAATAGTAAGTCTCGGTCAAAATTGTAAATTGAAGCAATTTCTATATTCTGGACAACATCATCAACCATATCAAAATAAACTAATCTGCCGGTTGTTACATTTTCTTTACATTGCTCTTTCTTAAAACAAATTGTTTTTGCATCGTTGCTTATATACCCATTATAATAGCCATATACCAACGTACCCTCTTTTTTTTCTCTTGAATATGAGTATATATATCCAATTTTCTTCATAAACCTGTAAATCAAAAATTATATAGATGTTTAAAACACATTAAAAGCATATAGGTCTCAAAATCTGCAATATCCGATTTTTCAATTGTATTAATTATGTATTAAACGATAGAAAATCTATTGCCGCGGCAAAGATAATAAATAATTTCCGAAAAATCATATAGAATCTTTTTTTTATTCAAAGTTTATATAGGAAATTAGGGCAAACAGGAGTTATCAATTTGTCACGATTAGGCTTTAAGATCATTGGACATTGACATCCTCTGTCGATTTAGTTTTTAGAAGTCAATAGGGATCTGGCCAAAAGATAAAAATCTTTCAGCATCTTCCTTTTGACTCAAGTTGAATAAATTTCATACCTACCGTAGGTTTCACAAAGGCGATTACGACTCTGAAGTAAGCGCAACCTAATATATGCAGGGGTTTTCAGCTGCTATTTTAGTTTCGAGCAGCTGAAAACATACCTTGTAATATTCGTTTGAATATCCTGACCATATAGGAAAAACAATGCAAAAAGTCCATTCAACAAGTACAAAACGAAATGAATTACTACGACAATCGAGAATGTAGATTTGTTCATTGCACTTCCAAAAGTTGAGAAAAGTTCGGCAATTATTAAGCAAGGTTGGGAAATGTGATGTGATTGATAATCTTTTTGTTGGTGAATATCGTTTCAAGGTTAAAGAGTCATATGATGTAGGGGCTGCAGACCTGAAGCATTGATGCGTACAACACATAAGCAAATGCTTATGTAAGTATATCATTACATGATTACGTCAATATGTAATGATATTGCTGGCTTCTGCATAGGTGTAAAAAATAAAGAGTCTCAAAAATCATTGATTTTCAAGACTCTTCCGCGCATTGCGCTTTAGGTTGGTGATCCGGTTGGGATTCGAACCCAAGACCCACAGCTTAGAAGGCTGTTGCTCTATCCAGCTGAGCTACCGGACCTGACCATTGTTACCTTTACATTATGAGTTGGAAGAAAAACTGAGTCCGTTTAGAGACAGATTCTCTTTCCGAGTGCAAAGTTACTTAGAATTTCCCAACTTTCCAAATCATTTGGGAAGTTTATTTGAAATATTTTAAGTTTCAGGTGTGAAAGTTGATGGATATGAGTTAGGGTTAGTCTGTTATTAGGATGAGGATTGATAAAATATAAATACATACAATATTTTGCTCTTTGAGGATTTTTAGTTAATTTTGCTGATGATTAATAACTCAACTTTCGCAAGCTCTAAAAAACTCACGCAGAGGCCGCAAAGGAGCAAAGTTTCAGTGCTTTGAGAAGCTTCGCGATACGGTTATAGCAAGCTCGCTGAGAGTACAGCCTGCTTCGCATCGGCTGGAGCACGCAGAGAAAACTACGCATTTTTAAAGATTGAGGTATAAAATCACAATGAATTAGAACAAGCGAAACTTAAATTAATAATATCAATATATATGAATACAAGGTTGATTACGGCGTTGGTTGCCGTAGCCATGATGGCATCATGCACAGGAAATAAAGGTACTGTAGATAAAGAGAGTGCCGAAGTCAATGATATGGCCGCAGAGGCAAACGTCGGTTTAAAGGGACAGTGGTATATTGAAAATATATTCTTCAATGACTCGGATTATGTTCGTCCTGCCGAGATTCTACCCGATGTCAGACAGTATGTGCAGTTTACCGACAGCACATATGCCATAATGACCAATTGTAATTCAATCAGCGGATATTATACACTTTCCGGCGACTCGATTACATTAGGAGATGGAATGATGACGGAGATAGCCTGCGACAATATGCAGACAGAGGATGCACTCCGCCGTATACTTCCGGACATTGCCACAATAGACGCTGAGAATGACTCAATTGTAAGGCTCAACTGTCGGAATCATTCGGGCTACCTTATTCTTAAGAAAAATACAGCCTATGATGTGAAATAGAAAAAATGGTCACACATTTTTTTGTGTGACCATTTTTTATTTATGATTTTAGCTACTTCCGGCAGATGACGCTGCCGCTGGCCTGGTGGGTGGCGAGGATGAGCATCTCGGCTATCTGGACGTGAGGTGGGGCCTGCACTGCATAGAGAGCCGCGTCGGCGATGTCGTCGCCTGTGAGCGGAACGATTCCTTTATATACATTGGCTGCACGCTCTGTGTCGCCATGGAAGCGGACTTCGCTGAAGCGGGTCTCCACAAGTCCCGGTTTCAGGAGCGTCACTCTGACCGGAGTCTCCGCTAAGTCTATGCGCAGGCCGTCCGTTATAGCCTTGACAGCCGCTTTCGTACCGCAATAGACGTTGCCGTTGGCATATGCTGCGTCTCCTGCCACCGAACCGATGTTGACCACATGTCCCTTGCCGCGAGCCACCATGCCGGGGACCACCGCACGTGTCATATAGAGCAGACCCTTTATGTTCGTGTCGATCATCGTGTCCCAGTCGCGATAGTCACCCTCATACTCCTTCTCGAGTCCGAGAGCTAGACCGGCATTGTTTACGAGCACCTCTATCTCCTGCCATTCAGCGGGTAGGGACGCGATGGCAGCCTCAGCCGCCTCGCGGTCACGCACGTCAAATGTCAGCATCAGAGCGTCATCGCCAAGATCCGCCTTTAAAGCTTCCAGTCTCTCTGTATTCCGTCCGGTAATTATCACACGGTAGCCCGCACCATGAAGGCGACACGCACAGGCCTCGCCGATGCCGCTTGTGGCTCCCGTCACAAGCGCTATAGGTTTCTCTGTATCCATAAGTAGGTATTTTCTAAAGTTAATTTAATTAAAAAACGCCGTAGTAAGAGAAATAGTTGATAATAGGACATCAACCAACCATAGACATTCTGTGTTTTAATAGCAGTTGAGAAAAATTAAACAACTTCATCTTGTAGAATAATTTCTCTTGGCCACTTATTAAAAAGCACATCATTATGAATTGTGCCTTATGAATTATGAATTAAAATTAAATATTATGAACTACACGGAAGAAATTAATTCGGCACAATATGTTTTGGTTGAATTTTATGCAACTTGGTGCCCTCATTGCAAGAAAATGATGCCTATTGTGGCAGATATCAAGACCTTACTTGCAGATAATCTTAAGGTCTTGCAGTTTGATATAGACAAGAACGAGGATCTCGCAAATCAGGAAGGCGTGCAGTCGCTGCCTACATTCCTTCTCTATGCCAATGGCAAGGAAGTGATGCGCGAGACAGGCGAGATGCCGGCCGAGGTATTGCTCCAGAAAATTCAGGCGGCAATCCAGTGATAATTCACCTTTCGCATGCGAAAGATGAAGGTTATGAGGTTAAGGGGTTAAAAGGTTATAGTAAAAAGAATAAGCTTTTATACTTAATAGAACTTTACTGAATATGATTTAACCTCATAACCCTTTAACCCTTAAGTTGAGTTTACGAAACTTAAATTCTTAAATTAAAGCATCCATTATGGCAACTAATTCAAGATTGAATACTCATTTCAAGTCTCCGGATGCGTCATTATTGAGCGACTGGCTGACACTCTTAGGTGTCGGCCACACTCATTCATATACCCTGGGCCGAGAGAAAGCTATGCCCTTCAAGACATGGTTCGGACTTTCGAGGGTCCTTCAGGATTATGGTGTGGAATCGGAGGCCTATTTCCTGCCCGATAAGAATGGAATCAAATCGCTTTCGGTTCCGTTTATGGCGCACACCGCAGGTGCGGAAGGCGGCAATGTCATCGTCACGTCGATCGACGGCGACCGGGTCAGCTATATAAGCCTTGGCCAGCAGAAGACTACATCTTTATCCCGATTCCTTGATGCTTGGGACGGCAACGTCTTTCTATCTTACCCGAAGGAAGGAGCCGCCGAGCCGGAATTGGGTCTCCACCGCAGACTCGAGTTCTTCAACAAGTCAAAGAAATGGGTCCTGCTCCTCTGCATGGTGGCCCTGCTTGTCTATGCATTCGTTGCAAACGGCCTCTACTCCCATGTATCGGCCTATTTCATCGCGGCCATAGACATGGGAGGCCTATACGTCACATATCTTCTTGTGCAGAAGTCGCTGAAGATCCATAACCCGAAGGCCGACCGCTTCTGCGGAGTGCTACAGGCAGGAGGATGCGATGATATCCTCGCTACCTCAGCCTCCAAATTCTTCGGACTTTTCGGTTGGAGCGAGGTCGGTTTCGCATACTTCTCTGTGAGTCTTCTCGCCCTCCTTATGTTCCCCGATTCTCTGCCTTCACTGGCTCTGTGCAACATGTGCTGCCTGCCGTTTACAGTCTGGAGCATATGGTATCAGCGGTTCAAGGCCAAGAGATGGTGTACGCTGTGCGTCACTGTACAGTGTTCCCTCTGGCTGCTCTTTTTCTCCTACTTGTTTGGAGGCTGGGTTGAAAAGAGTCTGCCGGTAAGCATAGACTTCTTTGTATTGGGAGTGGCCTACGTAGGCGTAATGCTGTTAGTCAACGCGCTTATGCCATTGATTGAAAGGAAAGACGATAATCAAAACACATCAGACAGAATATGAGCGACATAGATATAAAAGTCCCCGAAGGGGCAAGAAAACTGACTCCGCTTGAGATGAACAAGCTCGCCATCCTGAAGGCGCACACCGTGATCACATTCTCCGATCCGGCTCCCCCTTCAGATAAACCTTAAACCACTAACCCTACTAACCCCTTAACCTTATAACCCTCAACTTTCACCTATAGTGAAAGTTGAATTATTGCTTATGAAAAAAGGAATTGCCGCTCTTGCGCTCGGAACTTTCGGACTCGGAATGACGGAATACGTCATGATGAGTATCCTGCCGGATCTGGCGCATGATTTCAATGTAAGTATCTCAGAAGCCGGCCATCTCATATCGGCGTATGCCATCGG
Organism: Muribaculaceae bacterium; assembly: GCA_029061255.1. Classification (GTDB taxonomy): domain Bacteria; phylum Bacteroidota; class Bacteroidia; order Bacteroidales; family Muribaculaceae; genus Lepagella. Next base: position 36,340 of record JAIDSL010000171.1, read on the forward strand.
TGTGTGCGTCGGTGCTCCTTTAGTGGCCATATTTCTCAGGAACTGGCCATTGAAACGTATACTGCTATGGCTGATGGTATTCTATGCCATCGGCAACATCATGTTCGCATCAAGCCAATCGTTTATGTTCGGAATGGTCGGCAGGTTTGTCTCGGGATTGCCTCATGGTGCCTTCTTCGGTGCCGGTTCCATAGTCGCCAGCCGCCTGATGCCCGACAAGCAGACCACCGCCGTAGCTTTGATGACATTAGGAATGACGGTAGCCAATCTTGTGGGCATCCCGGTAGGCAGTTTCATCGCCAACACTTTCAACTGGAGATGGATCTTCTTCTTCAACGCCGCATGGGGAGCAGTGACTCTCCTTGCCATAGCCGTGCTGATAAAAGATATAGGTGCTCTTCCGAAGACCAGTATACGGGGCGAATTCCGTTTCCTGAAGAATGCCGCCCCTTGGTTGCTCATACTGACCACCATACTTTGTCAGGCGGGAGCATTCTCTATGTATTCATATGTAAGCCCCATAATGAAGCAGGCAGGTCTGGCGCTTGAATACATGCCTATATTGATGATCATCGTAGGAGCCGGAATGTGTCTTGGCAACTACTACAGCGGAAGGGTAAGCGACCGGATCACTCCAGAGAAGACCACCCTTTGGGTGACCGTTATAATGACCGTCTCCCTTGTATTGACAGCCTTCGACACATTCAGCATTTGGACCGCCGGAGCGACGGTAGTGATCGCCGCAACGATGCTCTTCGCCCTCTCCTCCCCTATGCAGCTGATGCTCATTGAGAATTCACCGGGTGGCGAGCTGATGGGAGGAGCGATGGTGCAGGTGGCATTCAACTTCGGCAATGCACTCGGAGCTTTCATTGGTGGTATCCCGATATCGTCAGGCCACCCCGCTTCATCATCGTCGGCGGTCGGAGCCATCATGGCCTTCCTCTCCATCTTCGTGATGTGGTATTTCATGCGACGCTATACGAAACGTCCAGCAGCTAATGATTAACCCAATTCTCGCATGCTCTTTTATCATCACGCAAAGACGCAAAGGGGCAGAGGTCTTATTAACGAAGTTGTTTAAACTTATTTACGAATTCAAATAACTATCAATTTTAGCTTCGTGTCGCGGTTGTGGCGAGCACGCTAAGATTTCGGGCTGCTCCGCATCGCCCGGAGCTCGCAGAGAACAAACGCTGTTCCTGCGCTTAGGGATTGCGATTCAATATGCAAGAACAAGCGAAACTTAAATAAATTTATCTAAGGATGAAAATTGATAAGACCTGAAATCCGCTTCTTATCAGCCCCTATCATCGACATCCACAGCGAAACCATATCCGCATTGCCATAGAATATCTTAAAATTCAATGGATTATTTTTGATTTTCCTCCAACGCGGATCCCTTAAAATCCAATAACCTAATCACTAAGACCATTTACACACTCTCCGTTCTTGACATAAGGAGACTGAGCGGTGTTTTGTCGTTGATTATGGAACTCGCGTCGAGCAGTGTTTCCATGGCCTCCTGTTCTTTCCCATTCTCCTTCAACTCTTCGGCTTTGGAAATCTTATCTTTGATGACGACGTTATTGTCCCTGCCACACCCTATGTAAGATACAGCGGTCAAGATAACAACCAGTAATATTATTAGCTTACTCCTCATTCTGTTATAGTTTCTGTCACGTTGATGAAGAAGTCGGTGCTTCCGAAGCGGTCGCCTCTCTTGTTGAACCACACAGGGTTTTCTCCGGCGACTTCTACTTCAAGTATATATTCATCTTCAGGGTATGTCTTGCTTACGAAGCGAGGAGCCTCGTCTTCGGCCTTACTGTAGAAGTCAACAAGTGAATCGTACAGTATATTTCCTTGCTTGTCTTTTATCCTTATCCGGGCGTATCCGGACTGATTGTCCGATTTTCCGATTACGCTTATCCTTTTCCCCTTGAACGGCACAGTAAGTTTGTCCCCCTGTAAGTTGGATCGCCAGTTATGAGTGGTTATGACTCCCGCTGTCTCAGACTTGGAAATAGAATCTATATCCCATGCCTGCCAGTATTCAGGTATCGACAACTTTGTGCCTTCAGCTTTCATAGGTAGCCATACATATGTCGCTGCCGAGGCTTGATGCGGGAACGACCATCTGTCGCCCATATACATCGGTATCGTTTCACCGTCTTTCTTCAGCGGAAATACGAATGTACATTGTGAGTTATAGGTCAGAGAACCCTCAGGGCAGAAAAGTCCCTGTTTTTCCCATGGGCCTTCCGGTGAGGGAGCGGTGTAATAATAGTTGTCGTTCCGTTCCCAGCTTGTGGTGTGGGAAGTTAGGAGATAGTAGATTCCGTCTTTCTTGAACATCGCAGGGGACTCCCCCATTCCTTTTACATCTGCTACTTGTGCCTCTATGGAGCGATAATCCTTGCTGAGACGGTATATTGGACCGTGATGGATGAGCAGGTAACCCGTACCGTCCTCGTCCTGAAATGTGCCCATATCCCATCGCTTTATCGGCTCTCCATTGTATTCGATGGTGCCGAGCAGCTGATAGTCGCCGTCGATTCTGTCGCAGACGGCTATACCAATATTGGGATCCTTATATTTCATGTCGTCGGCATGCATGAACATGACGTATTCCCCGGTTGAAGGACATCGCATCACCTTGACACGCTCCCCGACGCGGTCTGAACCGAGGATGCCGTCCGGCTGAACGGGGAGGACCACACGCTCAAATTTCCAGTTGACAAGGTCAAGGGAGGAATAACAGCCAAATCCGGGGAAAGCATTAGATTCATCAGACTTATACTCACCGAAAAGCCAGTATCTACCTCCATCCTCCACGATGCAGGCTCCATGGGCGTTGACAATGTTTCCATCCGTGTCAAACCATGGCACCCCGTTGCGTATGACGTTCTCAGCGATACAATGAGCCATGAATATAATTGATAATAAAACTATGAGTATTGTGCGAATCATGATTATTAGGTATTGAGATTACAAAGTTAATATAAAAAATGTAAAAATGGTAAAGATTTCCGCTATAACGGTTATTAGCATATGATATTTTTGTAGTAAATTTGCAAAAATTATACCAGTTATCATGAATAAGTTATTTACATTTATTGCTTGTGGGCTGCTTACCTTGTCTTGCAGCGCACAGAATAATTCAGAACAAGCAGATGAAACTGCCGCTTCCGGCGAACCATCGGTCGTCTATATGACCAAGGAGATATCCCCTGAGGCTATCGTAAAGCTGTACAAGGCTCTCGGCCGGGAGGCTACCGGCAATGTCGCCATTAAGATCTCCACCGGAGAACCGGGAGGTCACAACTATCTCCAACCTGCTCTCATCAAGGATTTCGTAGACCTTACGAAAGGAACAATCGTAGAGTGCAATACTGCCTACAACGGCAGGCGTTTCTCTACCGAAGACCACCGTAAGGCGGCCGAGGAACATGGTTTTACCGCTATCGCCGACGTCGACATAATGGATGCCGACGGTGAGGTGAAGCTTCCGGTAAAAGACGGCAAGCACCTGAAATACGACATCGTAGGCTCGCACTATCCCGATTATGACTTCACGGTGATCCTATCCCACTTCAAGGGACATGCCATGGGTGGTTTTGGAGGTGCTGTGAAGAATATGTCGATAGGTGTGGCATCGGGCAACGGCAAGATGCATATCCACAGTGCAGGAGCAACCGAGACACGTGAAGATGGTTGGAAAGCTGCAAAACAGGACGACTTCCTTGAGTCTATGGCTGAGGCAGCCAAGGCTGTCGCTGACCACTGCGGCGACAATATAATCTACATAAGCGTAGCCAACAATCTTTCGGTAGACTGCGACTGCGACTCTCATCCGGCTGACCCACAGATGCATGACATAGGTATCCTTGCATCTCTCGACCCTATCGCTCTCGATAAGGCATGCACTGATCTCGTTCGCTCTTCAGACGATCACGGCAAAGTACATCTCATCGAGCGCATAGACTCACGCCACGGTATGCACACACTTGACTACGGCGAGGAAATCGGTCTTGGCTCCCAGAACTACAAGATAGTAAATCTTGATTGATATTTACTCCGCGACCAAGCTGCCCAAAATTATCTCGCATCTATCATATCATTAATTTCTCTTAGCTACTTATGAAAAAGATAATGATGCTGCTCTTTGTGGCGGCGACAACATTTAATATTATGGCACAGAAGAAAATAGTACAGACAGCCGGACGTGAGGCCCTCTGTGAGTTCGCTCCCGAGTTTGCGCATCTCAACGATGATATTCTTTTTGGCGAGGTATGGAGCCGCAACGACCTCCTTTCGCTCCGTGACCGCAGCCTTGTGACGGTGACTTGCCTTATCTCACAAGGAATCACAGACAGTTCGCTCACATATCATCTTCAGGAGGCGAAGAAAAACGGAATCACCCGCACCGAGATTTCCGAGATCATCACGCACATTGCCTTCTATGCAGGATGGCCTAAGGCTTGGGCTGCATTCCGCCAGGCTAAGGAAGTATGGAATGATGACATCAAGGGGGATGATGCTAAGGCTCTGTTCCAGAAGGAGATGATTTTCCCGATCGGTGAGCCGAATACCGCTTATGCCAAGTACTTTATCGGCAACAGCTATCTCGCTCCTATCTCTACCGACCAGATTCCTTTCTCCAATGTGACTTTCGAGCCGGGTTGCCGCAACAACTGGCACATCCATAAGGCTGAGAAGGGTGGCGGCCAGATGCTCGTTGGGGTTGCAGGACGTGGGTGGTATCAGGAGGAAGGTAAACCGGCAGTTGAGATTCTTCCCGGCACTGTCATCAACATCCCAGCCAATGTGAAGCATTGGCACGGGGCTGCCAAGGACTCATGGTTTGCCCACCTTGCCTTCGGAGTGCCCGGAGAGGAGACCGAGAATGTCTGGCTCGAGCCCGTCTCTGATGAAGAATACAACAAGCTATCAAAGTAGTAAGCGCACTCAGTGCGCTTGCATGCGCATGTGATGTAACTCTTCCAAATAATTAAACCCGAGAGGACATGCCTTTAGGCGTGTCCTTTTTTCATTGCCAACATTTCATTGCCAACACAAAACGTAGAAATATTTCTTTGTATAATCAAGATTTATGACTAATTTTGCAAAATGGATACCTTAAAAGACCATCTTGAAACACTACTGACATCTCCAGAAAGCTCGGTTCTGGAATTCAAGCATGCTCACGGCGGTTTCCCTGGTAGTTTCTGGGAGACCTATTCAGCATTCGCTAATACCAATGGGGGAGTTATAATTTTTGGAGTGAAGGAAAAAAAAGATGAATATCTTATAGATCCTATAGACGATGATTTAGCAGAAAAGCTATTGAAGATATTTTGGCGTCAGGTAAGAAATAAAGATGTAGTCAATCTTTGTCTGATGTCAAATGACGATATCGTTGTTTCGAAGTTTGAGGATAAAAATATAATTATATTTAATGTCCCCAGAGCACCGGTTACAGATAGACCAATTTATGTGGGAAAGGATCCTTTGTCAGGCTGCTTTAGACGTGGTCATGAAGGAGATTATCGCTGTACTCCGTCTGAAGTAAGACAAATGTTTGCGGACGCAAATATCTATGTCCCAGCGGATAGTAGGTTGCTTGAAAACTATGGTTTGGATGATATTGATATAGAAACGCTAAATCAATATCGCCAAAGAATGTCTGTCGCAAATCCGGATCATGTCTGGCTGTCATTGGACAATAAACGGTTATTGCAGAAACTTGGAGGATATAGGATAGATCGAAAGACCGGAAATGAGGGATTGACTGTTGCTGGACTTTTAATGTTTGGTAAATGGGATTCAATAAAGGATGTGGATGGAATGCCAAACTATGGAGTTGATTATAGGGAATATACAGAAACGAGTGAACGTTGGAGCCATCGAATTTTTACTGATGGCTCCTGGGAGGGTAATCTATTTCAATTTTTTTATAAGGTCTTGCCGAGGTTGCAGAGTTCAATTGATACTCCATTTAGATTAGAACATAATACTCGTATAGATCAGAAAAATGCTCATAAGTCTATAAGGGAAGCCTTGGTAAACTGCATTATTCATGCCGTTTATGGAACAAATGTTAGAATTGTAATTAACAAGTTTCCTGATAAGATAGTGTTTTCTAATCCTGGCCTAATGTTGGTGAGTAAACAGCAGTTTTTTTCTGGTGGACAGTCGGTATGTAGAAACCAAGCTCTGCAAAGGATGTTTTCTTTGATTGGTGCAGGTGATCAGGCAGGCAGTGGAGGAGATGTAATAATGCAAGGGTGGCGGGAAGAAAATTTTAGGACACCATACATCGAAGAAAGTGTTAGGCCGGATATAGTTGAGCTAATACTTCCACTTGAATCCGTACTCTCTGAGAAAACCAGAGGAGAATTGCTAAAACGGTTTGGATATAAAATCAATAAGTTGGATCATAATGCCATAATTATACTGGCATTAGCGTTATATGATAATATTACTAATGAAAAACTCCAGTATGTCATCGATATTCACCGAGCTGATATTACATACATATTGAGAGGACTTTGTAGGGAAGGCTTTCTTGTTTCCGAGGGGATAGGCCGTGGAACATGTTATAAATTAACAAGTACTATGTCTAATTCTAATATTATTATTGATTCTGACGAGAGATCGGAAGCGAAGGATAAAGCGAAGGATAAAGTTAAGGATAAAGTTAAGGATAAAGTTAAGGATAAAGTTAAGGATAAAGTTAAGGATGGGTCTTTAAGAGACAAGGATAAGGTCATCAATGAAATTAAGGTTTATTGCTCTGTTTGGCGAAAAAGTAGTGACATGGCTCGGCATGTTGGGAAAACCCAACAATATCTATCCAGAAGCATAATTCCTGAAATGCTTAAGAAGGATATGTTGATTAGGGAATTTCCAGATGTTCCTAATCATCCTGCTCAAAGATATAAGGTGAGCCCTCAAGGTTAGGAACATTGTTGAAGTCATAAAAAAAGACATTCTGACTCAAAGACATAATAAACGATTATCTGATAAAAATGATCAGTTTTAATAACAGAACCCGAATATCGAAGGTTGTCAAATTCATACTTATTATTGGTATTTTTATAATGGGAAATGGGTGCATCGGGGAGAAGGAGGAACCGGAATGGTATCTTCAGGCCGGTGATGCGCTTCCGCAGTTTGAAGTCACTACAATCGAAGGAGAGAAGGTATGTTCTGCTGATTCATATAAAGCAAAACTTATCATAGTTTTTTTCAATACCACCTGTCACGACTGCCAGAGAGAATTGCCAGTCATACAAAAACAATATGAAGATAATTTAAGTCTTCCTGAGAGTGAGAGATCTCAGTATATATGCATTTCCAGAGAGGAAGGGTCTGCTGATGTAGAGCAGTATTGGAGTGAAAATCACCTTACACTCCCGGTATCTGCCCAGAATGACCGAAACATATATTCTAAGTTTGCGTCAATCGGGATTCCTCGGATCTTCTATGCTAAAGACGGGGTTATCACAAAGTCTAATTAACTCACTCAACTTTCGAAAAATCTCGCGCAAAGACGCAAAGTTTTTTTCAACTATGAACTATGAACTATGAACTATGGCTTCGCGACTCGGTTTTGCAAGATCGCAATGATTACGGCCTGCTTCGCATCGGCTGGAGCACGCTAAGACAGCTACGCAACCTGGAATCAGCGGTGCCGTCGGATGGCGATATGGATCGTAGGAGAAAAGAAAATTTGGGTAAGAAATTTGTGGGAGTCGTAAAATCTGACTAAATTTGCAGAATGAAGGAAAGGTTAGAAAAGGTAATGATGATGCTCGCATCAGGAATAATTCTGATGTCAAGCTCGATTTGTTATGGAGAGAATTATTTCAATACTATTCTTGGCAAGTCTGATGAAGAGACAAGAGCTAAGATAGATGGAGTATGGCAGCATTTCTTTACCCCGGGAGATATGTCTGTGTATGAAAACGACGACCAACACAGTGTCTACTATCTCGACGGTGACAAAGGTTTCATATTAGACACTGGTAGCAACGATGTCAGGACTGAAGGGATGTCTTACGGCATGATGATAAGCGTGCAGCTCGATAAGCCTGAGGTGTTTGATCGGCTTTGGCGTTGGAGCAAAGAGCACATGGCATATAGCACGGATTCTCCTTGGGATGGCTATTTTTGTTGGCAGTGCGCTCCGGACGGCACAAAGATTGGGGGAAGCAATGCCTCGGATGGAGAATTATATTATGTCACTTCCCTATTGCTCGCCGGAGAAAAGTGGAACAAACCGGAATATACATCGGAAGCAAACACAATACTTAAAAAGATAATGTCGAAAGACGGGGCGTCTTCCGGTGTGTATAATCTATTCGATGAAGAAACTAAACTCATCACTTTCGTTCCGGATAGTGTGGGACATGTCTTTACTGATCCCTCATATATGTTGCCCGCGTTCCTTGATTTCTGGGCTACAAAGGCCTCCACAAACAATGATTTCTGGAGAGAAGCTGCTACCGCTGCCAGAGAACATCTTGCAAAAAGCGCACATCCGGTGACGGGTCTTCATCCTGACTACAGCAACTATGATGCCACTCCTTACGCATGGCCTCAAGCGGGTTATGACACGTCAATCTATATGTATGATGCCATACGTTGCGCTATGAATATCGGAATGGATGCCTATCTTACAGGGAAAGACACGGAGCGCCAGAGTGAATTGATTGCCCGGCTGCTAAAATTCTTCAAAAAGGATGGTTGCAGTCATGCTCATTTCAACTTAGACGGCACGAATGCTTTTGATGGCTACACGTGCGGCATGGCAGGTTCGAATGCCGTCGGAGCGTTAGCTTTGGCTAAATCTGAGGATGTTGAGAAGCAAGCGTTGGCAAAAGACTTCATCGAGCAACTCTGGAATGCGGAACCACCGACAGGTAAGTACCGCTACTACGTAGGGATGGTCTATTTTCTTTCGCTCCTCCATGTCTCCGGTAATTTCTCATTGCAGTAAATATTTTTATCCGACTTGGACACACGGTTAGTGTGTCTTTTTTTAAACAATTTGATTAACAATATTGTTAATCAAGAAAGATAAACAAT
>JAIDSL010000172.1 GCA_029061255.1 Muribaculaceae bacterium
CCTCATCCCTCATCCCTCATCCCTCAACCCTAATCCCTCATCCCTTATCCCTAATCCCTCATCCCTTAACCCTTAACCCTTAAAAAAGATGGATCTCATCAGACTTTTACCCGACTCTGTAGCCAATCAGATTGCAGCCGGCGAAGTAATTCAGCGGCCGGCTTCGGTAATCAAGGAGTTGGTGGAAAATGCTGCTGATGCCGGGGCTTCTGACATTCGGATCTATGTAAAGGATGCCGGTAAGACCCTTATCCAAGTCATCGACAACGGCAAGGGTATGTCTGAGACCGATGCTCGCATGGCGTTCGAACGCCATGCCACATCCAAGATTAAAAGTGCTGAAGACCTTTTTTCTCTCCATACAATGGGATTCCGAGGCGAAGCACTCCCCTCTATTTGTGCAATATCCCAGGTGGAACTCCGCACCCGCACTGAAGACTCCCAAATGGGCACAAGGATTATCATCAATGGGTCAAAAGTGGAAAGTCAAGAACCCTGCATCTGCGAGAAAGGGACTTCAATCAGCGTCCGCAACCTTTTCTTTAATGTCCCTGCCCGAAGGAAATTCCTTAAGTCCGATTCCGGTGAACTCGGGCACATCATGAGGGAATTTGAGCGCATGGCACTTGTCAACAATAATATTAGAATGAGCATCGACACCGGAACAAGGGTGATCGACCTTCGTCCCAGAAGCATGCTCCAGAGAATCAATGATCTCTGGAAAAATAATCTCAACATGCAGCTAATTCCCATCGACGTGGAGACCGACCTGGTAAAGATACGGGGCTACGTTTCGCGTCCCGAATTTGCACGCAGAAAGAATGCTCTATGGCATCTTATAGCCAACGGAAGGCACATAAATCACTTGAAGATGCATAAAGTGATCACCGGATGCTTTGAGAATCTTATTGCTACCGACACCCAACCCTGCTATTTCGTCAAGCTGGAGGTGGATCCGTCTGAAATCGACATCAACATCCACCCAAGCAAGAACGAAGTGAAGCTTGAGAGAGAAAAGGAAATATTAAGTATCCTCGGGGCAAGCGTAAAGGCTGCCCTCGGCAAGTTTGCCGCTACTCCTCAGATAGATTTTGATACCGATCTTGTGCCTGTGCAGCCTTCCGGAGCAGATTCTCCGGAGAATCCCGTCATTTCCGTTCCTTCTGACTATAACCCGTTTGAGATTACGTCTGATTCAGACTTCATCCGCGGCACTGATGGAGTAAAAATGGGAACGGGAAATTTCAGTGCAGGTTTCTTCAACAGGCAGGAAAGAAGCTCCAATGTCAGAAACTGGGATACTCTTTACAATCGATTTATGAATCGACAGGAGGAAAACGTCAGGGATCAAGTCCCGGTAGAAGGTGTGCTCCCCTCTATTGATGAGAATCCGCGTCTTCCTGAGAAAGAGTGTTTTCAGTATGCCGACAAATACATCATCACGAGCACCCGGAGCGGGGTGATGATAATCGACCAGCACCGTGCTCACTTAAAAATACTTTTTGAAGACTGCCTGCGGAGTGTAAAGCGTATGGAAGTGACAAGCCAACGCATATTGTTTCCCGAGACCATTAGCCTTGACTTCGATCAGCAGGATGCCCTTGCCCGTGTGCAGCCGGAGCTGACGGCTATTGGTTTCTCACTTGAGTATGAAGAAGACAACAAATGGCAGATTGCTGCGGTGCCTACAATGATAAGCCAGAGCAATGCCAAGGAGACCGTCTTGAACATTCTTGAATCCGTGAGGGAAGAATCAGACACATATGGAGCCACTTCAAATCCGGTTGATGATATAATGGAAAGGATGGCACTTGTCATGGCCCGAAGTGCAGCCATCACACGCGGACACAGGATGACACCGGCTGAAATGGAGAATCTCGTAGGCCAATTGATGTCGCTCCCCGACCCATCGCTCACGCCATCCGGCAAGCTAATCTTCACCATCCTCGACGAAGACCGCCTCAAGTCCCTCCTCGGTTAACCCATCAAAGTTAATCCCCACCCTCCCCGTAGGGACGCACGGCTCGTGCGTCCGCCACCAGTATGGAACTTTCCCAGCCTCCCACTATCATATTCTTAACTGTCTAATACAGGTCGGAGACCTGCTGATAATGCCAAAACCTCAGGCTTCAGCCTGAGGCACCCTCACAGTATGAACAGAAGCCTCGGAGAGGCGCTTTATGGTATAAACTTTACATTTAGAAAATTTCCAATGTAAACAAATTCACCAAATCTTTATCTCCCACACACTTACATTTAATTTTCAAAAACTTTCCAAAAAATTTCCGCCGCAAACTCTATGTTTTTTGGAAATTTTTTACGAACTTTGTAGCCTAATATCAAACCACAATACAGCTTAACCCAATGTCTGACCACGTTAAACAATACACTGGCGACGAGGCTTATCATGGAGCCCTTGGATACTTCAATGGTGATGAGCTCGCAGCCCGCGTATGGGCAAGCAAATATGCCCTTAAGGACTCATACGGCAACCTTTATGAAAGGACTCCAGACGATATGCATCATCGCATAGCGTCTGAATTAGCCCGCATCGAAAAGAAATATCCTAACCCTATGAGCGAGGAGGAGATATACGATCTTATAAAAGATTTCAAATATATCGTGCCTCAAGGAAGCCCCATGGCTGGAATTGGCAACAATTTCCAGGTCGGGTCACTCTCCAATTGCTTTGTAGTAGGACTTGACGGACACCCCGACTCCTACGGGGGTATTATCCGCGAAGATGAAGAGCAGGTGCAGCTCATGAAGCGTCGTGGCGGTGTCGGACATGACTTAAGCCATCTGCGCCCTAAAGGGACCCCGGTCAAGAACTCAGCAATCACATCCACCGGTCTTGTGCCTTTCATGGAGCGCTACAGCAACTCTACGCGTGAAGTGGCTCAGGATGGACGCCGTGGAGCATTGATGCTCACAGTCAGCATAAAGCATCCCGATGCCGAGGCCTTCATCGATGCCAAGATGGAGCAGGGGAAAGTGACCGGAGCCAACGTTTCGGTAAGGATCGACGACACTTTCATGCTCTGCGCTGAAAGCGGCACACCCTATGTTCAGAAGTTTCCCGTAAAGTCAGACGATCCTATAGTCACAAAGGAAATCGATGCTGCTGCCCTTTGGCAGAAGATAGTCCACAATGCATGGAAAAGTGCAGAGCCCGGTGTCCTCTTCTGGGATACTATAATAAAGGAAAGTGTACCCGACTGCTACGAAGACCTTGGCTTTGAGACCATATCTACCAATCCTTGTGGCGAAATCCCTCTTTGTCCCTACGATAGTTGCCGACTGACTGCTATCAATCTTTATAGCTATGTGAATAATCCCTTCACGCCTGAGGCAAGTTTCGACTTCGATCTTTTCAAAAAGCATGTCGGTAAAGCCCAGAGGATTATGGACGATATCATCGACCTCGAAATGGAGAAGATCGAACAGATTATCGCTAAAATTAAGGCAGACCCTGAGACTGATGAAGTGAAATATACTGAGCTGCATCTATGGGAGAAAATCCGCGACAAGACACTCCTTGGCCGTCGTACAGGATGCGGCACCACCGGCGAAGGCGATATGCTGGCTGCCCTCGGGCTACGCTACGGCACCCCGGAGGCTACAGCTTTCTCTACTGAAGTGCACAAGCAGCTTGCCCTTGCCTACTACAATGCGTCAGTCACAGCTGCAGAGGAACGTGGTGCGTTCGAAATCTATGATGCCGAGCGAGAAAAGAGCAATCCCTTCATCCTGCGTCTGAAAGAGGCTGATCCCGACCTATATGAGCGCATGGTGAAGCATGGCAGGCGCAACATCGCTTGCCTCACGATAGCACCGACCGGCACCACTTCACTGATGACCCGCACTACATCAGGGCTCGAACCCGTCTTCCTCCCTGTATATAAGCGTCGCCGTAAGATTGTGCCGGGAGATGAGAACGTGACTGTCGACTTCGTGGATGAAGTCGGAGAGGCTTATGAGGAGTTCCTCGTCTATCATCCAAAGTTCATCGATTGGATGCGCATCAATGGCATGGAGCCCAAAAAGAATATGACCCAGGAAGAAGTGGACGAGCTCGTCAAGAAATCTCCATATTTTAAGGCCACTTCCAACGATATCGACTGGATGGAGAAAGTTAGGATGCAGGGGGCAGTTCAGAAATGGGTAGACCATTCCATATCCGTCACAATCAATCTCCCTGCCGATGTCTCGGAGGAACTTGTAGGCGAGCTCTACATGCAAGCTTGGAAGGCAGGATGCAAGGGATGCACTGTCTACCGCGACGGTTCCCGCAATAATGTGCTCGAGGCTGTCAAGAAAAAGGAAGACGCCAAGCCCAACCTGATCCACACTCCCGATCATGTGGCAAAGCGCCCGATGGAGCTGGAGGCCGACGTCGTGAGATTCCAGAACAATAAGGAGAAGTGGATTGCATTTGTTGGCCTAGTCGATGGAAAACCTTATGAGATTTTCACCGGTCTTGCCGACGATGAAGACGGCATATTCTGTCCGAAAAGCATCAACCATGGCAAGATTATCAAGCAGACTCTCCCCGACGGTCGCAAGCGCTATGACTTTCAGTTCATCAATAAGCGTGGCTACAAGACCACGATCGAGGGTCTCAGCGAAAAATTTAAACCGGAATTTTGGAATTATGCAAAGTTAATTTCAGGAGTGCTTCGCTATGGAATGCCAATCGACCAGGTGATTAAACTCGTTCAGGGACTGGAACTTGACTCCAACAGCATCAACACTTGGAAAAACGGTGTAGAGCGTGCTTTGAAGAAATATGTTCCAAATGGCACTGTAGGAAGCGGAAAATGTCCGAACTGTGGAGCCGAGACACTTGTTTATCAAGAAGGGTGCCTTATTTGCACCTCCTGCGGCAACTCCCGCTGCGGCTAAAATATATGGAAGGGAGGCTTCCCAGCCTCCCCCCACAGAGACCCGTAGGGACGCACGGCTCGTGCGTCCGCTGATCGACAAAACACCTGAAAACCTGAAAACTCCAACACCCATGAAGATCAAAATCCATATAGATTATCACACCCAATGGGGCGAAGCCGTATATATCTGCGGTTCAATCCCCCAGCTTGGCGGCAACGATCCTTTGAAAGCCCCCATGCTCGAAATGACTGCTCCTGACCTTTGGACAGCTTCTTTTGATGTGCCCGCTACCTTGAAGACTTTCACCTACCGCTTCATAGTGAAGGCAGAAGGCAAGGAATGGAGAGAGGAATGGGGTGCACCCCATCGTTTTGAAGCAGGGAAAGACATTGCTGTTTATGATATCCATGCATTTTGGCAGGATGTCCCCAACGACAAACCTTATTATTCATCGGCATTTGTCGATGGAATGCTGAGCCGGAATTTCCGTGATCAGCCTATATCGCCGAAGGGCAATTCTGTGCTCTTTAAGGTGATGGCTCCTATGGTGAAGCCCGATGAAGTGCTTGCCATCAGCGGTGAGCCTCGCTCTTTGGGCGCATGGAATCCGGAGAAGGCTTTGACATTCAATGATGCTCGCTATCCTATATGGGAAGTGGCTATTGATATGACTGATGTCAAGCTTCCTTTCGAATATAAGTTTGTCATCCTCGATAAGAAGACACGAAAGGTTGTCGATTGGGAAGCAAGAGACAACCGCAGGCTTGATTTCTTCCCCAAGGTAAAGGGAACGGCCCTCATCTTCGATGGTCTTCGTTTCGAAAATCCACGTAAGTCTTGGAAAGGAGCCGGCACCGCCATACCGGTATTTTCACTCCGCTCAAATGAGGATGCCGGTGTAGGTGATTTCTATGATCTTAAGAAGATGGTAGACTGGTGTGTGAAAACAGGGCAGAAAATCGTTCAGGTTCTCCCTATCAACGATACCACCAAGACTTGTACATGGACTGACTCATATCCCTATAGTGCTAATTCGACTTTCGCACTCCATCCCATGTATCTCCGCCTTAAGGCAGTGGGAGCAATAAAAGATAAGGAACGCCGCGACTATTACACTGCAGAGATTGCAAAACTCAATGAGCTGCCTCAGATTGACTATGAAGCTGTCAATGACCTTAAGAATGCATACCTCCACGAGATCTACGCCGAGCAGGGCAAAACGACCCGTGAGAGCGCTGAATACAAGAAGTTTGTTGAGCGTAACGAATACTGGCTCCGCTCCTATGCGGCTTGGTCTGTTCTTCGCGATCATTTCCACACCGCTGATAATTCCCAATGGGGAGAGTATGCCAAATATGATGAAAAGAAAGTTGATGCATTCATAGCTGCTCATGAAAACGACATTTTGTATTACTACTATGTCCAGTATCATCTTGATCGTCAGCTTCGCGAGGTTCGCGACTATGCGCATCAGCATGGAATTGTTTTGAAAGGAGACATTCCAATTGGTATCGGTAGAGAAAGTGTTGATGCTTGGAAAGATCCTCGTTTATTCAATATGGACTGTCAGGCTGGTGCTCCACCGGATGATTTCTCAATCCTGGGTCAGAACTGGGGATTCCCCACCTACAACTGGGATGAGATGGCAAAGGATGGCTTTCAGTGGTGGAAACGTCGTTTCCAGAAGATGGCTGAATATTTTGATGCTTACCGTATCGACCATATTCTCGGCTTCTTCCGCATATGGCAGATTCCGATGACGGCTGTCCATGGTCTCCTTGGCTACTTTAATCCCGCTCTCCCCTTCTCTCCCGAAGAATTAAAGAATAGCTATGATTTCTGGATCAATCCCGACATCCAGGCTCACCCATACATCATGGAGTGGATGCTTGGTGATTTCTTTGGTGAATACACTGAAGAGGTGAAACACGAGTATCTTGATGAAATCAGCGCAGGACGCTATCGCCTCAAAGAATTTGTTGACAATCAGCGTAAGGTTGTCGACCATTTCTCCCGCCTTGCTCCTGATGCTAAGAACACCCGCATCAAGGATGCCCTTATGGGCCTGATTGATGATGTTCTTTTCATCGAGGATCCATATCAGAAGGGACACTATCATCCGAGGATTTCTGCACAGTTCACTTATCAGTTCCGCGCCCTCACTGACTACGAGCGCTGGTGCTTCAACCGACTGTACAACGATTTCTTCTACCATCGTATGAATGATTTCTGGTATGGCAAGGCAATGTGGAAGCTTCCGCCGCTGCTCGATTCCACCGGTATGCTCACATGTGCAGAGGATCTGGGTATGATACCCGACTGCGTGCCGGAGGTAATGAAGCGTCTGCAGATTCTCGCCCTCGAGATCCAGCGCATGCCAAAGGATCCAAAAGTTGAGTTTGGTGAGACATGGCGTTATCCCTACTATAGCGTGTGCACCACCTCCACCCACGATATGGATGGCATACGCGCATGGTGGGAACAGGATCCGGAAGCTACTCAACGTTTCTTCAACTACGTCCTCAAGGAGCCAGGACAGGCCCCTGCATACGCTGAGCCATGGATATGCGGCAAGATTGTCGACTTGCACTTAAAATCTCCATCCATGCTCTGCATCCTTCCGCTTCAGGATTGGCTCAGCACCGACGGCAGCCTTCGTCGTGACAATCCTCACGACGAACTCATCAACATCCCGGCAAACTCCCAGCACTACTGGCGCTATCGCATGCATCTCCCGATGGAGACCCTCCTCGCCGCCGACAGCTTCAACGCCGGCCTTGCCGCCTGGATCGCCGAATCCTCCAGATAATCTCCAACACTGTAGGGACGCACGGCTCGTGCGTCCGCCTGCAAAGAAATACCAAAGCTCTTGGAAATCTGATTTCCAAGAGCTTTTTTAGTGTACTCCCCCATCGTACCCCTCTTAAGACTTAAGACTCAAGACTTAAGATTTCAATCCAACTTATGTATCACCAACCCAGACCTCAACTTCGGCTCAAACCAAGTAGTCTTGGGCGGCATAATATTCCCACTGTCTGCAATCGCGATAAGCTGGTCCATAGTCACCGGATAAAGTGCGAGAGCCATCTTCATCTCTCCGCTGTCAACACGACGCTTCAGCTCCTCCAGACCACGGATGCCCCCCACGAAATCGATTCTCTTGTCGCTGCGAAGATCAGTGATGCCAAGGATATCGCGCAGAATAAGATCAGAAGAAACAGTCACATCAAGCACTCCGATTGGATCTGCATCATTATATGTTCCCTCCTTAGCTGTGAGCGAATACCACTTGCCGCCGAGATATAGGGCAAAATTATGAAGTCCGGCAGGATGATAAGTCTCCTCCCCTTTCTCATCCACTATAAAGTTTTCAGCAAGTTTAGCAAGGAACTCCTCATCAGAAAGACCGTTAAGATCCTTCACCACACGGTTATAATCTATGATGCGCAGATGAGAAGCGGGGAAAGCGACAGCCATAAAATAATTATATTCCTCATCTCCTTTATGGTCAGGATTATTCTTGGCCTTCTCATTGCCCACAAGAGCTGCCGCTGCACTGCGGTGATGACCGTCAGCTATGTAGAGAGCCTCAATCTTTTCGAATTCCTTCGTGATAGTGTCGATGGTAACATCATCATCAATCACCCAAAAAGTATGGCCGAAACCGTCAGGCGCTACAAAATCATATTCCGGTTCACTCTTCGTCACGTCACGAATGATCTGCTCAAGAGTCTCATTGTCAGGGAAAGCGAAGAATACCGGCTCGATATTGGCGTTATTGCAGCGCACGTGCTTCATGCGGTCCTCTTCCTTGTCGCGGCGCGTCAGCTCATGCTTCTTAATGCGTCCGTTCATATAATCATCGACCCATGCACCGACCACAAAACCATACTGCGTGCGTCCATCCATGGTCTGCGCATAGATATAATAATTTTCCTTCTCATCCTGAATGAGCCAACCCTTCTCCTGGAAATTCATGAAGTTTTCCACAGCCTTGTCATAGACATCGGGATGATGCTCATCGAAACCGGGCTCGAAATCTATCTCAGGTTTGATGATATGATAGAGCGACTTCTCGTTGCCCTCAGCCTCCTTACGGGCCTCTTCGGAATTAAGCACATCATACGGTCGTGATGCCACCTGTTCCACCAAATGCTTAGGCGGGCGTACTCCCTTGAAAGGTTTTACTTTAGCCATGATATTAAGTATTTAAGTTATTAGTTATCAGTCATCAGTTTTTAGTTGTCAGTTTTCAGTCATCAGTTAGCGATCATCGGATTCAACTGTCAATTACTAAGTTCTTGACCCTTGACTCTTAACTCTTGACTCTTGACCCTTCAGAACATGCTCTGCAAATCCCATATATCGTTATCGAGAACCCCTCCGGCGTAAAATCCACCGGATGCAGCTGCATCAAATGCCCTGCGATATGAGGATTCTCTATCTCCCGAATCATACCACACTTTTTGCATACAAGATGCATATGATTATCATGATGCACCTCATACATAGCAGAATTCTGGCCAAAGACGTTTTTCTTCAGTATTCCGGCATTCTCCAGCAATTCCACGGTATTGTAGACGGTAGCGCGACTCACATGATAGCCATCATTTTCGATGGCCATATGCAGCGCATCGACATCGAAATGCGAATGCAACTCGATAGCCTTCCGCAGGATAGCGAAACGCTCCGGCGTCTTCCGATACTTCCCCTCATTCAGAAACTTCGTAAACGCCTCCTCTATTGAATCAATGTTTGGAGTCATACTGCAAATTTAACAAATCCTCCCGACATTACCAAATATTTTTTATTTGCCCTGCTTTCCCAACGCCCATCACCCCTCACCCCGCGCAGCCGCTTTGTCCCTTGCAAGCTCCCCACTTCCCTCCTACTATCGCGTAGCAGGTTTGTCGAAGGTGAAAACACCCACACCCCTCCATCCTTACTCCTTAAATACAGTATCCAATTATAATTGAATCATAAAGTATTTCTGCATCTTAAATATGCAAAGTCAATTATGTCAGTGACTAAGTATGTAGTTAGCGCACTCCGTGCGCGTCCCCGCGCGTCCTCCACCTTACTTTTCCAGATATGACAGAAATGCACATATTCTTTGTATCAAACCTATAGTAACCAAGTAGGATTGAACAGTTATGTGTTCCGATTTTTGGATGGCGCTTTACGATATCGTCTTGATTCTGACACATAGAGCTGGACACCCTAACAATGAAACTGAAACGCTTCTCTCCAAAACCTCGAAAAATACCTTACCCCTTCTCCATGCAGTTGCCAATCCCGAAAAAAATCATTATCTTTGCAATCAGTAACGTCAATCTGAAAAAGACCGAGATATCATAAATAAACACTTTCGGCTTTTAGCCGAAAAAACTTTGGAAAATCCTTGGTCACAAAATTAAAGTAAGCTAATTATGGATTCAATTACTGTAAAAGGCTACAAGTCTTTCAAAGACATAACAGTACCTCTAAAACCAATCAACATACTGATTGGCTCGAACGGTGCAGGTAAAAGCAATTTCCTTTCGCTATTCGCTCTATTGGGAAATGCATATAATGGGCTTCTTGCACGGAGTGTTGCTCTGTCAGGGGGGATAGATAAACTCTTTCATAAGGGAAGAAAAGCAACTGATAAGATATCCATAGAAGTTGCGGATGGTAATAATTTTTATGGATTGGATCTCATGGAGTCTGACGGTACCCTTATTGTGGAAAAGGAAAAACTCGGATATTCCTCTGCTCCTGGGAAATGGACTTACATTGACATTGCAAATTATAAACCTGAAACTGCCCTGAGGGAATATAGAGGTTTGTCAAGAGGTGCCTATATCAATAAGTATATGTCTCAAATCAAGAAGTTTCATTTTCATGATACTGGTTATACTTCACCTTTTACAGGAGAATCTAATATAGTCAGTGACTCATATTTCCTTTATTCTCAAGGCGGTAATTTAGCTGCATTTCTCTATGGAATTATGAATAATCATCCGCTGGTCTACAAACGTGTAGTCCGGGTGATTCAGTCTGTAGCTCCCTTTTTTAACGACTTCTATCTTGTGCCGAATGAAAGCGGAGGTGTGAGACTCCTATGGAGAGATAAATTTTCAGATGTGATCTATGGACCAAACGAGCTCTCCGACGGGACATTACGTTTTATAGCCTTGACAGTCTTATTCCTACAACCTGAGCCGCCTAAAGTAATAGTGATTGACGAACCAGAATTAGGACTTAATCCTGTAGCTATTGAGAAATTAGCCGGGCTGATAAAAAGTGCCGCCAACAGGGGTACACAAATAATAGCGGCAACCCAGAATGCGGAACTCATAAGTAATTTTGAACCTGAGGATATACTCACGGTTGATCAACGGGATGGAGAGTCAGTAATCAAACGTTTGAATGCCGGAGAACTTAGTCATTGGCTGAATGACTACACATTAGGAGACCTTTGGAAACAACGTATCATGAAAGGAGGACAACCAATATGAAAAGATTGATAATTGTTTGCGAAGGTCCTACAGAGCATGAGTTCTGTGTGAACGTCCTCGCTCCCGAATTGCTTAAAGACAATATTTATATTGATGCTCCCTTAATAAAAAAGTCAAATGGAGGAATAGTATCTTGGTCATCAATAAAACGACAGATTGAGAGGCATCTTCATGAGAAGGATGCTTATGTATCATTGCTGGTGGATTATTATGGCATCAAGGACAGTTATAATTTCCCGAGATGGATGGATAGCAAAGGAATCCTCCCACTGTCTTCCAGATTGCAATTCTTATGTGACAGCATGAAAGCTGATATTGAGTCCGAAATTGCATCGCGTTTTATCCCTTATATGCAGATTCATGAGTTCGAGAGCCTTTTATTCAGCGACATAGATGTGTTTAGAAATAATTTCGACGATTATGAGATAGACTTTTCCAAACTTGAATCTGCAATCAGAGAATTTACTAATCCGGAGGATATAAATTCTAATCCTAACCTTGCACCCTCAAAGAGACTTATAGAGGCAATCCCAGGTTATGAGAAAGTAGTATATGGAAGCTGTCTTGCAGAGGAAATAGGTCTGGAGAGCATTATGGAGAAATGTCCATTGTTTAGCCAATGGTTTTCCACCCTCAGATCTATCTAATAATCTTCAGTAAATACTGTCATTTAGGACTAAAGAGTTCATATTGTATCAGCATCAAGTTTTGTTGAAAACATACCTTCCCCTACTCCTTTCAGTTGGAAATATTGAAAAAAGCATTATCTTTGCAATCAGTAATGTCAATCTGAAAAAGACCGGACAATAATAGACAAATACTAACGGCTCCTCTAAGTATAAAACAATAATACCAATTATTAATGAATGATTTTATTATACTACATAGAAAAAACGGAAATCATCTTTCCGAATTGTTAATAAATCTAAGCAATGTGACATATATATCTCCTTCTTCCAACGGGTGTTATGTCTATTTTACATGTCCATTTACTTCAAATAATAGTTATGGGATTATGAACACACATGTTACCGAATCATTTGAAGAAATTAAAAGAAAACTTAAAAATTTTAAAGTATGATGACTGATATAATTCCAATTGACTCCTCAATTAAAGAATTTAAAGACTACCTGCTCGCGCATCCAAGAACTATCTTTTCGGCAGGCTTCGGTGAGGGAAAAAGTTTTTTCCTTTCAGAATTCCAAAAGGCATGTATGGATGATTTTGAATTTATTACTCTTTATCCTGTTAATTATCAAGTGGCTGCTAATCAAGATATCTTTAACTTGATAAAAAGAGATGTTCTATGTCAGCTCTTTCTTAAAGGCATTATACAGCCATCATACCCCATTACTAAAAGTGTTGCGTTGTCTTTCTTTTTAACGAATCCTGATAATTACCTAAAACAACTTACCGACTGGATCTGTGAATTAGATTATCCTTCATCTATGGCCAATTCAGCTCTAAAGCCCATGGTTAAGTTTTTTAAACTTATGAAAGATCAGTTTGAAGTTTATTGCCGGGAAAAGTTAACCCCAAAAGGAGAGAAGGATTTCGAGAAGCTATATGATTGTTTGGAAGAAGAAGGAATATATGAGTGCGATGCAATTACTCAACTAATTCAATACAGCATTACTGACTGGAAAAAAAATAACTCAGGGAAAAAGATGGTATTGCTGGTTGAGGATTTGGATCGAATTGACCCTGCTCATATTTTTAGAATTCTTAATGTCTTATCTGCTCATATAGATTATGGTTATAAGTTTCAAGTTCCTGTATCCAAGTTAGATATATCAGGCAATAAATTTGGGTTTGACAATGTAGTATGCGTAGTAGATCATAAAAATCTACAGAATATTTATCATCACTTTTATGGACCAAGGACATCTTGGGATGGTTACATAGAAAAGTTTTCTTCAAACGGATTCTTTGAATACTCTCTCTCAGCTCTCAAGTATGAACATTTTATTTCTTTGATAGCAGAGCATTGTGGCTTATCTCATGAGATTATTCGCTTGTTTGTTAGCAAAGAAATCCTGATAGATCAGACCCTTCGCTCACTTAATAATTGTTTGATTAATCTATCCGAACAGATTAAAGAAATCAAGCCCTACGATGGAAATGAAGCACTTTGGAAATTTCCTAAAGAGTTTCTGATGCTTATAGTTATTCTTCAAAGGCTTGGAAAATCAAAAGGAGAAATCGTTAATCTAATATTGGAAATTGTTGAAAAAGAAGCGGGGCTTAAAAAGTTCATTCTGCCATTCTTCTACACCAAATATTCATATGGCATACGTAATATATATTTAGGAGAAAAGGATAATATGAATTATGAATTAGTTTATTCTATTGACGAACCAACTACTTCAAAACCTTTCCGATTTCATCTGTTGAGACATGGAGGTACCAATATACCTCAAAAGGAAACATTAGCTACTCTTATATCGCACATGTTGACTTATATTAGAGTCGGATGATTTAATCATGTATTTATTTAAGTTCTACTTTCATTTGACCTAAAAAGAGTGTAAGAGTTAATCTGCCTTATGTCATTACTCTGTTCTATGACAGTAAGGCATCCGCAATCAGCTAAGGGAATGAAAGAATTTGACCTTTAAAGGAAATGACAGCTCGATAAAATATTTTAATGCATAGTCTTTGTTATTGAAAAATTTTTACTAATTTTGCAAATAGACTCACGCCGTGGGTCTTCCGAGAGCGGAAGCGAGGCGGGAGGTGAAAATAAAAGGCGTTTACTCGCGCTTTATTCTTGCTGACAGAAAACCGGCCAGTTTTTATTTGCAA
This sequence comes from Muribaculaceae bacterium, assembly GCA_029061255.1. Classification (GTDB taxonomy): domain Bacteria; phylum Bacteroidota; class Bacteroidia; order Bacteroidales; family Muribaculaceae; genus Lepagella. The sequence continues at coordinate 14,194 of JAIDSL010000172.1, forward strand.
CCAAGAATAATGCTAAAGTAGATGCTCACGGGTATGTTCATACCTATCCGGGCTCATTCCTTGCCTTATGGCATGGGGTGAGTTTGGAGTGGCGTATATACCGGCGTGAGTTTCTCGAAAAGCATATTTGGTTGCAAAGGGCCTTGGCCGGTGCCTCTGTAAGAGAATATGCCAAGTACAGATTCTCACGTCTTTTTTTAAACGGCCAAATTTGTCGCGAGGAGAATCCGCGATTCCTTTGAATCGTCATGAAAGCGACTGACCGACATAAACTAATTGACCGAATCAAGACCATTGAGGGATTGACTGATGATGAACGCTCGGCTCTTCTGGGACTTCTCCGCGAAACAAAGACATACGGACTTGTATGGGAAGATAAGCCCGAAGATGTAGAGGAACGTTTGCGTAATGAGCTTCCTGTACTTGTTGAAGATAAAGACCGCGCCCTGACTGACGGCGGCTCTGATGCGCCTAACCATATTCTAATCGAGGGGGACAACCTGGAAGCACTTGCTACCCTCGCTTACACCCATGCAGGGAAAATCGACGTAATCTATATAGATCCACCTTACAACACTGGCAACGAAGATTTCACCTATAATGATAATTACGTCAACTCTGATGATGACTATAAACATTCCATGTGGCTTTCCTTTATGAAAAGGCGACTGCGTATTGCAAAAAAGTTACTTTCAGAAAGAGGCGTAATCTTCATCTCAATTGATGATAATGAGGCTGCAAACCTCAAAGTTTTATGCGATGATTCAGAACTTTTTGGTGCTAAAAACTTTGCCGGTCAGTTTATTTGGCATCAAGGACGTAAGTCTATGGCTGCTCAATTTGCTGTAAACCATGAATATTGCTTAGTATATTGTAAAAATCGAGCAGCACTTCTCGCATACGACTTAGAAACTGAGAATAATAATTGGCGTGAGAAGAAAGAGGGACTGCAAGATATATATGCAGAATTTGATAGACTTTCTGCAATTCATGGCTCTGATTACTCTTCTATTGAAAAGAGTATGAAAAAATTCTACAAGGATTTGCCCTCTGATAATCCCGCTAAGAGAAGTCAACACTATACACGAGTTGATGAAGGCGGTTTGTATTTCGCTGATAACATCTCTCAAGGAACAGGTAAAGGAGGACGCTTTGATATAATCCATCCTAAAACGGGAAAACCATGTAAAGTACCTGGTGGCGGATGGCGTTTTGGCGAATCAAAGTTACCTGAACTTCTTGAAAATAACCTTATCCATTTCGGTAAGGATGAAACAATTGTACCGTGTCTGAAGCGTTATTTACGTAATACGGAATATGAAGTAATGTCAAGCGTGTTTTATCGAGATGGTCGTGGCGCAACCAAGCGACTCGAAATGTTGTTAGGCAATAAGGCTTTCGACCACCCGAAAGATGAAGAAGTTATCGCCAAATTTATTAAAGCCGTAACTTCATATACAGATAAGCGTTCATATACTATTCTGGATTTTTTTGCAGGTTCAGGTACGACATTACATTCAGTAATGATGCTTAATGCAGAGGATGGAGGAAAACGTACCTGTATCCTTTGCACCAACAACGAGAACGGCATTTGTGAGAATGTAACTTACGAGCGAAACAAGCGAGTGATTGAAGGCTATACGAAACCGAATGGCGAACACGTGGAGGGGCTGCACAACAATAATCTCCGCTACTATCGCACTGACTTTGTTGGCCGCAGTCGCTCCACTAAAAATATGCGTCGCTTGGTTCAGCTCTCTACCGATATGCTCTGCATCAAGGAAAACCTTTATGCAGAGAAGAAAACTTTTGCCGGTCTGCCGACCTTCAAAAATATCTATCGATACTTCGAGCAAGGCGATAAGAAAATGCTCGTTATCTACGACGAGCGATATGTAGAAGAAATCGTCAAAATGATAGAAAAGGTGGAAACCAACTCGAAGATTAAGGTATATGTATTCTCTCCGAGTGAAGACCCGTGGGAAGCGAGTTTCGAGCCGGTCATTGATAAAGTGGAACTATGCGCGTTGCCACAGGCTATCTACAACACTTACAAGCGCATACTTCCGAAACCAAAGCGCAAATCGCTCGAATCTGAGGAAGAAGAAGCCCTCACGGTATCTGATGAAGAAGAAATCGGTGGACTGTTTGCAGAGGAAGGAGGCGACGAATGAAAACACTGAAATACCAACAGGACGCAATCAGCGAACTTACCGATAAGACCATTAAGTTGCTTAACCTTGGAGGCACCAGACGTAAGATTGTTTTCGAGGCTCCAACAGGTGCCGGAAAAACCGTAATGACTTGTCAGACTCTTGCCAACATTGTTGATGAGCTACGCACACGCGGAGATAGTCGATACAAGGAGTGCGCCTTTATATGGTTTGCTCCACGTAAACTGCACCTCCAAAGCTATATGAGTCTCAAAGAGGCTTTCGGAGAAACTCGAAAACTTACCCCGGTCATGTTTGACGAACTCGACCAAAGCGAGGGTATTCAGCCGGGCGAGATATTGTTTGTTAACTGGGAGAGTGTCAATAAGGAGAAAAATATAATGGTGCGCGACAGCGAGAGCAGCGCATCGCTATATGAGATAACTCGCCACACACAAGAAGAAATGGGCTTACCCATTGTCGCAGTGATCGACGAGGAACACATGTTCTGGTCAAACACTGCCGACAAAACTAAGGCAGTGCTTGAGCGAATTAATCCCTCCGTTGAGCTTCGCATCTCGGCTACTCCCAAAACCGCCTTTCCTGACGAGCGCACAAAAGTATATCGTAAGGACGTTATAGCAGCCGAGATGATTAAGAAAGAGGTGGTACTTAATCCTGAAATCGAAGTCAGCACCACCGAAAATGAAACCGCACTCAACGAACGACTAATAAAAATAGCAATTGAAAAGCGCAACCAAATCGCCGAGGCTTATAAAGCCACAGGTGTTGACATCAACCCGCTGCTTCTGATTCAACTTCCTAACGACAAGAAGGAGTCAATGACTACGGAAGATGAAAAGGTGGCGGAGCAGGTCAAGACATATCTAAAATATATGGAGGATATAACCATTGAGAATGGCAAACTCGCCGTATGGTTATCTAATGAAAAGGAAAACCTTGAAGGACTTGAGAAACCGACCAATCTCGTACAGGTGCTTCTGTTCAAGGAGGCTATCGCCCTCGGCTGGGACTGTCCGCGCGCCGCCGTTCTGCTTATCTTCCGTAAACTCCAAAGCGACCAATTCACCATTCAGACAGTTGGGCGAATACTCCGTATGCCGGAGCAAAAGCATTATCCCAACGAGTTGCTTAACGTCGGCTACGTATATACCGACATTGCCAAAGATAAGATTGACATCGTAACGGCTGATGCCGGTTACATCTTGAATGATACGCTAACAGCACATCGTCGCGCCAATCTTTGCAATGTTTCTTTGAAATCGGTATATTCCGAGCGACCGAACATTGAGCGTAACTATCTCGGTCCCGACTTTCGCAAAGTACTTTACGACACCGCGACCGAGTTTTGGAAACTTGAACAGGGAGCCGGTTTATTCTCTATTGCAGAACTTGCCGCCATGCGTGGCGATGAAGACGAATACCAACCACTCCCCGAAACTGACGATTTAACTATAAATGAAAATCGTCGGCGTGTTAAGAACTCAATCCGTCTCGATGTAAAGACTATTAACATCGAAATTCCGAAAGACGTACACTTCCAAAATGAAGTGCAGACATTGACAGTGGAACGCGCGAAATTCGCCCGTACCTCTGGCGAAATTGACGGTGTTTTTCTCGCTTATATAGATGGCAAAGGTGGACAATTCGAGCGCAAGGGTCGAACTGATAAAATAGCAAGCTTTCTCACCGAGTTAATAGCTGACTTCTTCGGTATCTACGAAACCGATGCAAAGAAAGTAGTGCTCTATCACGAGAACCGACCAAAGTTTGACAGGCTACTTGATACAGCTCTCGAAAAATATGCCCGGAAACGTCAGATTGCAGCCGCAAAAGCAGCCGCCGATCGTGTCTATAAAGAACACAATTGGGAAGTACCAGAACAGTGCGTTTATGATGCCGAAACCAACCAAGTTGCTTTAGCTGAAAATAATGCACTCATACCGTTTATTCAACTTAATTCCGCATCTACCCCTGAAAAGGAATTTATTAAATTCCTTGAAGACAACTCTCAGTATATTGACTGGTGGTATAAGAACGGCGATAGCGGAAAAGCCAACTATGCCATAGAGTACCAGAAAGGGCAACGGGACGAAAAGGGATTGTTTTATGTTGACTTCGTTATACGTATGAAAAACGGACACATCTATCTTTTCGATACCAAGAGTGCGGGCAGCGATATGTTTGCAGCCGAGAAACATAATGCACTTCTTAAATACATCAAAACCAACAGCACAGAGCAGCAACCGCTTTTCGGTGGTGTGATTTTGCAGAAAGGTTCCAACTGGCTTTTCTCACCGCTACCTATTACGAACACCACTGACACGTTAAACTGGGATAGTTTCTATCCGCAACAGGCGTAATTATGAGCAACAAAGGCATAGATCAAAAATTCGTTCACTACGGCATACGCCGCGATGACCTCTCTATGATTGAGGCTATTTGTGCCGCCGAGGGTATTGACTTCGACTGGCTGAGCGAGGAAATCCTGAAAACCTACCACGCCAAAAAAGTTGACGTGATAGAGATGGACGATGCGACTACGGAAGATATTATCCGGGCGGCAATTCAGAAAATTATACAATAAATTTCCTCGCTATGCTTATTCAGAGAATCAAAGTCAGCAACTACAAGACATATCTTGACCTCGACCTCGATTTGACAGTTGACGAAGAACGCCCAATCATTCTTATCGGAGGTTCAAACGGCGGAGGTAAAACCACCTTGTTTGAGGCTATCAGCGGTGCACTATATGGACTCAAGATCGAGAACAAGGAGCATTTCATGGAACTTGTCAACCAAGGTGCTGTAGGCCAGATAAAACCTCAGATAGTTTTACAGATCACCTTTACAGGAAAGGTACTCGGTAGGGAACAGAAATACATTCTGAAGCGAACATATGCCCTCAACCCTGCCGGCCGACCACTCGAAAGTGTCAGTCTGAACATGAACGGCAATATGTTCATATACGGCACAATGACCGTAACCAAAGAGCGCATCAAGAACGAGCAGGAGGTCAACAAGATCATCAAGGCTAATCTTCCTCAGGAATTGAGCAAATATTTTCTATTTGATGCCATGCAGTCCAGCGAACTTCTCAAAAAGAATGTTTTCGCGCAGACCATCCGCGACAACTTCGAAAATGTTCTTGGCTTCAAGAAATACCTGCAATTACGCCGTGCCGCAGAGAAATTGCAGCAAGAGTGGGCGCAACTTCGATTGCAAGCAGAACAGGAAGCCGCCGAGTATAACGAACTCGTCAGCCAAAAGGATAAACTTACAGCTGACCTTAACGCTTGCATTGCTGAACAGGATACACTCTACAAGTATCTGACCTCGATGGAAGCCGAATATCAGAAAGCGAAGGAGGGTGAGCAGCAAAGTGCCGACCTCAATAAACGTATTGCCGATATTACAGCAAAAGTCGATAATATTGTGCGCCGGGCCGCTTCTTACGCCGAGGACATCAAAGGCTTTATGGAAAACATCGAAATCAATGTTTTCTTACCTAAAATGGCTGCTAACCTTTCAGTTGAAATCAATAATATTCTTCGTATAAAGGAAGAGTTGCAACATTCCACTACCGGTGCTTATTCTTTAGAAACTCTTCGGGATGTTACCGCAAAGATTATAGACTACCTCAAAGAGCTGTCGCTTTGCTCGCCTGAAGTGGATGAGGAAAATATAGTTAAACATATCGTCGCAGTTCAAAATACAACGAATCGTCAAGACCCATTCGACTATCTCGACAATGCAGAGATAGCTGCACTGAAATCGCTTGTCAATCGTGGGACCAACAATCAGTTTGTAGCCCTCTATCGTCAGCGTCAAGACCTCGAAGTGCTTCTTGCCACTATCGAGGAACTGCGTACAGAGAAGAATAATCTCGAACAGACCCGTGCCGGAGGTAATGAGTTTATCATCTCCAACTACGAAGAAAGTCAGCGTAAACTCGACAAAGCAAAAATTACTGAGAGTCAACTTAAACAGGAAATCAAAAAACTCGATAACCGCATACACCGTTACGATGTCCAGATTCAGCAAGAGCCGGATTTGAAATATGATACTCTCGTAAAACTCAAACCGTTCTTCGAAAAAGTCGCAGACAGCCTCCTGAAAAAGAAGAAAGCTCAGATTGAGAGCGAGATGCAACAGCAACTCAACCGCTTGCTTGTATCCTATAAGGGACATATAGGACGCGTTGAGTTGAGTGACAGTATGGAAAATTTCAATATAAAGATTTTCCATACAAAAGGAAACCAAATATCACTCAATCAGCTTAACGCTGCCTCTAAGCAGATATTTATTCAAGTACTTCTTAAAGTGCTTCGCAACCTCGGCGACTATAATCCGCCTGTTATGATTGATACAGTAATGGGGGTACTCGATAATGAAAGCCGCGAGATGCTGTTTGAGGAATACTTTCCTAACCTTGCAGAGCAAACAATCTTGTTATGCACCACTTCTGAGGTACGTCCCGATAGTGATTATAAAAAACTCGAAGCCTTCATCTCCAAGACCTATACGCTCAATCGAGACGTGGAAAAACAAAAAACTACCGTCTGCGACGGCTATTTTGGAATCGAATTAAATCAGTAACGTCATGCCACTACAATTTGGAGATATTTACGTCCCTGAAAACTTCAATGCGGAGTTTGCACCGCTCAAAGATAAGATTGAATCGCTTATCAATCTTTCACGCTCTGCCGGCAATGAGCGTCGCTATGCTATTCCGAACAATAAGCTGATGCGTATTTGTTTGCTCGTGGGTCTTTCTTCGCCAGGCAAACGTGATGAAGCGATTGTTGAAACGATGAAACTACAAACCGGTAACCGGTTTGTGCCGAGCTTCTTTACACATCAGGAATTATCGCCGTTATATTCGGCTCTAATCAAATTACGCTATCACGATTCTTCGCTTGACCTGTCGAACAATCGTGTCCTCTCCCGAATAATCGGTGCTGAAATGTATCGCGGACGCGATTTATTACTGACTGACAACAATCTCGAAAACTATCTCTTTTCGCAAGGTGGAGGCAGAGCTGCTCTCACAAAAGATATACCTGCTCTCAATTTGCTTATCGGCAACTATGGCGATGCAGAGATGGAAGCCACACTTGACATCAATAGCCGTGCCATAACCAATGCTCAAATCATAATTGCCGGAGCAACCGGCTCCGGTAAAACTAATCTTCTTGCCGTTCTGATGCAGCAGATTCGCGCTCTTTCCTCCGAAAGTGCATATCCGGTCAACTTCCTCCTATTTGACTACAAAGGTGAGTTCAGCGACATTCAGAATAATCACTGGCTCTCTAACTTCGATGTTGACCGTTCCTGCATACTCGACCCGATAGAACGACCGCTACCGTTCACTCCGTTTAAGGACTTTACCAACCGTACGATAAACGAGATAAATCTTTATTCGACCGAAATGGCTTCGGCTCTCGCTTCGCTTGACCGCCTTTCGCCAAGCTCAAATATGAGCAACCGACTTAGCGAGGCTATCGTGGAATGTTATAAGCGAACAAATGGTACACCTATCACTTTCACGGATATGCTCAAAGAGTATCAGTCGAAAATGAAAGATCCCGACAAGGACGATTCTATCTCGTCTATTTTGAAACAACTCGACCGTGCAAATATATTTGATACGGAAGACAAGGCAGACCTTGTAGGCGACAGCTTCATTGTTAAGATGGACGGATATCCCAAGGACGGTCCGATTGCAAAAGCAATCGTGTATTTCCTTATGTCGAAACTCTACAACATCTATGAGCAGCTTGACAAGCAAGCAGTCAATGACGATGTTGTACAGATACGCCACTTCTCAATAATCGACGAGGCTCACTATATGTTGAGCTTCGACAATCGCCCGCTCCGCAATTTAATTGCGGTCGGACGCAATAAGGGATTGTCAATCATTCTCGCTACGCAGAATATGGCAGACTTCAAAAACAAGAGCTTCGACTTCTACGCAAATGCGCAGTATCCCTTGATTATGAAACAGCAGACAATCGACGATAAGGTTATCAAAGACCTTTTCGGTGTGAGTGGTCAAGAACTCCATGACATCCGCACTGCCATTGCCGGATTGCAAAAAGGCGAGTTAATCATAAAAGACCAAATGGCTTTTGCTCTCGGCATGGGAAACAAGTACAAGAAAATCAACGTATCACACCTCATATAATAAGTAATCTCTTAGTATCATTCTCCTAGACAATAATATCCTCAATAAAGCAAGCCGCAATCGGCTTGCTTTTCTATAGACGTTCATCTTGATATACTGCTATTCTATCCCAATTCAAAAAATCTTCTCATCCTTTGAAATCTCCAAAGTTTTTCTTAACTTTGTGGAGCAGAAGCATTATTATGATTTAATAAAAAACATAGCATATGGCTAAAGGAAGCGTCATCACAACCCATCTTGTCGATGGTGATCCTCAGGGAATCCGAAGGGTATTCATCAAGAATAAGACATGCGAGATGTATATAATTCCTCGTACTCTTCTTTCTGATGCAAAGACAATCAAATCCATAAATCTGAAACAACCAGCTCTTTATATACTTCTCGAAAACCTTAATTCTCGAATGGATGAACTTCCCAAAGCATACATTGGACATGCAGAAGACGTAGGTGTTAGAATCGATCAACATTTAAGTGACAGCAATAAGGATTTCTTCCAGATTGTCCTGGTGTTCGTATCAGCCGACCATTCTATCAACAAGGCCGATGTCCAATATCTTGAATACTTCGCTATCAAGGCTGCCAAAGAGGCGGCTCGCTATGATACTTCACCTAATTCCCAAAACGGAACACTTCCCCACTTATCTCCTGATCAGGAAGATGTAATAGATGAATTTCGGGAATTTGTATGGTTATTGACATCCTTTGCCGGTTGTCGAATATTCCAATCGTCTCCTTCAAATAAAATACAAAAATCCCAGCAAAACCCTATTATCTTTTATCTAAAATATGCAGGGATTACAGCAAAAGCTGTATATGGGAATGAGGAAATGGTTATTCTAAAAGGTAGTGAAATACGCAAAGATACTGTAAAGTCAGCAGATCCAGATAAACGGAAAAAATATTTAGACGATAAAGTAATCCCTTTCAGTAACGAAATTAACGGTAAATATATCTTATCCAAAGACATCACCGTAACCTCTCCAAGCACAGCGGCATGGTTAGTATCAGGAACCGGTCTCAACGGTTGGAATTTCTGGAAAGACTCTGAAGGGAAAACCCTTGATGAAGTATACAGAAAGAGTGACAGCCAATGATTATTATCTGCATAGAGATTATATCAACCGAGCAAAAATATTTGCTTCGAAGATTATGAATATCTTGCAACAAGCTACAAAAATTGGTCTTAGCCATATTCTAATACCTCATACAAATGTCATCATTAAGCGAACTATATATCACAATGGAGAGTCTGATTAAGCTTAATCACCCTATTGATAAACGGCTTAAACAGGAAGAAGCCAAACTTGAAGAGGACCTCATCCGCACCGAAATCCTCCCGACTTTCACAGAGAAGATTGAATCGACTCTAGCTCAGGCTCAGCATTAGCTTATATTAGTCGTTGACTATGTACCAGGAGCTCCTCTTAAAATAAACTTAAAAACTGAGATTAATGGATAAAATTTTGCCAAGCTATAAAACCGATATGGAAAAGAAAGTTCGCAACGCCCTTGATAATAAATATCAGGGAAGGGATGCAACATATTATCTACAAAACTGGTTTGAAGAGTATGATAATTTTGGGAATGGAAACTTCTGCCTTTGCTATATTGATAATAATAGAGAAACCCTCGATTTAGATGCAACCATTCATAGTATGGACGGAGAATTGCTTCTAAAGGTAGCTATTGACTTAGGGGTAGAAACTCCCCACTATATACCTTCTATTCCCATATTCCGAAATGAACTAAAAACAAGTTATGAATTTGCTTCACGTACATTTGAAAAGGCATTTCGAGAAGTTGAATCTGACCCTGATACTGCTTGTGGACTCGCAGTAGCAGCTTTAGAATCTATTATTAAAGAAATTTTATTGGATAATAGGATAAGTATTAAAAGTAGAGATAAAGGAGATATCCATAAATTAATGGACGACATCCTAAGAGCGTATTCTATATTGCCAAATGGTCTCATCTTCAGTGAAATCCGCACCTTAGTGAGTGGATTGCAAAAATGTGCCACAGCATTGGGCGATATCCGAGGAGACAAATCATCTTTGCATGGACATAAAACAGGCGATATTATTATATCAGATGCAGCAAGTGCTTATTTTGTTGTAAATGCAATTACTACTATAGGATTATATTTGATTCAAGTTTATAAAAAGCAGTATCCTTCAGTTATTTATTATAATGAGCTATCATCTGAAGATTTGCCTTTTTGAACTGCAAAGTTAAAATGCAGACAGATGAAAGAAGGAAAAATTACTTTATTCTCCATTCAAAAGAAGATGTCGACAGGCTTATGAAGGAGTACTCATAATATAGAATTAAAAGGTTTTTTATCCGTAAAATACCATTCAGAAATTTTTTTAACTAAACATAGTATATATGGATTCTTCCAATATCACATATAATACCTTTAAAGACTACCTTGACCATCTTATGGCCGGAAAGGAAACGGCTTGCGTAGAATTCAAATATGGTAAGGGTGGATTTCCTCATAAGGAATTCTAGCCTACCTATTCCTCGTTCGCCAATACGGATGGAGGAGTCATAATTATTGGTGTCAAGGAGAAGCACGGTAATTTCTATCCGGAAGGTCTTTCTGCAGATACCGTAAGCCAATACGAAAAGATATTCTGGGACAGTGTTAATGACCCGAATCAGGTCAGCCGGAAACTTATGACCAATAAAGATGTCATAAAGGATGAATATAATGGAAATCATTCTCTACTATATCTATTTAACCTCTATCGTAACAAGCTATAGAAAAAATATGAGCAACTGGAAAGAAAAGGCGCTTGACGCATTACATAGAAGTCTCTATCCTGTATTGCAGGAACTGAACGAGATTGACTGGAAGAGTGGACTGTCGAATAAGACAGATCGCCTTGCTCAGCATATATGTGCCTTTGCTAACCTTAATGGAAGCGGAGTAATGGTATTTGATGTAAACGATGAAGCTTCCTATTAACCTTCGAGAGAAATATAAAAGAATTATGACAAACACAACTAATAACAACAAACAGTTAGACATTCCTGAACAAGAATATGAAGCCTTGGTTGCCAAGATTGATAACCTTTGGACATCAGCACGAAATCGGGCTGCTAATGCCGTGAACAAAGAGTTGCTTGACTCCAATTGGCTGACAGGGCAATATATTGTGGAATTTGAACAAAAAGGCAAAATACGAGCGGAATACGGTAAACAACTTTTGATCAAATTGTCACGTGATTTAACAATTCGTCGCGGTAAGGGTTTCAGCCGTTCAAATCTCACTTACATGAGAAAGCTGTATATTGCCTTCCCAAAATGTGAGACGCTGTCTCACAAATTGACATGGAGTCATTATTTCGAATTGCTTAAATGTGAAGATGAAATGGAACTACAGTTTTATCTTCGTGAAGCGATAACCCAGAAATGGAAAGTGAGGGAATTGAAGCGTCAGATCAGTTCTTCTCTCTTTCATAGGATAGCACTCAGCACAGATAAGGAAGGTGTAATGGCACTTGCACATAAGGGCCAACAGATAATGACTGCTGATGATATTATCCATGATCCTTATGTGTTGGAGTTTACCGGTATTCCGCAAAAGAAAAGATATAAAGAGGGGGAACTTGAAAGAGCGCTTAAAGACAATATGGAGAATTTTCTATTGGAGTTAGGACGAGGATTCGCTTTCATCGGAAGACAATATATCATTCCTATAGGAAACCGTAACTTTAAGGTGGATTTAGTTTTTTATCACTGTATATTAAAATGTTACATTTTAATTGACCTAAAGCGGAATGAAGTATTTCATAAAGATATTGGTCAAATGAATCTATACTTGAACTATTTCAAGGCTGAGGTCTGTATGCCTGATGACAATCCTCCCATTGGTATTGTACTTGGTTCAAAGCATGATGAAGTGGTTATGGAATATGCCCTACAAGGCATAACCAACCAATTGTTTGTAGCTCGGTATCAACTCTATCTACCCAAAAAAGAAGAACTTCAAGCACAATTGGATAAAATTCTGAATAAGGGTGAAGAGATCTAAGAAAACAGAGATCCATAGAGATAACGAAGGATGATAATGGGACACGTAGATATATGCTATTTCAGATGCAGGGATGCGTGACAACGATTGAGGTTCGGCTTGCCAATGAATCTGTGTGGCTTACCGCCGACCAAATGACGGAACTGTTTCAACGTGACCGTTCGACCATCCAACGGTATGTTAAAAAGATAATATGAGGAAGGATAATTGAAGCCCGATTCAACTTGTGCATTCTTTGCACAAGTTCAAACTGATGGCAGAAATCAATGGAATAAACACATAAAATACTCTTGATATGGATACAAACAACGACATATACCGAAGAATTCATTTCGCTGTAATGGCGATTGAGAGCGGTGCGCGTAAACTGGGTATCTCCGGCAAGGAGATGCACGACCGACTAAGCAAACAAGGCTTAATCCAAAACAGGCTTATTAAAAGGTATGAGGAACTCCATACGCAAAGCCTCGATTGGGTTGCCGATGACATCAGCGAAACACTTCTAAACTGGGAGGCCGGATTATGATAACACTTTATCACGGTTCATACATAGCAGTGCCATCGCCATTAGTGGGACTGGGAAGAACAAAGGTAGATTTCGGGCAAGGTTTCTACCTCACTAATCTGCATGAACAAGCAAAAGCATGGGCTATAACAATAGCGGAAAGAAAAATTCGGAGATCATACCGGAATAAATGGTTATAACGTATGAGAGACAGCGTACTATGGCGCAAGCAAAGCCGAATAATAATGCTCTTGGCTGATACCTTGAAAATATCGCCCGAGCGTGCCCTTGACCTTTATTACAATACAAAAATATATGAGCAAATGACAGACCCGAAATATGGTCTGCAACTGAGGAGTGACGATTACATACTCGAAGAATTGATAGAGGAGCTGAGAGAGACCCAATGACAAGAGTAATTCTTGTTCGTGTGTATCGGCTGGTATGGGAATTAATGCGTAAGTATTTTTAGAATGCAGATATGCTACACATAATATAATTCTTTTTTTGAAAACTGAACAATGGATACCGAACAGATAATATTATTTCAGACGCACCAAAACCGAGTCGCGAAGCTCTTAAGGGTTTGAAACTCTGCCCCTTTGCGCCTTTGCGTGATAGAAAAAACATGCAAACGTTGAGTAAAGAATATCATTGAAATCGTTGAGTTACAGTGAAATTCAGTTGTTGCAGAAAATGCAACGACTACTGCATATGGGAAGACTGTTCTATCTTAATAAGAGACCAGCAAAAAGTTTCGGGTATAGACGGAAGGAATTGGCAATTCCGTGAAAAGTTTACGGGTATAGTCTAAACTTTTTATGAAATTTCTTGGCTGTTTCGGTTATATGATGTAACTTTGTAGAGAAGTAGATTTTAGATCATAGAAAATCTTGGATCTCCTAAAATTAGAAGAAAGTTATGAAGATTATAGAACGGCCAATTTACCTCAATAGAATAATCCGGCAGCTTAACCGGGGTATGATGCTTGTGCTTGTCGGACAACGACGGGTTGGAAAAAGCTTTATGCTTAAATCTGTTGCCGAGTGGTTATACCAAAATAAGCCACATGCGAATATCCTTTTTATTGATAAGGATTTCAATAGTTTTGATTTCATAAAGACTGCAGATGATCTGTATTCGCTGTCTGTCGAGAAACTCCCAGAAGGTAAAGAGAATTATCTTCTTATCGATGAGGTGCAGGATATTGAGGGATATGAGACGGCTTTAAGGAGTCTATATGCCGAAGATCGATGTCAGATAATCGTCACCGGAAGCAACGCCTATATGTTTTCTTCCGAGATTGCGACAAAGTTTTCGGGAAGATATATTGAGATTCCTATACGAAGTCTCGGATACGAGGAATTCCTGACATTCCACAATATTACTGACAACCATGAAGCGTTGCTGAATTATCTGCGTTTCGGTGGCATGCCGGGACTTGCCAATTATCATTTTGAAGAGGTGGCCGAGATAAAGGCGTATCTTCAGGGTGTATATAATACAGTCGTGCTGAAGGATATTGTGGCACGAGAGCAAATCAGAAACTTCAAGTTTCTTGAGAATCTGATTTACTTTCTTGCTGACAATGCCGGCCAATTAGTATCTGTCAACAGCATAGCCAAGTATTTTAAGTCTCAGGGTTCTAAAGTGACGAATGATATAGTGTCTAAATATATCAAGTCCACGTGCAATGCGCTGATTATAGATTCTTTATCTCGTTATGACATACTTGGCAAACGAATTTTCGAATTAATTGAGAAATATTATTTCAGCGACCATGGTATTAGAAATTGTATAGTCAATGAGATGCCAAATGTGTTTGGAAGTATCGAGAAGATTCTTGAAAATGTAGTGCGACATCATCTTCTGATACAGAATTTTGACGTATATGTAGGTGTTCTCCCTTCAGGAGAAATCGATTTCGTTGCAAAAAAAGGAGAAAAGGTTTTATATTTTCAGGTGGCCTACAAACTATCCGGGGCGGATACTATAAAGAGGGAATTCGGAAACCTTCAGGCAATTGGAGATGACTATCCGAAGTATGTGGTAACTATGGAAGATATTACGGGACCGTTGAAGGATTATCCAGGAATTAATCACATACATCTGAGGAATTTCCTCAAAATGAAATTTTGAAAAATTCTGGTCAGGAGAATTACTTTGATGGCTTAAATGATCCGCGATAGAATGCAAAGCCAAATCTGCATTACCTCATGACTCAACTGACAACTTTTAACTAAATAACTTTTGCCATATCCATAAATTTGACTAATTTTGCAGATTAAAATAGAAGTGTATTACGAATGAACTTATTCAAAAGACGCAAACAAAACCAGTCGAAAGACGATGAAATACCTTTGTTGACTGATGATTCCAAGCCCAAATCGAAAATCCGGGCCGGAAGCATCATTAAATGGATGTGGGTGGCTTTTCTCGCTTTGGGAGGTTGCATCGCCATCTTTATGCTCCTTGTCTACAATGGAGTCATCGGATATATGCCCCCCATCGAAGAACTCGAAGACCCTCACGACAAACTCGCAAGCGTAGTATATGCTTCAGACGGCACCACCGAGCTCGGTCGATACTTCGCAGGTGCCGGCAACCGTGTCTATACCGACTACGATGCCCTTTCCCCTTACGTGATCGACGCTCTTATCGCTACCGAAGACGTGCGTTTCGAGTCCCATTCCGGCATCGACTTCATGGCTCTCGGCAGAACAATGGTAAAGACCATCATGATGGGCGACAAGTCTTCAGGTGGTGCATCCACAATCACCCAGCAGCTCGCCAAGCAACTATATTCCCAACCAAGCTCCAACATGCTGAAGCGCGCGATGCAAAAACCTATAGAATGGATGATCGCGCTTAAGCTTGAACGTTTCTACACGAAAGATGAGATACTCAACATGTATCTCAACCGCTTCGACTTCCTGAACAATGCTGTGGGAATCAAGACTGCCGCAAACGTCTATTTCGGGAAGGAACCCGGCGACCTGCGTTGTGAAGAGGCGGCCATGCTCGTCGGTATGCTCAAGAATCCAAGTTATTTCAATCCTCTGCGCCATGCAGAGCGTACCCTCAACCGCCGCAACGTGGTGCTTGAGCAAATGCAAAAGGATGGCAAGATCACCAAGGAAGAGTGCGATTCACTCAAAAACCTTCCCCTCGGCCTTGACTATCATAAGGTAGACCATAAGGTAGGCACTGCCCCCTACCTCCGCGAAGAAATCCGTCGCCTTATGACTGCCAAGAAACCAGAACGCCCAGAACGCTCGAAGTATGACAACAAGATGGCTTACGACATCGCTATGGGCAATTACAATACCGACTCCACCCAATGGGAAGAGAACCCTCTCTACGGATGGATTGAGAAAAATCCCAAGCCTGATGGGTCATACTATAATCTCTATACCGACGGTCTGAAAATCTACTCCACCATCGACCTCCGCATGCAGGAATATGCCGAGGAGGCTGTCAGGAAGCATCTCGGCGAGACCTTGCAACCTGCTTTCTTCCAGGAAAAGAAAGGTCAGAAAAATGGACCCTACACCACAAATCAAGCTGAACTTTCCACCAAGGGCGTGGAGCAGCTCATCAAAAATGCCATTCGCCAGACTGAACGCCATCGTGTAATGAAGCTCGCAGGCTGCTCAGCTGAGGAAATAGAGAAGGCTTTCAACACTCCGGTCGAAATGGAGGTATTTGCCTATGTAAAGGAAGACGGAAAGACTGTGCCGGGCAGCAAGACTGTGACCATGACCCCACGCGACTCTCTCCTTTACATGAAGTCAATACTCCGCACCGGACTGATGAGCATGGATCCCCACTCCGGAAATGTCAAGGCCTACGTTGGAGGTCCCGATTTCCAATGGTTCCAATATGATATGGTAAGCCGGGGCAAGCGACAGATTGGTTCTACCGCCAAGCCGTTCCTATACACCCTCGCCATGGAGCAGGATTTCACTCCGTGTTCACGATTCCTCAACACCCAACCAACATTCAATGGCTGGAGCCCCCGAAACAGTGGAGGAGGACATGTAGGGGAAATGGTAACCCTTCATTGGGCACTCACAAATTCTAACAACTGGATTTCTGCTCGCCTTGTGAATGAGCTCAAGCCTATCAACCTCGCCAACAAGATGAGGGTATTCGGCTTGACAGGACACATCGAGGCGTACATGCCTCTCTGCCTTGGCACGGTCGACGTCCCGGTGCGTGACATGGTGGGTGCTTACACCACATTCGCCAACAAAGGTATCCGAACTGATCCTGTCTTCGTAACCCGAATCGAAGACAATCAGGGAAACCTGATCTACAACGCAACCCCACACCGCACTGAGGTGACCAGCGAACAGTCTTACTGGAAAATCCTCTCCATGCTTATGAGCGTCGTTGAAAGCGGCACGGGTGCCAGCCTGCGCAGCCGCTACGGCATCTCGGCACAGATGGGAGGCAAGACCGGTACCACCAACTCAAACTCCGACAGCTGGTTTATGGGATTCACCCCCGACCTCGTGACCGGCGTATGGGTAGGTGGCGACGAGCGTTACATCCACTTCAACACGATGGCTCTCGGCCAAGGTGCACGAGCTGCCCTTCCGGTATATGGCTTATACATGCAAAAAGTATATGCTGACAAGAATCTCCCCTACTCCCAGGACTCAAAGTTCGAATTCCCGGCATCATTCGATGCCTGCAGCGGAGAAGTCTGGGAAAGTGGCCCGCAGGAAGTGCAAGCCGAATCAGTAGAAGGCATCTTCGAATAATTCCAAAAGGTTGTCATCGTTTTCATTGTTGTCAGAGTTGTCATCGATGGCATCGAACGATGAAAACATAGAGAAAGACGAAACTCGATGAAAACGTTGACAACGATGAAAACGATGAAAACTAAAAAACAATAACCCATAAATTTACATCTATGGCAAAGACACTTAAAGTAAGAGACCTGACTCTGCGCGACGGACAGCAGTCACTGTTTGCAACACGCCTGAAGCAGGAAAACATCGACAAACTCCTCCCTCTCTATCAGGACGCCAAGTTCTATATTATGGAGGTGTGGGGCGGTGCAGTGCCCGACTCTGTGATGCGCTACCTTGGTGAAAGCCCCTGGGATCGCCTCCGCACTTGCTCGGAATACATGAAGGGTATCTCCCTCCTGAGTGCACTCTCCCGCGGTCGAAACCTTTTCGGCTATGTGCCCTACCCTAATAGTGTGCTTGAAGGTTTCTATAAGGAAGCCATCAAAAATGGTCTTAACGTGATGCGTATCTTTGATGCCCTCAATGATATCAACAATATCAAAGATTCCATCAAGATGATCAACGATCTCGGTGGTATCGCCGATGCCGCTGTCTGCTATACAGTCGATCCCAAGGAAGAACCGAAGGAACCGGTGAAGAAAGGATTCTTCGCTCGCCTCTTTGGTGGCAACGATGAGCCGGAAGCTCCCGAGCTCATATTTACCGACGACTACTTCGTGGAGAAAGCCAAGGAGATGGAACGCATCGGTGCGAAGATGATCACACTCAAGGATATGGCAGGTCTCGTCAACCCAAGCCGAATCTTCAGCCTTATGCCGAAACTGAAACAGGCTCTTACAGTGCCGGTAGATTTCCATACACACTGCACCCCCGGCTACGGTCTCGCTTCCGTACTGACCGGTATCATCAAGGGCGTCGACATTGTCGACACCAACATTTGGTGGTTTGGAGGTGGCTCAGCTGCTCCTGCAATCGAGCTTATCTGGATATTCTGCCAGAAACTCGGCATCGAACTGGAGGTCAATATGGACGCTGTTGCTAAAATTCGCAAGGGTCTTGTTGAGGCGCGTCAGAGCCTTGCTTCTTTCGACCTTAACAAAGACAAATGGCCGAAGGATTTCGATGAGGCTTATGCCGCCATGCCGGAAGAGATCAACGCTGAGTTCGACCGTGCCATCGAAGCTGCCACGAATAACCGCGAGGAAGAACTCCTCGACGCTTGCCACAAGATTGAGGCTTACTTCGGATTCCCGAAACCCAACGAACTCGTCAAGAACGCTGAGGTTCCCGGCGGTATGTACTCCAATATGGTGGCAAACCTCCGTGCGCTCCATGCAGAAGATGTGCTTGACGAAGCTATGGCTCTCATCCCGAAGGTACGCCGCGACGCAGGTCTGGTTCCTCTCGTCACCCCGACAAGCCAGATTGTAGGCTCTCAGGCTGTTGCCCTTGCTCTCGACCGCCGTAAAGGTGCACCCGACTACACAAATAAGAACAATCAGTTCGTTGGTCTCGTAAAGGGTGAATATGGCAAGACTCCTGTTGAGATTGACCCCGCTTTCCGCGAGCAAATCACCGGAAGCCCTGAAGAGAAACCTTACGACGTAAGCCAATTCAAACAGCCCGAAAACCCAGTGCTCGAAGAATTCGGTGGCGTGAAGCTCGCTCAGAACGATGAAGAGTATCTTCTTCTTGAGCTCCTCCCTGCAGTAGCTACAGGCTTCCTCAAGAACAAGAGAAAAGCTGAGTACGAAGCATCCCAAGCTGCAGCCGCTGCCCTCGCTGAAGCTGAGGCTCAGGCAAATTGCCCATACGACCCTGTCACCGGTCCAACTCTCAAGGCTCCGATGGGTGGAACTGTCATTGAGATCGACGTTAAGCCCGGCGACAAGGTTAAGCTCCATCAGAAAATGCTTGTATATGAGGCAATGAAGATGGAAAACGACCTCGAATCTGAAATGGAAGGCACCGTGAAGCAGGTACTCGTGCAAGTCGGAGACGTCATTGCCACTGACCAGGACCTAATTGAATACGAATAACGCCCTTCGCAATACGCAATACGCGCTACGCGATACGCAATACGACACAGTCTTCAGTCTCCTGACTGGAGACTGGAGTCTTTCCATAAATTGAGTTTCGAAAACGTATAATTGTTAGATTCTAAAAGATAACCATACATGGAATGGTTGATAGAACTCTTATCGCCGGGCAATGATTCCCTCGCCTCAGCGGTAATGCTTTATAGCTTCATTATTTTCTCAGGCATATACCTTGGGAAAATCAAAATCTGCGGAGTTTCGCTTGGCGTGACGTTCGTCCTCTTCGTAGGTATCCTGCTGGGTCACTTCGGCTATATGGTCCACCATGATATCCTTCACTTCCTGCGCGACTTCGGTCTTATCCTCTTCATCTTCTCCATAGGTATGCAGGTAGGTCCCGGTTTCTTTTCCTCTTTTAAAGAAGGAGGAGTGCGGATGAATATGCTTGCTGTGACCGGCGTGATTCTTAACGCGGTCATTGCAGTGGCCATCTATTATATCCAGGGAGGTGCAAGTGGAGACACTTCGCTACCGGAGATGGTAGGCATCATGAGTGGTGCTGTCACCAACACCCCCGGTCTTGGTGCGGCACAACAGACTGTGCTCCAGATCAACGAAAATGCCAGCACCGTATCGCAAGACATGGCTATGGGGTACGCAGCTGCATATCCTCTTGGCGTTGTCGGAATAATCCTTTCCCTCATCCTTATCAAAGTCTTCTTCAAGATTGACCTAAAAAAGGAAATTGAGGAAGTAGAAGATGAAACAAAGGATTCACAGTTAGCTCCTCATGTGGTGACGCTAAAAGTCACCAACGAACTTATGGCGGGTCTCGACATTCGCAAGATCCACGATATCATCAATGCCAACTTCGTGATATCCCGAATGGAGAAACCCGACGGAACAATAATCATCCCTAAATCAAGCGACACTCTCGAACTCGGCGACCTCGTGCTTCTTGTTTGCTCTGTGCAGGATGAGGAGACATTCCATCGCTTCATTGGCCCACAGGTAGAGAAAAAATGGGAGATGGTGCAGGGTCCGGTGGTATCCCGCAAGATCGTTGTGACAAAGACCGACTATAATGGCGTAAAGCTCGGGAGCCTCCGTCTGCGCATGGGCTACAAGCTGAACGTCACCCGTGTTACCCGTGCCGGTGTCGACCTTCTCGCCACTGCCAACCTCCGGCTTCAGATGGGCGACCGCCTTACAGTAGTAGGAAAGCCTGAAGATATCCAGCGCCTTGGCGACCGACTTGGCAACTCTATGAAACGTCTCAACGAGCCCAACCTCTTCACGATGTTCATTGGAATTTTCCTCGGAATTATCGTCGGAAGCATACCCTTCTTCCTTCCGGGAATGTCAGTGCCGATGAAGCTCGGTCTGGCCGGTGGTCCGCTCGTAGTCGCTATTCTCATCAGTGCCTTCGGATCGAAAATCCACCTCGTGACCTATACTAACTCATCAGCAAACCTCCTGCTTCGCGAGATTGGAATCTGCCTCTTCCTGGCTTCGGTCGGCATAGCCGCAGGTAAGGATTTTGCCGCCACAGTCTTCAACGTAAGAGGTGCCATGTGGGTAGGCTACGGACTAATCATCACATTGATTCCTCTCTTGGTGGTAGGAATCATCGCCCGTTGGAAATATAAGATGAACTATCTCGCCATCATCGGTATGCTGAGCGGCAACTATACTGATCCTCCAGCACTTGCATATGCCAACAAAGTGGCAAACAATGATGCTCCTGCGGTAGCCTACTCTACTGTTTACCCTCTGACGATGTTCATGCGAGTAATAGTAGCCCAGCTTCTCATCCTCTTCCTCGCTTCCTGACGAGCCAGCGCAAAACGTATAACTTAAAACGTAAAACGTAAAAAAATTTTGTCAGGTCGGAAAAATTTTGTAATTTTGCACCGCCAATTCGACGGGATCGCGACCTGTCGAGAAAAAAGAACAAATAATTAACTGCAGAAAATTAAAATGAAAAAAGACATCCATCCTTCCAACTACCGCGAAGTGGCTTTCAAAGACATGTCTAACGAAGAAGTCTTTATCACTCGCTCCACTGTCGCTTCACGTGAGACCATCGAGATCGACGGCAAGACCTATCCTCTCGTTAAGCTTGAAATCACAAGCTCCTCTCACCCCTTCTTCACCGGTAAGCAGAAACTCGTCGACACCGCAGGGCGCGTCGATAAGTTCCGCAGCCGCTATGGCAACCGCACCAAGAAGTAATCAGCGGAAGGAATCATCAGTATTCAATGTAAAGCCGCACCATGACGATGGTGTGGCTTTACTGTTAATGAATGATCAAAAGTCGGTAGGGATGCACGGCTCGTGCGTCCGTCAGCACAACGATTCTATGATGAATGATAAAAAAGCCATAAAAAGAGTCGAAGGTCAAGTGGCAGAAGCGCTTGAGACATCGGGCATCAAAAGCATCCTCGTGGCGGTCAGCGGAGGAGCCGACAGCGTCGCGCTTCTATGTGCTTGCTCCCGGCTTGCCCCTCGCCTCGCCCTTCGGGTGGAAGCGGCAAACTGCAACTTTCACCTACGCGGTGCAGAGAGCGACCGCGACTCATCCTTCACCGCTGATCTTTGCCTAAGGCTTGGCATCAGGCTCCATAAGCTTGATTATGATGTCGATGCATATTTGAGTGAGCACCCGGGCATCAGCACTGAGATGGCATGCCGGGAACTCCGTTATGCTGATTTCTTTCGGATTGCGCAAGAAAGGGATCTTGAAAGAATAGCTGTGGCTCACAATTCTGATGATGACATTGAGACAATGCTTCTCAATATGCTTAGGGGCAGCGGCTGCAGAGGTCTTAGGGGAATGGAGCCAGACAACGGCAAAGTAATCAGGCCTTTGTTGGGAATCTCACGCCATGAAATCGAGGATTATTTGAAGGCAATAGGCCAGCACTTCATCACCGACTCAAGCAACCTGACAAGCGACTACCGACGCAATTTCATCCGGCGTGAAGTGCTTCCGATGCTCGAAACCCGATGGTCCGGTGCCCGCAAGTCTCTTGCCCGAACGCTGAGCATAATGAAAGAAGAGGCAGAGATTATAGAGGATTATTATCGCCGACAGCTTTCAGTGCTCACTCCAGACCCCACTACCCTCCTCGTCTATACAGAAGGAGTATCAAAAGGCACCATATTAAGGTTTATCGAACCATTCGGTGGAAATCCTTCCATTGCCGACGATATCTTTGAAAGCCTTGACAAGGAATTTTGCGAACGAAGATGGATGCTCTCAGATGGCTATGAAGCACTACTTGAACGCGACAGACTCATCATCATTGATTCGCGGATCTCAGGAAGAGAGCCTGCCATAAGCTGGGAAAAGATAAAAATGAGTCCTGAGGTTATGGAAAAAATAAAGAATAATCGTAGCCATAATGTCATCTATCTCCCGAACGACGAATCTTCATATGAATTGCGTCGACCTCAAACCGGCGACCGAATGGCTCCACTCGGCATGAAGGGGACTCGCCTCGTAAGCGACATCATCAGCGATGCTCGCCTTGACCGCCGACAGAAGCAAGACATCCGGGTGCTCGTAAGGAAAACCGATAAGAAGATCATTTGGGTGCCGACCCTTAAACGCAGCCGACACGATCTTGTCCTCCCCGAAGCTGATTTTATATACAAAGCAGAAATCAACCCTCACCCCTTAACCCTCAACTCTTAACAAAGATATGGCAGAAGAGAAACGACAAGGCAGCACGCTGACCAGGGATCGTTATAAACGCCCCTCAAAATATGCAGTAATCTTTCATAATGATGACTTCACTACGACTGACTTCGTAGTGAAGGTACTCCGTCAAGTCTTCTTCCTTCCCATGGAAGAAGCAGTCGAACTTATGATGAAGGTACACAATTCAGGAAGTGCAGCCGTAGGCACTTATCCCTTGGATATTGCACAGTCAAAAGCCCAGACCAC
This sequence comes from Muribaculaceae bacterium, assembly GCA_029061255.1. Classification (GTDB taxonomy): domain Bacteria; phylum Bacteroidota; class Bacteroidia; order Bacteroidales; family Muribaculaceae; genus Lepagella. The sequence goes on from JAIDSL010000172.1 coordinate 37,857, forward strand.
GATGCGTATGGCACGCGCCGAGGATTTCCCACTTAAAGTCACTATAGAAGAAGAAACATTACCATTCTAATGGAATATAGCCATAATTTCTCAATATGCATCACGGCAGCCTGCGAGACTGCCTACAGTATGCGCCATCAGTTCCTCACCCCTGAGCATTTTCTGCTCGCAATAATGCAATTCCCTGCTTGGAAGAAATGCTGTGTTCATCTGCCGGATGCTAACCGCATATGGCTGGAATGTGAGATTAACGGTTATGTCAACGGGCTCGAGCAGACACCAGAAGATATCTGGGAAGAAATCAAGCAAGAGCAGGAACATCCCGGCATCCCTGTCTCAGAAATGATGCAGGAACTTTTCAACCGCATTGAGCAGCACTGTGTGGGAGCAGGAAGGGAGAAAGCAGACATCAATCATGCCCTCCATGCCCTGTTCCATCTTGAGGGTTCCACTGCCTGCTATGCGCTCAACTCAATTATCACCGACATTGGAGGCTTCATAGGAGCTTTCACGCACGAGAACATGTTCTCCGGCAATGATGAAGGCCTGACCGTAGAAGCGCTAACCGAAATGATGAATAAGTGCCTCGACGACGACAGGCATCTTCTTGACGGCAATTCATTCGAGCCATACAATCCCGATGGCGATTTCGACACGCGTGGATGGATCAACGATGGGTATGACTCTTCCCGCGACTGGCACGAGGAAGTGGTCTGCCTCAACGATATAGTCGACCAGCACAACCCACTCATCGGGCGCGAGAAGGAACTCGAGCGCACCATACAGGTGCTCTGCCGCAAGGAAAAGAACAATCCGCTTCACATCGGGGAACCGGGTGTTGGAAAGACAGCAATCGTCTACGGACTTACCCGAATGATCAACGAAGGAAAAGTCCCAAAACGTCTGCAAGGAGCAAAGATCTACCGGATGGAGATGGGTGGATTAGTGGCAGGCACCCGCTACCGTGGCGACTTTGAGGAGAAACTGAAGAAAATCCTTGACGGGGCTGCAAAAGAGAAAAACGCTATCCTTTACATCGACGAGATCCACACCATGATGGGTGCCGGAGCATCGAGCGAGAGCACACTCGATGCCTCCAACATCCTGAAGCGCTATCTCGAAGAGAGTGATGTTCGCTTCATCGGAGCCACTACATTTGAAGACCATAAGCGCTCTATGGGACGAAACCGTGCCGTGAGCCGTCGGTTCCAGGAGATTGAGATATGCGAACCGAGTGTAGAAGAGACAGCCGAAATTCTCACCCAGCTCCAACCCGGCTATGAGGAGTTTCATGGAGTCAAGTATGCTCCCGGTGTCATGGAGTTTGCTGCCCGTATGACGGCACGCCACGTCCACGGACGTTTCCTTCCTGACAAGGCTCTCGACCTTATAGATGAGGCAGGCGCTTGGAGGGAACTGCATCCTGACGAAGCCGGCAGCCATATTGTCGACGAAGCTCTGGTGGCTGAGGTGCTCTCGAAGATAGCACGTGTGGATGCCCTTGCCATGACAAAGGAGAAGACGGAGAATACACGGTCGCTCACAGAGAGAATCCTCAAGAGTGTCTACGGACAGGACTCTGCGGTGACAGATGTCGCAGAATCGGTGCTGATGGCTCGCGCCGGACTCACTGACGAACACCGACCTATGGGCAGTTTCCTCTTCGTCGGGCCTACCGGTGTGGGCAAGACAGAACTCGCCAAGGTACTCGCCCGCGAGATGGGCATAGGGCTTGTGCGCTTTGACATGAGTGAATATACTGAGAAACATGCCGTAGCAAAACTAATTGGCTCCCCGGCGGGTTACGTAGGGTACGAAGACGGTGGACTCCTCACCGATGCCATAATCAAGCAGCCAAACTGTGTGCTTCTTCTCGACGAGATAGAAAAAGCACATGCCGATATCTATGACATCCTGCTTCAAGTGATGGACAACGGACGGCTTACCGACAATCGTGGCCGTGAGGCAGACTTCTCGCACGTGATACTGATAATGACATCAAATGCAGGGGCACGTTTTGCATCCAGGGCCAGTGTAGGCTTCGGCAGCAATGTGTCTGCCGGGCAAGCCATGCTGAAGGAGGTGAAGAAGACTTTCAAGCCGGAATTTATCAATAGGCTTACGGCCATCGAAGTCTTCAATGATATGGACGACCATATGGCTGATATGATCCTCAACAAGGCTCTCCGCTCACTTCTCGAAAAACTTAAGGCTAAGGGAGTGGAACTTGAGATAACCGATGGAGCCAGAAAGGCTCTGCTTAAGGAGGGCATGACGCGAGAATATGGTGCGCGTGAACTTCATCGCGTAATAGAAAGAAAACTCACAAAGCCCCTGAGCCGCGAAATCCTCTTTGGATCTCTCACCGGAGGAGGCACCGCCTTAGCCGATGTGGACGAACTTGACGAGGTCTGGATCATCCCCGTTCACAAAACTAAAAACGCTTAGCGCACTACGAAAAAGATGAAATCACTTGATGAGTATCTGCCACTTTGTTGCGCTTACTATACAGAAACGGAAGACCGCATACTGGCTTTCTATGATATAGATAATGAGCCTATATGCGGAGTATTATGGTTTCCCGATCCTCGCTATAGGGCTTGTCTGCTCATGCGGGAGGCATTCGATTTAAGTGAGCTGGAGGTTGAAATGCCCACCGACGACATAGCCGATAGCCTTGAAGGGCCTCTGTGCTCAGGAGGGGACCTTGATCCCCGACGCCTGCTGCTCGCCTATTCATTTGGCATTTTCCCATGGTTTGACTTTACTGAACCCACTCCCTCCTGGTGGGCACCCCTATCACGATTCGTGCTTTTCCCCGACGAAATCCACATTTCACATTCGATGCGAACCTTGCTCAACAAGAAGAGATATCGCGTCACTTTCAATGAGGCTTTTCCTGAAGTGATTGAGGCATGCCGCACTGTCAACGGTCGCTTTGAAGATAAGAATGGGGCTTGGCTCGGAGAAGACATTGTAAAAGCATATACCGAACTCTGGCGGCAAGGTTATGTGAAATCAGTGGAAGTGTGGGATATAGAGTCAGGCAAACTGACAGGAGGGCTTTACGGGGTTTGGCTCAACGGATGCTTCATGGGCGAGAGCATGTTTTCCTACATCCCTTCCGGCAGCAAGATTGCTTTGATTGGGCTTTGCGCTTGGATGAAAGAAAATGGAGGAAAAGTCATCGACCTTCAGATTGAGACCGAGCATCTGAAAAGCATGGGAGGACGCCACATAGGCTATATGGATTATCTCGCGATGCTCAATCCGGAGGCTGACGCCACTGAACTCCTTGACATAAGCTATCGCAACAAAAACGTTGAACCTTAGGGGCAATAACAGTGTTTTATAGTTGAATCATAAAGTATTTCTGCATTTCAAGTATGAAAAGTCATTTCTGCAAGTGACTGAGTATGTAGTTAGCGCACTCCGTGCGCGTCAGCGCGCGTCCTCCCCCTTACTTTTCCCGATAAGGCAAAATGCACATTTACTTTATGTCTGACCTATAAAGATAAGTATAAACATCTTCAATACATAGATTATGAAAAGAGTAATTATAATGGGAGCCTCTTCAGGCATCGGACTTGCAGTGGCCGAGGCGCTTGCCTCACGCGGGGTCAAGACCGGATTGGCAGCCCGACATACGAAGGAACTTCACGCCCTTAAAGAGAAATATCCCGACAGCGTGGAATATGAATCAATTGATGTGACTCATAACGATGCCCCTAAGAAACTTGAGGAGCTCATCGACAAGCTCGGGGGCATGGACATCTATTTCCATGTGGCAGGCATCGGATATTCCAACCCTTCACTCGACCCTCACCGCGAGGCAGAGATGATCGCCACAAATGCCGGAGGCTTTGCGCGTATGGTAAGCGCGGCATATGGTTATTATCGCGACAACGACCGCAAAGGGCAGATTGTAGCTCTTACAAGTGTTGCAGGCACCAATGGCATTGGCGATATGGCAGCCTATTCCGCATCAAAGAAATGTGCACAGACCTATTTGGTTGCCCTTGAGCAGCTTGCACGAAAGGAAAAGGTCGACATTACATTCACCGACATCCGTCCCGGATGGATTAGGACCACTCTGCTCGATGCCGACAAGTCTTATCCTATGGAGATGACTCTCGACTACGTAGTTCCGCAGATCATCCGCGCCATCGTAAAGCATCCGCGCGTAGCTTATATCGATGCCCGTTGGGGAGCCCTATGCGCAGCTTGGAAAGCCATCCCCGACGCTGTATGGGCAAAGATGAATGTTTCCCCTGCCAAGAAGATCTCCTTAGGCAACGAAGACTCCGCAATAGTAGAAGTATCTGTAGAAGCTGAAAAACCGGAAGAGCCGTAGCTTTCTCTGCGTGCTCCGGACGATGCGAAGCAGTCCGTAATCATTGCGAGCTTCCCAAAACCGAGTCGCGAAGCTCCCAAAGCATTGAAACTCTGTCCCTTTGCGCCTTTGCGTGATTATAAAAGGACATGCGAAAGTTAAGCTGATAACTGAAAACGGAAAACGGAAAACGGAAAACGGAAAACCAAAAACCCAAATGACATCATGAAAATCAAACAGATTCTTTTGGCGACGATCATGCTGATCGCCGCTATTCCCTGCATGCGTAGCGCCGAATATATGCGCGAGATAACTGTAGCTGCCGACGGCAGCGGCGACTTCAAGACCATCACCGAGGCCCTTGAGGCAATACGCGCCTACATGGACTATCGCGTCACAGTCAACATAAAGAATGGCGAATACCACGAAAAGGTGATAATACCCTCTTGGCTGGAGAATGTAGACTTTATTGGTGAAGACCCTGAAAAGACCATCATAACCTATAATGACTACGCAAAACTCGACAACATGGGCACTTTCCGCACCTACACCATGCGCGTTGACGGCTGCGACATGACTTTCAAAAATCTTACCATCCGCAACAATGCCGGACGGGTAGGTCAGGCGGTTGCACTTCATACCGAGGGCGACAACCTGAAGTTTGAGAACTGCCGTTTCCTCGGCGACCAAGATACGCTATTCCTCGCAGGCCATGATTCCGACCTGGAATTTGACAACTGCTATATCGAGGGTACTACCGACTTCATCTTCGGGCCCGCCACCGCATGGTTTGAAGACTGCGATATACACAGCAAAGCCGATTCCTACATCACTGCAGCCTCAACGCCTGAGGATGTGGAAATCGGCTTTGTATTCAAGAATTGCCGGCTGACAGCCGATCCTGATGTAAAGAAAGTATATCTCGGACGTCCTTGGCGACCATATGCCTATACTGCCTTCATTGATTGCGAAATGGGCGACCACATCACAGCAGCCGGATGGGACAACTGGAGAAATCCGGAAAATGAGAAGACAGCCCGCTACTTCGAAAGCGGCAGCAAAGGACCCGGCGCAAATGCATCCGCAAGAGTCAACTGGGCTCGCAAGCCTCAGTCTTCCCAATCATCAGTTCGGAAAGGTATAAGCGGCAGATAATTGCCCCCATGCACATTGCCCGGTTTGAAGTCACCCCACCCGTATCGTGCAGCCACAGGCTCAGGAACCTCCTTGCTTGATACGATGAATTCATTGGTGCGCCAATCAAGAGTTACGGAGTCGGCGGGATGGAACACTCGATCTGCTCCCGCCACTTCGAAGCCCTCGATGTCATAATTGCGGCAGATGCCGTCGCTCTTCGACTCCACGGCTATTCTGACTGCTCCATCTGCTATGCGGTGTCCCTTATAGCGCGGACATTCTATCGGGAACACTGTGTTTCCGTAAGTCTTGTTTAGGGCGAGCTCTGCAAGCCGCTTGCCGGGAGTAGCCTTGTCGGCAGGATGGATATTGAAGCGCTCGTAAGTTTTCACCAAGTCGTTGGTGCAGATAATTCCGGAGTTAGGGATAATCTCGGTAGCTTTCCACTGCGCCTCCCTAAGGAGTGGAGACTTACCGTCTTGTTCCGGAGAGTCATAATCATATGGAGCGATTTCTACAGTATAGAAAGGAATGTCCCCTTCGCCTAACTCTTTGCGCCAGTGCTCTACCATATTTGCAAGACGGGTGGCATAGTTTTCATGAGCACCTACATTCGAGCACCCCTGATACCATATAATACCCTTATATGTATAATCCTTTGCGGGATTGAACATGGCGTTATACATCAACAGCGGACGGACATAATGAGTCATTTTCTCAATGTCGGAAGGTTTGAGCGACTCGTCGGGATAGGTCTCAAGTATCTCCCTCGGGGTCCAGCTCTCAACCCTCGCACCGCCATAGGCACACCTTACGATTCCCACCGGCACATCAAGCACATCGTTGAGTCGTTTTGCGAAGTTCCAGCCCACGGCACTGTATTCAGCTGCTGTGTCCGGGCCGGGAACAGTCCAAACAGCATCGATAGTCTCCAGCGGTTCGTAGCTTTGTTTAAGAGGAACCGTATAGAACCGTATCTTATTGGCTCTTTCGCGTGCAGAAGCCACTTCATCATAGCCCCCTTCAACGCAACATCCCGAAAAACCCTTCAATGGCATCTCCATGTTCGACTGTCCCGAAGCGAGCCACACCTCCCCTATCAATATATTATTGAGGGTGACTGGTGTCCCGTCAGAAATTGTTATGGAATATGGAGTGTATCCCCCCGCAGGAGTGTCAATGGCGATCTGCCACTTTCCTTTTGAGTCAGACTTTGTAGTGTAAGGAGTATTGTTCCAAGATGGGGTTACCGTCACGGTCTTATTGGGATCGGCAGAGCCATAAAGACGCGCCTTGCCATTTTGCTGAAGCACCATATTGTCGGTGATCATAGAGCCCGGAGTCACCTTCGCATCCATTGAAAAGAAATTAGCCGCGAGCAGTGGACATAAAATAAGGAGTTTTTTCATGATGAACAGAATTAAAGAATTATATGAAGTTGTTTAATCTTATGCACAAAAGGGTGTTCAGTTTTATGTTTCGATTTAAGAAGCTTACATGTCAGCTCGGAGAGCTGTTATTATGGCTAAACCCCAGGCTTCAGCCTGGGGAAACCTAAAAAAACTCAGTAGCCTCGGAGAGGCGCTTTATGATATAGTCATAATTTTTGCACATAGAACTTATCACCCTAATTTGCAAATGAAGTTGTTTAAACTTATTTTTTTATTAAGATTTCGTCAGGTTTTCGAGCAGGTTTTGTCTCTTGAAGAAGGAATGATGCGGGCATCATGACTGATGAGAGAGGCAAAAAATGCCGAAAAGATGGCGGAAGGTTAATAAAAAGAATTTTATTTTTAACGCTTCTTGTTGGATATTTGAATTCGTAAATAAGTTTAAACAACTTCAATAA
>JAIDSL010000173.1 GCA_029061255.1 Muribaculaceae bacterium
AGATGTGTATACCAGACAGACATGAAAGTGCTTTATCGGATCTACCAATGGGTGATAGCAGCCCCCATATTTGTCATGGCCACCTTTATCACAGCCATCATCACTTTGATCGGATGCGCAATAGGTAAATCGGAATTTTGGGGATACTGGCCCGCCCACTATTGGAGCAGATTCTGCTGCGCAATTGCCTTGGTGAGAGTAAAAGTGGTGGGCAGGGAGAATATCGACAAGAAAAAATCTTATGTCTTCACTGCCAACCATCAGGGAGCTTTCGACATATGGTCGGTCTATGGTTATCTAAACCACAACTTCATATGGATGATGAAGAAAGAGCTCGAAAACATCTTCATGGTGGGATGGGCATGCAAAAAAGCCGGTCACGTATTTGTCGACGACCAGAGCATTGCCAATATCCGCCACACCATAGAAGAGACCGAAAAGAAACTACAGAGTGGAAGATCACTGGTGATATTCCCGGAAGGAAGCCGATCCTGGGACGGCAAGATGATACCCTTCAAGCGTGGAGCTTTCATGCTTGCTGCAGAATTCAGGCTTCCTGTAGTGCCGATTACGATCGACGGCTCCTTCAAGGCAATGCCTCGCTTTACATACAACATCTGCCCTACCACTATCACCCTGACCATTCACCCGCCTATCTTACCGGGAGAAAAAGGTTTCAACACGAAGGTGCTGATGGCACAGTGCAGGGATGCTATCGAATCTTCTCTCCCTGAAGAAGACAAGGGAATGAGCACAGACCCGAGAGCCATTTGAAAGACCAAAAACTCAAGACTTAAGACTTTAAAGACCTTATAAATTTAATACGATATGTTACAGTATATAACTGACAGTTCCGCAAAACGGAGCGTAGAAGATCAAATAAATGATGTGCTCGCCGCCGGCTGCAACTGGATCACGATTGACCCGGAGGGCATGAGCGACGATGAAGTGAGAGCCCTTGTGGAGAAGATTATGCCGGCATGCCTTGAGAAGCAGGCTTTCCTCCTGATAAAAGACAAGGTAGAACTCGCAAAGGAATGCAATGTGGGTGGCACGGTGCTGAGCCAAAACAGCGATACCCCATCACATGCCCGCATGGCACTCGGTGCTGCCGCAGTGATCGGAGTGGAAGCAGCATCAACCCAAGAGATCGACCGCCTCATCGGCCTTGACATGGATTATGTCGAGATGTCGTTCAAGAAGCTGGGAGTCGATGGTGTCAAAGCTCTTTGCAGCTATATGGAAGAAAAAGAGATGGAGCTTCCAAGAGTGGCAGCCGACGGAGTGACATACGATGACATCGCAGCGCTGATGGATGCAGGATGCAACGGCGTAGCAATGAGTGAGGCTCTTGCAAATGCCGACGATATCGCCACTGAGACGAAGAAAGCCCTCTCCCTTCTCAAAGAATACGAAGAAAAAGAGCAAGCAAAACTCAACTCTTAACCCTTGACTCTTAACCCTTAACCCTTAACACTTTATATTATGGTGACAACCAAAACTTCCGTACTCCCCCGATGCTTTGGCCCCTTTCATTTCTGAAAGAACTGTCAGCATTCACTTCGGCAAACATACCAAAGCATATTTTGACACTACCAACCAGCTTATCAAAGGCACTGAATACGAGGATATGCCACTTGATGAGATTGTAGTGAAGAGCGATGGCATTCTTTTCAACAATGCATCGCAGGCATGGAATCATATTTTCTATTTCTTTACATTCGACCCGGAAGGTAAACATGAACCGGAAGGGGCTTTTCGAAAGAAAATCGAAGAGACTTTCGAAAGTGTCGATAACCTGAAGGAGACCATGAAAGAGGCTGGCAAGACTCTATTCGGTTCCGGTTGGGTGTGGCTGTCAGCTGATGCTGATGGAAAACTGATAATCACTCAGGGAAAGAATGCAGAGTCTCCACTCAAAGATGGACTCACTCCCCTTCTCTGCATCGACGTATGGGAACATGCCTACTACTTGGACTACGAGAACCGCAGGACTGACTATATCGACGAGCAGTGGAAAATCGTAGACTGGAAAATCGTAGGTCAGCGTTACGACAATATTTTTGAGTCTTGAGTATTGAGACTTTCATAAAACTTTTGGCTTGATATTTGTTATAATTAGGGAGAGTATCGCGACTTGAAGACGCAATACCCCCCTAATTTTTATGTTAAGTATTTTCTAATAAGAATGATAACAGATATTGTAGAAGCCATACAGGACAAAAAAGGACGAGACATAACGATTCTCGACATGTCGAATGTAGATGGAGCCCCGACAGGGCAATTCATCATTTGCACAGGAAAATCTACTACACAAGTCAGTTCAATTGCTGACAACGTGCGGGAAGAAGTGCAAAAAAGAACCGGGGAAAAGCCCATAAATTATGATGGTTACCGCAACAGCCAATGGATCGTGATTGACTATGGCGACACAATGGTACACATCTTTCTTCCGGAGACCCGGGATTTCTACAGATTGGAAGATCTGTGGCATGATGCCGAAAAAATCAAGGTGCCAGACCTTGACTGATCACATAAGGGATCAAAATTGAATAAATTCTGAAAACTGACAACTGAACAAAATGGGAATACTTCCAAATAAAAACGGAGGCTCAGGCAAGCGTCCGGTGTTCGGAATGTACTGGATGTACATTCTAATTGTTGCATGCCTCTTCGGCCTGTATTATTTTCAAGACAGCAGCCAGACAAAAAGTGTGGATTGGACTGAATTTGAAACATCGGATAAGAGCGGAGAAATCTCTACAAAAGAAGTCATTCCG
>JAIDSL010000174.1 GCA_029061255.1 Muribaculaceae bacterium
TAGGGACGCACGGCTCGTGCGTCCTAATTTGGCGTCACGTTTTCGAGACGATACGAAAAAAGGACGCACGAGCCGTGCGTCCCTACAAGTTAAATTTATGCATTATTGGAGGAAGCGCGGCGTGCACGGCGGCGTGGCTGCGGCTGTTCGGTCACGATTTCCTCTACTCCGGCGAGAACGCCATCGATGAGGATACGGCCACAGTATTCGCATACGATCACCTTCTTGTGCATCTTGATCTCGAGCTGGCGCTGAGGCGGGATGCGGTTGAAGCAACCACCGCAAGCGTTACGCTGCACGCATACGATGCCAAGACCATTGCGGGCGTTCTTGCGGATGCGCTTGAAGGCATTGAGGGTGTAATCGTCGATCTTTGTCTCAAGTTCCTTAGCCTGCATGAGGAGCTTTTCCTCTTCCTGCTTGGTCTCTGAGATAATGTCTTCGAGCTCTTTCTTCTTATCCTCAAGATTGTGCTCGCGGTCGGTGAGTTCCTCTTGAGTCTTTACGATTTCTTCCTGCTTGTCGTTGATCTTGTGCTGAGCATCGCGGATGTTTTTTTCTGCAAGCTCAATCTCAAGGTTTTCGAATTCCTTTTCTTTCTCAAGGAAAGCGAATTCACGGTTGTTGCGGACATTATTGATTTGTTCGTCGTAGCGAGCGATCTTGTCCTTGCGCATCTCTATGTCGCCTTTCTTCACTTTGATCAGTTCTTCATGACGAGCTATTTCGTCCTGATAGTTCTGTATACGAGTCTGGAGACGGATGATGTCGTCTTCAAGGTCCTTTACTTCCAGAGGAAGCTCACCGCGGACGCTCTTGATGCGGTCTACTTCAGAGAGGCATGTCTGAAGACGGTAGAGGGCGGTGAGTCGCTCTTCTACTGAACGCTCTTTGTCGTTTTTCTTATCTGCCATTTTATTTAATTGAGAATTGTTTTACTAATTGCTTTGCATAATGTGTTTATGAATTATGCATAAGCCCGATTGGGCTTTTCTCGCAGTCGGAAAAATATATCACGCAGTCATGATGGGCAGTGCGAATGGCGCGGCTAAGAATCTTACGACTGCATAGCTCGCTTTCGAAGTGCCCGATATCGGCGAGAAGAATCTCACTTCCGTAGCTTGTGAAGTCATGATACTTTAAGTCTCCACAGATATATACATCAGCACCGGATTTGAGTGCATTTTTAATCAGACTTCCGCCTGAGCCTCCACATAAAGCCACTTTTCTAACTACAATGCCCGGGGTCTGGGCTGAATAGCGAAGGTCTTTCACTTCGAAAGTGTCTTTCACTTTGCGTAGGAACTCAAGCTTTGGAGTTGGAGGCACGATACCGACTACACCAAGGCCTTGCGAACCGTCGCCCGCCGTGCTTTTTTCGAGTGGACGGCATTCTTTCATCCCCAACATATGAGCCATTTCATAGCTTACGCCTTCAAATGTGGAGTCAAGATTGGTGTGAGCCGAATATATGGCAATATTATCGCGTATTGCGCCTGCTGCGATGCGCTCAGTAGGAGTGGCGCCCGTAAGACGCTTTAGACCACCAAAGATAAGGGGGTGATGGCTGACAATCATATTGCAGTCGCGCTTCCTTGCTTCCTGAAGTATTTCTTCAGTGACATCAAGGCAGAGCAGCACACCTGTCACCTCCATATCCGGATCGCCTACCTGAAGGCCGGGGTTGTCCCAGTCTTCCTTCAGGCAGAGCGGCGCGAAGTCTTCTATGGCTTTTGCTATTTCCTTTACTTTGAGCATTATTTGCGTTGTGCGTTAATTCAGGATTTATCATGATTCATCATGATGGATCATGATATAACATGATGTAGCATGAGTTTTTAACTCCTTAAACTTTAATCCTTGACCTTGAGCTGCAGTTCGAGCTCGTCGAGTTGAGCCTGGTCGATGGGGGAGGGGGATTCGTTCATCACGTCGCGGCCCGAGTTGTTTTTCGGGAATGCGATGGTGTCGCGAATGCTGTCGAGTCCTGCCACGATTGACACGAAACGGTCGAAACCGAGAGCGAGGCCGCCGTGAGGAGGCGCACCATACTGGAATGCGCTCATCAGGAAGCCAAACTGTTCCTGAGCTTTTTCGGGGGTGAAACCGAGAAGCTCAAACATCTCGTTCTGCAGTTCGGAATCGTGGATACGGATTGATCCGCCACCGAGTTCGGTTCCATTGACGATGATGTCGTAGGCAGTGGCACGTACTTTGCCTGTGTCAGTGCGAAGCAACGGTATGTCTTCCGGATTGGGAGATGTGAACGGGTGGTGCATTGCGTAGTAGCGCTGAGTCTCTTCATCCCATTCGAAGAGGGGGAAGTCAACTACCCAGAGGCATGCGAAAGTGTTCTTGTCGCGGAGCCCCAGACGATTACCCATTTCAAGGCGGAGTTCGCAAAGCTGCTTACGGGTCTTCATAGCCTCACCGCTCATGACGAGCAGCAGGTCGCCGGCTTCAGCACCTGCACGCTTGCCCCATTCCTGAAGTTGCTCAGGAGTGAAGAATTTTCCAACAGAGCTCTTGATGCTTCCATCGGGTTCGAACTTAACCCACATCAGGCCCTTTGCGCCTACCTGTGGGCGCTTCACGAAGTCTGTGAGCTGGTCGAGTTGCTTACGGGTGTAGTCAGCGCATCCCTTAGCGAGGATACCAACTGTCAATTCTGCATCGTCGACTACAGAGAAACCGTGACCTTTGGCAAGATCAGTAAGCTCTACAAACTGCATTCCGAAGCGGATGTCAGGTTTGTCGCTGCCATAAAGGCGCATAGCGTCGTTCCAAGTCATGCGCGGGAATGGCTCAGTGAAGTCGATACCTTTTACATATTTGAATATATGCTTTACGAGACCTTCGAACATGTCGATGACGTCTTCCTGCTCCACGAAGCTCATTTCGCAGTCGATCTGGGTAAACTCAGGTTGGCGGTCAGCTCGCAGGTCTTCATCACGGAAGCATTTTGCAATCTGGAAGTAGCGGTCGTAGCCCGATACCATCAGTAGCTGCTTGAAGAGCTGAGGGCTCTGGGGAAGGGCGTAGAATTCGCCGGGGTTCATACGAGATGGAACCACGAAGTCGCGGGCACCTTCAGGGGTAGACTTCACAAGGATAGGAGTTTCAATCTCGAGGAAGCCTTTAGAGTCGAGATAACGACGGATCTCGAATGCCATGCGGTGGCGCAGCTCAAGATTTTTCTTGACGCAGGGACGGCGCAGGTCGAGATAACGGTATTTCATGCGGAGGTCGTCGCCGCCGTCTGTGTTGTCTTCGATTGTGAAAGGTGGGGTCTTGCTCTTATTGAGCACTTTGAGTCCGTCAGCAATAATTTCAATTTCCCCGGTAGGAAGATTGGGATTCTTTGATGTGCGTTCCTCAACTTTTCCGCTGATACGGACTACGAATTCGCGTCCAAGTTTGTTGGCAGCCTCAAACAATTCGGGGTTGTTTTCGCTGTCAAAGACTACTTGGGTGATACCATAGCGGTCGCGGACGTCGACGAAAGTCATACCACCCATTTTGCGGGCTTTCTGTACCCAGCCGGCAATCTCAACGTGTTTGCCGGCATCGGCGAGACGGAGCTCGCCGCATGTCGTGTCTCTATACATAAAATTTCAATATCGACTGAAAATGTCAGGATTTTGATTTTTAAAATATTGTATTGCAATGATTTAAAAATTCAATTTTTAAATCATTGCATTTTGCGCCATTATAACATTGCAAAGTTACGAACTTTTTTTTAAATAGGCAAGGAAAAAGATAAAAAATAGGACGCACGAGCCGTGCGTCCCTACCTGTCAGTTGGAATATTCCGACAGTATTTTTTCGATGGCGAAGTCGAGGATTGGGTCGATGCCTTGGATGAGGAGTGAGTCGGGGGAATGGACCTCGCAGCCGGGTGATGGGTCGATGCCGAATTCTGTGATGCCCCCTCCGGGTGAAGTCATCGGGCATGCAGAGAAGCGCACACCCCAACCGATTGGCATTTCTGAATTGAACGGGAGACCTCCTCCACCTCCTGTGCGGGCACCAATTATGCTGACGTTGGGGAGAGTCTTCATGACCGACACAAAATCGTTGGCAGCACTGAAACAGCTTCGGTTGGTCAATACTGCAACCGGACGGTTCAGATATGCTACACGAAGGTTGGTGTCGCAAGGCTCATAGAATATCTCGTATGGTTCGGAAAAGTCGTTGTGCCCGGGTCCGGTCTTGTGACGAATTGAGCCACCGGACACCTTGTGGTCGATCAAGCGGCTGACGAGTGTCTTGATATTGGTAAGGTTGCCACCTCCATTGTCGCGGATATCTATGATCAGACCTTTGCTTTGATAGAGAATGGCAAGGATGTAATCAAGATTCAGATTGCCGATGTCGTATGAAAAGGATGGATAATACATATATCCGATGGTATCTGGGAGCATCTTGTAGGAAATTCCGGACGTCTGGAGATAGTTGAAGTCAAGATAATTCTCCTGGATGGTGCGCAGGCGGAAATCCTGGGGGTAGTCGCTCCACCAATTGCGGTAGTATGAAGTGTTGAAAGTGGAAATAAGGTTGACGTGCCCATCCTTCAGCTCGTCGAGCATGGCAGAGCAAATACTGAAGAGCTGGAGATATTGGGTGTCGTCTTTGACGAGGGGACGATATTTTGAGTAGATGGAATTCCAGTCGAGTCCTTTTTCATCGAAAAAGCAATAATGCTCGTCGATGGTTTTCCAAAGCTGGTCGAAGTTTGCTACCGGGTCGATGATATTCACCCGGTCTTCGTCGACGCAAGAGACCGCTATGCCGGATGCAATCAGGATGGCAATTATATAGGGGAGGATATTTATTTTATTCATAATTATATCAGATATCGTCGAAGAGGTTGCCTTCGATGACGGTTGGTCCGGTCGGGGTCTCGTCTGCTTCTTCGGGGTTATCGTCTTCGGGTTCTTCTGCGGTCTCGGTTTGGGCAGTTTGTTCGGGTTCAGGATGGCGCAGGGGTTCGAGCTCGGAGATCTCACCAAGCTGGAAGGTGGTGAGACGCTTCCCTTTAGCCTTGAATCCTTTGACCGCGATAAACTCTTCGGCATCGATCTCAAGCGCAGGACGTACGGAGTCGTTGCCTCCGAACGTAATCTGCAGTCTTGGATAAGGGGTATCGGTAAGTAACAGCATTTTTGATTCCGGGCCGTTGCCTACAAATCGCTGGGGATTCTTAGAAGGCTCAAATTCAAAACGCTTCAGGTAAGGATATCCAAGTTCTGCATCATCAAGGGCAAGGGTCCATACTTTTCCTTTGATGAATTTCTCAATCCGGAGTATATTGTCTTCGTAATGGTTCTCTTCGGAGAAACTTGTGGTGTAGAATTCACCATCCTTTGTGATGACAAGCACGAGATCCTCGCCAAGGAAGCTTCCGAGGTATTCGCCGCGCCCGTCATAATTAAGACGAAGCACATCGCGATCAAACCACACATCGCGTCCGCCAAGAGTTGAGGTGCCTTTCTTATCGAGTGAAACAGACTGTATGCTAAACTTAGTGACGAGATTACCAAGCGATTCCTTACCCTTAATGTCAAGGGCAGCGAAATCTACCATCACTTCTCGGTTGCGAGGACGGCGTCCGTCAGGTCCAGGCTCATCTTTCAGAAGGACTTTCACGGTCTCTGCCTCTCCATTGGGATTGACAGTCATCCATTCGATGCGACTTCCGGGTTCACCCTTGGTCATATTATATTCCTTATCACGGGTGAGACCTGTGATGAAGAAGCGTTTCTTATAGTAGATGCCACCTTTGCCGTTGCGGTAGATGACATTGTAGATGGTACGCTTGTCGTTTTTCTTGAAGAGACCCACGTGGATCACTTTCTTGCCGACATAGAGCTTTTCCTGCACCTTAGATATCTTGTAGGTTCCATCACGATATACCACAAGCACATCGTCAATATCGGAGCAAGTGAACTTGAACTCAGCATCCTTGAGCCCGGTGCCGATGAATCCACCTTCCTTGTCGAAATAGAGGCGCTTGTTGGCTTCAGCCACTTTTGTAGCCACAATTGAATCGAATCCACGAAGAATAGTGCGACGAGGGAATGCATGGCCATATTTTTCCTTAAGATGGGAAAACCAACCGATAGTGAAGTCGACAATATGCTCCAAGTTATTGCGGAGTTCGGCAATCTGCTTGTCGAGAATTGCGATTTTCTCGTCGGCCTTCTCGGAATTGAATTTGAGGATTCGCCCCATCTTGATTTCCCAAAGGCGCATGTAGTCGTCGTGGTGAATCTCCCGGAAGAAAGATGCCTTGAAGGGTTCAAACAATTCGGAAAGGCGAGCCAAGGCAGCTTCCATGTCAGCTGCGCGCTCTATCTCCTGATCCTTATACATTCGCTCTTCGATGAAAATCTTTTCAAGGCTTGCGAAAAGCTGGCTTTCGAGAGCTTCTTCAAGTTTTATCTCAAGTTCACGGTGAAGGATTGCCTGAGTGCGGTCGGTAGAGAACTTAAGCACATCGCTTACGGTGAGGAATCGGGGTTTCTTGTCCCAGATCACACAGCAGTTGGGAGATATGGAGACCTCGCAATCAGTGAAGCTATATAGGGCATCTATAGTCTTGTCGCTTGAGGCACCGGGAGCAAGATGCACTATGATCTCTGCATTGGCAGAGGTGTTGTCGTCGACCTTGCGCACCTTGATCTTGCCTTTCTCCATAGCCTTGAGAATGGTGTCGATGAGAGTAGCAGTTGTCTTTCCGAATGGGATTTCCCGGATAGCGAGGGTCTTATTGTCGATTTTCTCTATTTTTGCCCTGACCTTTATTTGTCCGCCTCGAGCGCCATCGTTGTAGCGAGATGCGTCCATCAATCCACCGGTCTGGAAGTCAGGATAGAGTGAGAAAGGTTTTCCTTGCAGATATGCTATTGCTGCTTCTGCAATTTCGTTGAAATTGTGAGGGAGTATCTTACTGTTGAGGCCGACGGCGATGCCTTCCACACCCTGGGCAAGAAGAAGCGGGAATTTGGCAGGGAGAGTGACCGGTTCCTTTTTCCTTCCGTCGTAGCTGGGTTGCCACTCTGTGATTTTTGGGGAAAAAAGAATTTCGAGAGCGAGTTCGCTAAGGCGCGCCTCAATGTAACGTGGAGCGGCGGCGGAGTCGCCGGTGAGGATATTGCCCCAGTTTCCTTGGGTATCAATCAGCATTTCTTTCTGACCGAGTTGCACAAGGGCGTCGCCAATGGAAGCGTCGCCATGAGGGTGATAGCTCATGGTGCTTCCGACGATGTTTGCGACTTTGTTGAAGCGTCCGTCGTCGAGTGTCTGCATCGTATGCAGGATGCGGCGTTGCACCGGCTTCAGTCCATCTTCGATATGAGGGACAGCACGCTCGAGGATCACATAGCTGGCATATTCGAGATACCAGTTCTTGAACATGCCTGAAAGTTGATGTTTTTTGTCGGAAGCGCCGGGAATGCGATATGAGGGTGTAGCCTCTTGCGGAATATCCGCAGCGGCTTCTTCCTCAAGACGTTCGTCTTCCGGAGTTTCGATGATACCAGCCTCTCCGCTTTCAATGAGTGATTCGGTTGTGAGGCTGTCGTCGTTGTCAGGGTTTTCGAAGTTAAGGTCTTCTTCGTTGAGAATGTCGTCGTTGTTGTCGATATCGGCCATAATGGTGCTATTTGCGCATTTTGCACAAAAATACAAAAAAAATCGTGATAATGCAAATTTTTTTTTACAGAGCTTTTTGTGAAAAAAGAAAAGGACGCACGGTGAGTGCGCCCTTTTGTGGAGACTGGGAAGCCTCTCTTCCATAGGAGGCGGTTAGGAAACCGCCTTCCCATAGATGCTTTCCATAGGGAAAAGCTTATTTCATGTTAAAAGTGGGGGAATGTCAAGTTTTTTTTGTAATTTTGCCACGAATTATGCGACGATTTTTCTTAATATTGATTGCGTTGTCGTTGCTTGCCCTGATGCTGGCTCAGCCGGCGGTGAGAACATCGGTGAGAAATGACCTTCTTTCCCTGTCGGATTCTGCCGGTGGGGAAGACCCGCAATTGCCTGAAATAGTTGCGACTAATCTTCCGGGGGGAGATACACTTATAGGCCTGAAGCCATTGGATCCGACGGAGTTGCAACAAATGAGCGACAGCATCGCCACTGACACCATAGACTCAGAGAGCCTGACGGTGGACTTTGACGACCGAGAAGCCATAGAGACTGATTCCCTTGACATTGAGGATATGGATAGGGAGGCATTTGAAGACACCGACAGCATAGACGATGACCGCACAAGCATGACCCGCATCAACCGGGAGAAAGTGGACATTGACAATAGCGTCACATTCTCGGCCAAGGACTCCGTGATTCTTTTAGGCAATAAACTGGCATTCCTTTATGGCAGCAGTGAAGTGGAATACGGAAGTTTCAAGCTCAATGCCGATGAGATCAAGATGGTGATGGATTCTACCACTGTCTATGCCAATGGACGAGTGGACAGTGTCGGTGAGCTCCAAGGCAAGCCCGTTTTCCAGGATGGAGGCGACACCTACGAGTCGAAGACCATGTCGTATAACTTCAAGAACCAGCGAGGATTCATCACCGACATCATCACAGAGCAAGGTGAAGGGTACCTGACAGGTGGACGCTCAAAGAAGATGGAAGACGGTAGCTTCTTTGCGGAAGATGCGATGTATACCACCTGCGATGAGCATGACCATCCTCATTTTTATTTCAAATTGACGAGAGGAAAGATGCGACCCGGTAAGGATGTAGTAGCCGGAGCTGTGTATATGGTGGTGGCAGACGTCCCGCTTCCACTTGCGCTTCCATTCGGATATTTCCCCTTCAGCAAGGAATATTCGTCGGGTATTATTTTCCCTACGTTTGGTGATGACTACAACCGAGGTTTTTACGCACGAAACGGAGGATATTATTTCGCCTTCAGTGATTATGTCGACCTGGCGCTTACGGGAGAAATCTATACCAAAGGCTCGTGGGGCGTATCGGGAAGGTCGTCTTAAAAGAAAAGATACAAATTCAGCGGCTCGTTTGACATATCCTACCTTACTACGGGAATG
>JAIDSL010000175.1 GCA_029061255.1 Muribaculaceae bacterium
AGATCATACACTTCCCATTCCGGCTTGGAAAGCATCTGTGGAGGCATTCCGGTAGGTATGATGGCATGGTGGTCTGTCACTTTTGAGTTGTCAAACACCTTATTGCTTTTTTTCAGCTTTTTCCCGCGTATCGGTTTTAGTACTTCCTGATAATATCCAAGGCCGTTCAGTATCTGTCCGCATTTAGGATAGACGTCATCTGTCAGATATGTTGTGTCCACACGGGGATATGTTGTCAGTTTCTTCTCGTAGAGAGCTTGAATGGTTTTCAGTGTCTCGTCCGCACTGAGTCCGTACTTCTTGTTTGCCTCAACTTGTAGGCTTGTAAGGTCGAAAAGCCTCGGTGGAGCTTCCTTTACTTTCTTTTTCGTCACTTCAGTCACTTCAAACTCGCTTTCTGCCGCTTCTTTCAGTTTCCCTTGCCCATCTTCCTCAGTCTTGAATGCCTTGACATTCGACGTGAATGTGACATCCCGGTAGAGAGTGCGAAGTTCATAAGTGGTGGTAGGCACGAAGTTTTCGATCTCTTTCTGCCTGTTCACTACAAGCGCGAGGGTAGGGGTCTGCACTCTCCCCACAGAGAGGACATTGTTTCTGCTGTCGTTTCTCTCTGCATATTTAAGGGTATAAAGCCTCGTGGCATTTATTCCAAGTATCCAGTCGCCGATGGCCCTGCACAGTCCTGCTATATACAGGCTCTCAAGTTCTTTTTGTGGCCTAAGATGTTCAAATCCTTCTCTGATTGACTCATCTGTAAGTGATGAAATCCATAGGCGTTCTACCGGCTTGTCACAACCGGCTTTCTGCATCACCCATCTTTGTATTAGCTCACCCTCTTGTCCGGCATCGCCGCAGTTGATCACCTTCTCGCATTTCTTGATCAGGCGCTCTATTACTTCAAACTGATGTTGGATTCCTTTGTCTTCTTTGAGCTTAATGCCAAATCGTTCCGGTATCATCGGAAGAGCCGAAAGCGACCATCTTCTCCAGTCGGGAGTGTAGTCCGCAGGATCTTTCAACTCGCATAGATGACCGAATGTCCAGGTGACACAATAATTGCCACCTTCAAAATATCCATCCCTCCTTACGTCTGCACCAAGGATTTTGGCTATATCCGCTCCTACACTCGGTTTCTCTGTAATGCAAAGAATCATTGTCGCTTATCTTAGTTCTTATATTATATTAGATTTACTTTTTTCTTAAAACGCACTACTCACCACGCACAACGCACTACTTATTCTCCTCCCTTTTTGCCTCTTCCCAGATCTCATCCATTTCAGCCAGAGTCATATCTTTGAGGCTTCTTCCCAATTCTTTCGCCTTTGCCTCAAGATAATTGAAACGCCTGATAAATTTCCTGTTAGTGAGTTCGAGCGCATTCTCAGGCACTACGTTATAAAGTCTGGCAGCATTAACAATAGAGAAGAAGAGGTCGCCAAATTCTTTTTCTGTCCCTTCTTTGTTGCCGGCATTGATTTCTGTCTCAACCTCAGAAATCTCTTCCTTCACTTTGTCCCACACCTGTGATGGTTTGTCCCAGTCAAAACCAACATGCGCAGCTTTTTCCTGGATTCTATATGCCTTTACAAGCGCAGGCAGAGCCGATGGCACCCCTGATAATACTGTCTTATTGCCATCCTTCTCCTTAAGCTTGATCTGCTCCCAATTGTCGGCTACAGCATCAGCTGTCTCTGCTTTTGTTTCTCCATATATATGTGGGTGACGGAAAATTAGCTTGTCGGTGAGCGCGTTGCAGACATCAGCAATGTCAAACTGACCCTTTTCATCTGCGATTTTGCTATAGAATGCCACGTGTAGCAGCACATCTCCTAACTCCTTTTTTATATTCGGAACATCCTCGCCCATAAGAGCATCGCACAGCTCATACACTTCCTCTATGGTGTTAGGGCGAAGTGACTCATTTGTCTGTTTTCTATCCCACGGGCATTTTTCCCGAAGTGTGTCAAGTACATCGAGTAGCCGACCGAAAGCTTCTATTTTTTCCTCTCTTGAATGCATATTTTTTTCGTAATTTATAATAATAATATAAAAACCATAACCCCCATAACCCACTAACCCAAGGTCCATCAACTTTGCCTGAGAAAGTTGAATGAAAAAATCTACTGCAAAATTACTAAAAATTCGGCAAAAATTGCTATCTTTGCCTTTTGAAATCTATCGGAGGATGTGATTTTCGACTGATTACTCCTGTTTTTGGATGCTCACAGTAGCATTACGACGATAGTAAATAAGTGAATATTAATGGATAAGATAATAGATACGAGAAAAGTTGACAAATTCGACAAGCTTCTTGAAGAGGTGTCGTCGATTGTCTTGACGTGTCATGTAAGGCCTGATGGTGATGCCATAGGTAGCACTCTCGGTTGGATGCATCTTCTCGAAGCATTAGGCAAGTCTGTTGTGGTGGTTGTGCCCGACAATGCTCCGAAATCACTTTCATTTCTTCCCGGCTTCGACCGTATGGCTGTCTTCACCCGCCATGAGGAATATTGTGAAAAGCTTTTCAAAGAGGCTGAACTGGTGATTTGCTGCGATTTCAATCAGCCTTCACGTTTAGATCGGATGCAGAGGCTTTTAGATGAGTGTATATGCCCTAAGGTTCTCATTGATCATCATGTGGAGCCGGCTCCTTTTGCCGACATTCTCTTCTCTTTTCCCGACATGTCGAGCACATGCGAGCTTTCTTTCAGGATAATGGCGGAGCTGGGGCTTTATTCAGAGATAAGTCTTGATTCTGCAACTTGCCTTCTCGCAGGAATGATAACTGACACTAAGAACTTTACTGTCAACTGCAAGAGCCCGGATATATATGAGATTCTACAGCGCTTGCTTGAAAAGGGATGCGACAAAAACCGCATCGTGCGATTGGCTCTGATGGAAAAGAGCTATGGGGCTATGATGCTGGAAGCTTATGCGCTGTCACGTAAACTTGAGATTTTCCCGGAGTATCATGGTTCCATAATTTGTATTGATAAAGAGGAATGCGAGAGGTTCCATTACGAAAAAGGTGATACGGAAGGTATCGTCAATCGTCCTACTGAGATTCGAGGCATTACTTTTAGCTTTTTCCTTCGCGAAGATTCCGATTGTGTGAAAGTCTCTGCCAGAAGTGTAATGGATTTTCCGGTCAATGAGATGTGTAAGGATATTTTTGGCGGTGGTGGCCATGTCATGGCAGCTGGTGCTGAATTCTATGGTTCGCTCGCAGATTGCAGGAAGATGCTCATTGAGTCTTTCCCTAAATATGCGCATTATCTTAAGGGGCGCACTGAGAAACTTGATTATTTTGAAGTGAAAGGCTCTTAAATTGTAATTAATCCAAGTAATATAAGTATTTTAAACAATATGAAAATAAAGCAGAAATATTCATTTTCTATAATTGTCATGATGATGCTCGTCTTTGTTTCTTGCAGCAAGACGGAAAGCTATTCCGATCTTCTGAAGAAGGAACAGAAGGCAAGCAACTGGTTTTTGGCCCAACAAAGGGTATGCAATGAGATTCCCGCCGACAGTGTATTCCAAGTAGGCCCGGATGCTCCATATTATCGAATGGATGATGATGGTTATGTCTATATGCAGGTGATTAAAGTTGGCGACAGGGAAATCCCTAAGTCCGGTGCCACTGTCTACTTCACCTTCTCCCGATATAATATAGAGACAATGTACAATAATAACACTCTGGATATAGCACCGGAGGCCAGCAATCAAGATAATTTTATTACCTCTATTGGAAATACTTATTTTATTTTCAATAACTATAGTGTAAGCTCTTCTGCTAATTATGGTTCCGGAATTCAGGTTCCACTTAGTTATCTTGGCTATAATTCAGAAGTCAACATTGTGCTTAAGTCTTATTATGGGTTTTCTACTGAAAACACCACCTGTATACCATATCTCGTAAATGTTCGCTACTTCAAGGCAGAATATTAATAACTAAACGACTAAACAATTAAACAACCCCACATATGAGTCTAATTAAATCTATCTCCGGCATCCGCGGCACAATTGGTGGCCATAACGGTGATGGTCTCGGAGGAGTTGATATCGTAAAGTTCACAGCGGCTTATGCTCAGCACATTAAGAATGTCAACGGCGGAAAGGCCGGTAAGATAGTTGTCGGAAGAGATGCTCGAATCTCAGGCTCGATGGTCTCGCATTTGGTGGTAGGCACATTGATGGCTATGGGCTTCGATGTTGTCAATATAGGGCTTGCTACCACCCCTACCACCGAGCTCGCTGTTGTCGGCGAATGCGCTGATGGCGGCATAATTCTCACAGCGAGTCATAATCCTATTCAGTGGAATGCGCTTAAGCTTCTTGACCGTAATGGCGAGTTCTTGACCGATGAGGCTGGTAAGGAAGTAATTCGTATTGCTGAGGAAGAAGCTTTTGTTTTTGCCGATGTGATGGAACTTGGCTCCGAATATGTCAACGATACTTGGGGTGAACGTCATATAGACATGGTTAAGGCTCTTCGCCTTGTTGATGTTGACGCTATTGCAAAGGCAGATTTCACTGTGGCTGTCGATGCTGTGAATTCTGTAGGTGGAATTGTTATACCCCGTTTGCTTAAGGCTCTTGGCGTTAAGAATGTCATAGAACTGAATTGTGAGGCCAATGGCCATTTTGCTCATACGCCTGAGCCTATTCCTGAGAATCTTACTCAGATAGCAGATCTTATGAAGTCTGGTAAGGCAGATGTTGGTTTTGTTGTCGATCCCGATGTGGATCGGCTTGCTATAGTGATGGAAAACGGAGAGATGTTTGTAGAAGAATACACTCTTGTGGCTGTGGCAGATTACATTCTTTCTCACACTCCCGGAGCTACAGTTTCCAACCTCAGCAGTTCTCGTGCTCTCCGCGATGTGACCCGTCGTCATGGCTGCGAATATAATGCAGCGGCAGTCGGGGAAGTGAATGTCGTTGCTAAAATGAAGGAGACGGGAGCTGTCATCGGCGGTGAAGGCAACGGTGGAGTGATCTATCCTGAGCTTCACTATGGTCGCGATGCTCTCGTTGGAGTGGCGATATTCCTCACCTTGCTTGCCAAGTCTGGAAAGAAAGTATCAGAGCTTAAGAAGACATATCCTCCTTATCAAATAGCAAAAAACAAAATTCAGCTCACTCCCGACATCGATGTTGATGCCATTCTTTTAGCTGTGAAAGATAAGTTTGCCGGTTGCGACATCACCGACATAGATGGAGTGAAGATTGACTTCCCTGAGTCATGGGTACACTTGCGTAAATCCAACACGGAGCCGATCATTCGCATCTACAGTGAAGCGGAGACTATGGAAAAGGCAGAGAAACTCGCCGAAGAAATCAAAGCCGTAATTGCTTCCCTATAAATATTACACATGATTCATTAATTATGAATTGTGCATTATGACTTGATTTAGCTTGAACTAAATTAATTATGCATTATAATTAAGATATGTTAAAGAAATTCTTTCTCAATCTCCTTTCCTCTTTTGTAGGGGCTTGGATAGCTATGGTGCTCTTTTGCGTAGTGGCTGTGTTTGTCGTCATAGGAGTCGTGGCTCGTCTTGGTGGCGATGAAGAGGGTAAGACTTCCAAGGTCAGTTCCGATTCAGTCTTGTTGCTTGATCTTTCAGGCACAATAATTGAGACACCCGAACCCGGTCAGATTGACTTCCTTTCCCTTGCCACGGGCGACGGAGTGGAGTCTCCTACAGCCCTTAATATTCTCATCGATGGTATTCGTGAGGGTAAAGAGTCTGGTGATATCAAGGCGATGTATATAAAGTGCGGACACCCTGTGGCTTCTCCGGCCACTCTGAATGCTGTGCGCATGGCTGTGGCTGATTTTAAAAAGAGTGGCAAAAAAGTATATGCATATGCTGATGCCATGACTATGGGTGATTATTTCGTGGCTTCTCAGGCAGATAGCTTGTTCCTGAATCCCGGTGGTATGCTTGAGGTTTCTGGCCTTGGTGGCACAACTCTTTTCTATAAGGATTTCCTTGATAAGATTGGAGTGAAGATGACTCTCGTGAAGGTGGGCACATTCAAGTCAGCCGCAGAACCATATATCTCCAATCAGATGAGTGCTCCCGCACGTGCGCAGCTTGATACTCTTTATGGCAATATGTGGAGCTATATCGGCAACGCTGTGGCAGATGGTCGTAAGTCTCTCAATGCAGGCTCTATGAACAAGGCTGCAAATGAATTTATTGTGTTTCAGCCTTCATCAGAGGTGTTGAAGCAGGGATATGTTGATCGCCTTGTCTACGAGCGCCAAGTGGATGATATCGTAGGTCGCCTCGTAGGCAAGGAAGGCAAAGACGTGAATTATTATACTCCTGAGACTCTTTCTGAGAATTCTAAGTGGGGAAAGGAATATGGAAGTAAGAATAAAGTGGCGGTGCTTTATGCCACCGGTGAAATTCAAGAGTATACCAAGAGCGGAATAGATTGCTATAAGCTCGTGCCTCAAATCACTAAATTGGCCGATGACGACAAAGTGAAAGCACTCGTGCTACGTGTCAATTCTCCCGGTGGCTCAGTATTCGGAAGCGAGCAAATAGGTGAGGCTCTTGATTATTTCAAATCGAAAGGTAAACCCTTTATTGTTTCCATGGGTGATTATGCGGCATCCGGTGGCTATTGGATTTCTTGCACAGCCGATAAGATTTTTGCAGATCCTCTCACTATCACCGGTTCAATTGGAATTTTCGGACTCTTCCCTTCTGCTGAAGGTCTCGTTAAGAAATTGGGCATTACTCCTCAGACCGTCAGCACTAATCCAGGGAAGGATATATCTCTATTCTATGATCCTACTGAAGAGCAGCTCGATGTGCTCCAGACATACATTAATGATGGCTACTCTCGCTTTGTAAATAGGGTAGCAAAAGGCAGGAAGATGACTGAGGAAAGAGTGCGACAGATAGCTGAGGGGCGTGTCTACGATGCTGGGCAGGCTTTGAAGCTGAAACTGGTTGACAAACTCGGCTCTCTTGATGATGCCATAGCATATGCAGCTAAAGAGGCTGGACTGAAAGAAGATAAATTCGGTGTAGCAGTCTATCCAAAATATAAGCCTGATTTCCTTGATATTCTTGCTTCACAGGGTTTTGATCAGTTAAATCAGCAGATATCAAAGATTTCCGGTGAGCATCCAGAGTCTCTCCTTATTTACGAGACTTCTAAACTGCTTCGCAGATCTCCCTGGCAGGCACGGATGACACCTCTTTCTGTAAAGTTTAATTGATAATTTATGGCTGCGCTCGACAAGTATTTGAGATACGTATTGACTCCTTTTTCATGGTTATATGGATTTGGTGTCTACGTAAGAAATAAGCTGTTTGACTGGGGAATATTGAAGGAGGTATCTTTCGATATTCCCGTTGTCGGCGTCGGCAATATTACGGTTGGTGGCACCGGCAAGACTCCTCACGTGGAGTATATTCTTGAGTGCTTGAGATATAAGCGAAATATAGCGGTCTTGAGTCGCGGATATAAGCGTAAGACGCGTGGCTTCATAGTGGCGTCTGCCAAGAGCACCCCGGATAGCATCGGCGATGAGCCATTGCAGATTTACGAGAAATTTGGAGGCACTGTCAAGGTAGCCGTATGTGAGAGTAGGGTGAAAGGGGTTAGGGAACTTATTAGGCAATTTCCTAAGCTTGACTTGATAGTGCTCGACGATTCATTCCAGCACCGCTACATAAAGCCTAAGGTGAACATTATGCTCATGGATTATTCCCGTCCGGTATATTCCGACGATATCCTTCCATTAGGCCGTATGCGTGAAAGTAGCCATGCAAAATATCGTGCTGACATGGTCATCACCACTAAATGTCCGGCAGATGTTTCAGCACTCGACATGCGCTTGGTGTCTAAGCATCTTGAGCTCTTGCCTTACCAAAAACTCTATTTTTCTACCTTTGTTTATGGAGGGCTTATTCCTGTTTTCCCCGACGACTGCACAGAGCGTGTTCTGTTGAATGATATTTCAGAAGAGGATTCTGTGATCCTTCTCACAGGTGTGGCAAATCCACGTCCATTTGTCAATCATTTCAGATCTTTCCCATTTAAGAAAAAGGTGCTTCACTTTCCCGATCATCATGACTTCAAGAAGTCTGATTTGCATGAGATTTTAAGTAAATTTAATGCTCTCTCAGGAAAGAGAAAATTTATTATCACTACCGAAAAAGACGCAGTGCGTATAAGCCATAATCCCTATTTCCCGGTTGAAATAAGACCTTATATTTTCTATATTCCGATTGGTGTGCGTATGCTCGAGACCAACTTTGGTTATGACTTTGTGCCGGATTTGCTGCAAGCGATAGAAAGATAAATCATAATCTGCCGGATAAACAATATTCCTGATTCCCGCGTTAGCTTTTTGCACACGAAACGCACAACGTAAAAACGAATTAAAATCAAATACGATGGAAAAAACTATGTTAGACAAAATCAAGGAGACTTCTTCATTCATTCGCGGAAAAGTGTCCGAACTCCCTGAGGTTGCTGTTATTCTTGGTTCAGGTCTTGGAAACCTTGCTGATAAAATGGAAGTGACTGCAGAAATTGACTATCATGACATTCCCAATTTCCCTGTCTCTACCGTTGCAGGACATGCTGGAAAATTATTTTTTGGCACACTGGGTGGGAAATATATTATGGCAATGAAGGGCCGCTTTCATTACTATGAAGGCTACGATATGAAACAGGTCACTTTCCCTGTTCGCGTGATGAAGGATCTTGGTGTTAAGACTCTTTTCGTTAGCAATGCCGCTGGTGGTATGAATAAGGAATTTCGGGTTGGTGATGTGATGGTGATCACCGATCACATTAATCTTTTCCCTGAAAATCCTCTTCGTGGCAAGAATTATGATGAACTCGGCACCCGCTTCCCTGCTATGACTGAAGCGTATAAAAAATATCTCGTGAAGTATGCTGATGAGATTGCTGATGCTGAAGGCCTTCGCTTGATGCATGGTGTCTATGTCGGTACTCCCGGTCCTACTTTTGAAACTCCTGCTGAGTATGAGTATTTTCGTATTATAGGAGGTGATGCAGTAGGAATGTCTACAGTGCCTGAAGTAATAGTAGCCAATCATGCAGGTATGGATGTCTTTGGCCTCTCTGTCATCACTGATCTTGGAGGCAAGGATGTCGACTATGTCCCGACCCATGAAGAGGTGCAGCAGGCAGCTGAGACAGCATCACCTGTTATGGTTAAGCTCATCACGGAAATGCTTCGTAAGTTATAATTATTTAAATCGTACAACGTAAAACGCAAAACGTATGTCAGAAATATCAGATTTAGGTGAGTTTGGTCTTATTGATAGGCTCACTGCCAATTTCCCGTTGCGCAATAAGTCGTCGATTTATGGAGTTGGCGACGATGCCGCTATCTTGAATTTTGCTGACAGCGATGTTCTTGTGACGACTGACCTCCTTCTCGAAGGAATACATTTCGACTTAAGATACGTTCCCCTTAAGCATCTTGGCTATAAGTCTGCGATCGTTAATTTCAGCGACATTTACGCTATGGGTGGAACTCCCAAGCAGATAACAGTTTCTCTTGGTGTCTCAAGCCGTTTTTCCGTTGAGCACATCGACACTCTTTATGAAGGAATCCGCACCGCTTGCGAGATGTATGGGGTCGATCTTGTTGGTGGCGACACTTCAGCCTCTGTCACCGGGCTTGTGATAAGCATTACTTGTATTGGAGAGTGTGAGAAGGGCAAGGAGATACGCCGTGATGGGGCAAAACCGACTGATCTTATTTGTGTCTCGGGCGATTTAGGTGCAGCGTATATGGGGCTTCAGCTCCTTGAGCGTGAAAATCGCGTAAGCGCATCCGCCGGAAAAGATTTCCAACCTGACTTCTCTGGAAAGGAATATATCCTTGAGCGTCAGCTGAAGCCGGAAGCCAGGAAAGACATCATTGAAGCACTACGTAAGGAAGATATTCATCCCACTTCAATGATGGATGTAAGCGATGGTCTTTCTTCTGAATTGCTTCATATTTGTAAGAAATCTAACACCGGTTGTCGCGTCTACGAGGATAAGATTCCTATCGATTATCAGACTGCACTTATGGCTGAAGAACTCAATATGAATCTTATCACGGCTGCTATGAATGGCGGAGAGGATTATGAACTTCTGTTTACTGTTCCCCTTACCGACCATGACCGTATAGAGAATATTAAAGGTGTGAAAATGATTGGTTACATCACTGCTCCCGAACTTGGATGCGCTATGATCACCCGTGATGGACAGGAATTCCCTCTCAAGGCCCAGGGATGGAATGCCTTCACCCAAAATCAATAATATTCTGATTCCAATGTCTTGTAGGGACGCACGGCTCGTGCGTCCTTAATAATACTTGCCTCGTCTTAACTCATCAAAACGTCATTTTGTATTATTTAACAGTAATTTTGCGCATATTACGAAAGTAAAATGTTAATTTTGCAAATGATTTATGAATAAGGATTTTCGGTTTGTGTCAACATTCCGGAAGCTCACAAAAGATAATTATACAGAAAACAACTGAAGCCCTTATGGAACAGACAGTTAATATTCGCGAGCTCAACGATCGCATTGCTGCAAAAAGCAATTTCCTCAGCATGATCCGCAATGGAATGGATCAGCGTATTGTCGGACAGAAACATCTTGTGGATTCTCTTCTTATCGCCCTTCTTTGTAACGGCCACGTTCTTCTCGAAGGTGTACCGGGTCTTGCAAAGACACTCGCTATCAAGACTCTCGCAAGCATTGTAGATGCGAAATACTCACGTATACAGTTCACCCCCGACCTTCTTCCGGCTGATGTGATCGGTACTCTTATATATAGTGTGAAAAAGGAGCAGTTTGAGGTAAAGAAAGGCCCTATTTTTGCTAATTTCGTTCTTGCTGATGAGATCAACCGTGCGCCGGCTAAAGTTCAGAGTGCACTTCTTGAGGCTATGCAGGAGCGTCAGGTCACAATTGGCGAACAGACATTCCCACTTGATCGCCCCTTCCTTGTGATGGCTACCCAGAACCCGATTGAGCAGGAAGGTACTTATCCGCTTCCCGAAGCACAGACCGACCGTTTCCTTCTCAAGGTGATTATCGGTTATCCTACTAAGCAGGAAGAGAAGATGATCATCCGTCAGAATATCCGTGGAGCTCTCGACGATGTCAGGGCTGTCGTTTCAACACAGGATGTTTTGGAGATTCAAAAACTGGTTCGCGAGATTTATATTGACGAGAAGATAGAAAACTATATAGTTGATATTGTATTTGCTACTCGTAATCCGGAGTCTGCCGGCCTTAAAGATCTTGAGGGCATAATTGCTTATGGAGCTTCTCCTCGTGCTTCAATTTCTCTTGCTCTTGCTTCTCGAGCTTATGCGTTCCTGCAGGGTAGGGGATATGTTATTCCCGAGGATGTTCGTGCCGTTTGCCATGATGTGATGCGCCATCGTATTGGTCTCACATATGAGGCTGAAGCCAACAATATTTCTGCCGACGAGATTATCTCAAATATCCTCGACAAGGTTCAGGTCCCCTAATCTCAACCCTTGACTCTTAACTCTTGACTCTTAACTTTTAATAAGGTGGATGCTAAGGAACTTCTAAAGAAAGTACGCAAAATTGAAATAAAGTCTCGTGGACTCTCCAACAATATTTTTGCTGGAGAGTACCACACCGCCTTCAAGGGCAGGGGTATGATGTTTTCTGAGGTCAGGGAATATCAGCCCGGTGATGATGTGCGCGATATTGACTGGAATGTTACTGCACGTCACAACAAACCTTATGTAAAGGTCTACGAAGAAGAACGTGAACTCACAGTGATGTTGCTTGTCGATGTCAGCGGAAGTCGCGATTTTGGTGCCGTCGGTCAGGTGAAACGTGAGTTCATTGCTGAAATTGCCGCTACTCTCGCCTTCTCATCCATTCAAAACAATGATAAGGTCGGTGTGATCTTTTTCAGCGATAAGGTTGAGAAATTTATTCCCCCTCAGAAAGGACGCAAGCACATCCTTTTCATTATTAGGGAAATAATAGATTTCAAGCCGGAGCATCGTTCCACAGATCTTAATGCCCCTCTTGTCTTCATGACTAATGCCCTTAAGAAACGTTGCTCTGCATTTTTACTTAGTGATTTCATTGATTCCCATGACTATTTTAAGTCTCTCTCAATAGCAAATCATAAGCATGATGTAGCTGCCATTCAAGTCTACGATAAGCGTGATGCCAAAATGCCTGACGTGGGTCTTGTCAGGCTCAAAGATTTAGAGACAGGACGCGATCTTTGGCTTGACACTTCTTCAAAGAGTGTGCGCAAGGCTTATGATAAGGCTTGGTATGAGCGACAGCAGAATTTTTCTTCTACTACTGCCCGTTGTGGTGTTGATTCTGTATCAGTGGCTACTGATGAAGACTACGTGAAGGCTTTGATTGCCCTATTCCGTAGGCGTGGATGATTTTTAGTATTAGGTCGTTATGATTCAGTCGATTTATAAATATTTGGCTATCTTTATTTTTGCCGTTGTGTGTCACTCTCACTCGTTTGCCGATGTGAAGGTGACTGCTTCGCTTGATTCTGCATCAATTTTGATGGGTCGTGTTGACACTCTTCGGTTGTTTGTGGATCGTGACGCCAATCGGCAAGGAGTATTTCCGTTGTTCAATAGGATGAACCCCGGAGGATATGTCACGCTTATTGGTGATACAGTCGAACTCGGTGTGCCGCGCATGGATACCGTGAAGCGCGAGGGATCAAGAATCACAGAACGCTTCGTGGTCCCCGTACAGGTTTTTGATTCCGGATTCTATAAGCTTCCACCTTTCATATATATTTCTGCATCAGATTCCGTAGCTTCTAATCAAGTTGAGCTTACTGTCGTTCCTGTCAAAGTGGGAGAAAATGATGCCATTTCTGATTATAAGGATATCACGGATCCATCAGACCGCTCGTTCTGGGATTGGATGCCCGATTGGCTTTATGATCTATGGTGGATGTGGTTGCTCCTTATTATTGCCATTGCCGCAGCAGCTTATTTCGGAAGAAAGTATCGCAAGACAGGCAAGTTTATCACCCTTCCTGAAAAGCCTCAGCCTAAGCCATGGACAATTGCATTGGATCGCCTGGAGCAGTTGAAGGCGAAAAACTTGTGGGAAAACGGTATGGAAAAGGAATATTTCACAGAACTGACCGATATCCTTCGTGATTATCTCTTCAGGCGTTTTGGTATCAATGCCATGGAGATGACTTCGCGTCAGATCATGCAGACTCTTGCATCTCAGGCAGATGTCAAGGATAAGCGCACATATGTTCGTAAGATTCTTGATGTGGCTGATTTTGTTAAGTTTGCAAAAGTTCGTCCTCTTCCGGCTGATAATGTTGAGGCTTACGAAAACGCAGTGAATTTCGTGAAGGAGACCGTCATTGCTGAGCCGGAGAAGACTGAAAGAGAAAATGTCGATGCCGTAGATGCCTCCAATGAAAAGGCTTCAAAAGAAAAGAAAGGAGGTGACCGATGAAATTCCTTCATCCCGGGATGCTTTGGTTGCTTCTGCTCCTTGTCCCTCTTATCGTATGGTATGTCATAAAGCATAAGAGTGCTAATCCCTCCTTGGGTGTATCTTCCTTGCAGCCTTTCCTTAAGTTTGGAAACTCTTGGAAAGTCTGGATCATACATCTTTGCTTTGCATTGCGTCTTATTTGTATAGCTGCGATAATCGTAGCACTTGCCCGTCCGCAGACCTATGATAGCCTCAAGAATTCACGTATACTCGGCACAGATATTATTCTGGCAATGGACATTTCAGGCTCAATGTCGGCCACAGACTTTAAGCCTAATCGTTTCGTGGCAGCAAAAGATGTCGCGACCTCTTTTGTGAATTCTCGTCCTAACGATAATATGGGTCTTGTAGTTTTTGCAGGTGAATCATTGTCGCTGATGCCTCTCACCAACGACCGCGCCGCACTAATCAATGCTATTGCCAATGTTGATATGGGCGACCTTAATGATGGCACGGCCATCGGTGATGGACTCACAAGTGCTATTAATCGTATTTCACAGGGAAAGGCTAAGTCAAAGAGCATAATTCTGCTCACTGACGGTAGTAATAATGCCGGCGACGTTCCTCCGGTCACTGCCGCGCAGATAGCAAAGCAGAAGGGAATAAAGATATATACCATTGGTGTAGGCACTAATGGTAAGATGCAGATAGCTGACCCGTATGGATTCTCCACTACTACTCTTGAGACAAAGATTGATGAACCTTTGCTTAAGAATATGGCAAAGATGACGGGTGGTAAGTATTTCCGTGCGAAAGATGAGCGTATGCTTAAGCAGGTCTTTGAAGAAATAGATTCTCTTGAGAAATCGAGTATTGACGTTAATTCCGTCACTCTTACCCAGGAAGAATTCATGCCTTGGCTATGGATCGCTTTCTCGGCACTTGCTCTTTCGCTTTTGCTTCGTTACACAATCATTAGAAGAATACCGTAATGTTTACGTTTGCATATCCAGCTTTACTTGTTCTTTTGTTGGCAGTGCCCATCGTGGTGTTGCTCTATTTTCTTGCACGCTATGCGAGGAAAAAGAAACTTGCAAGATTCGGCAATTCAGAGTCTCTCAAAGATCTGATGCCTGAGGTATCTAAATATAAACCCCCTTTGAAACTTGCACTTGAGGCAGGGGCTCTTGCTTTTCTTGCATTGGCTCTTTGCCGCCCTTGGGGTGGAGTGCATACTTCAAAGTCAGAAAAGGAGGGTATTGAGGTTGTCATAGCTGTCGATGTGTCAAACTCTATGCTTGCCTCTTCTACTTCCGACAATTCAGGCACTTCAAGGATGCGTGCTGCAAAACTTGTGCTTGAAAAGCTTATCAATCGTCTCGACAACGATCGTGTCGGGCTTATCGTTTACGCGGAAGATGCATATACACTTATTCCCGTCACGAGCGATTACGTATCAGCAAAACTATTCCTCAATTCAATCGATCCTTCTCAGTATGACAATCAAGGCACCAATATCGGCGCAGCGATTGATAGGGCAGTGAAGTCTTTCAGCGCTGACGATAATATCGGGAAGTCGATAGTGCTTATTACTGATGCTGAAGAGCTCGATGATGAAGCCGGTGCAGTTGAAGCTGCACGTCAGGCAAAGAAAAATCATATTCAGCTTAATGTAGTCGGCGTGGGTTCTCCTACTCCGGTTCGTATACCCACGTCATCAGGGCCTATGATTAATCCTGAGACTGGAATGCCCGTTGAGACTGCTCTTGATGAGAATCTTGCAGCCCGCATCGCCGGGGCTGGAGATGGTATATATGTGAATGCATCAAATCCGGATGCTCTTAATGAACTCGAAAAACAGATGGATACCGTAAAGAAATCTGCTCTTGAGACAAATGCTTATGCCGTACACGATGAATTATTCACCATTTTCGGGTGGATAGCTCTCGTCCTGCTGTTCATTGATGTGTTTATTCTTGATCGTAAGATCAGGTGGCTTGATAAGATTACTTTCTTCAAGAAGGAGACGGCTGTCATATTGCTAATAGCATGCTCTGCAGCTTGTGCGTTTGATGCTTCTGCCACTACCAACCGTCAGGAACGTCGCCTTGTCACTCAAGGCAACGAACTATTTCGTGGAGGAAATTATCTTGAGGCAGCCGAGAAATATCAGCAGGCTTTAAAAGTTGAGCCCGAATCTAAGGAGGCGCTCTATAATCTTGGCCTTACATATATCAGGCGTGCCAATGCCGCACAGTCTGATTCATTGAAGCAGCAGCTGGTAAAGGCTGGAGCTGAGGCTATGCAGGCCGTAGCTCAGGTGATGAAAGAAAAACCTGCCCTTGCCGCGGATGCTATCTTCAATCTTGCAACATTGCTTTCAATTCTGAAGACTATGCTCAGGCAGTGCAGATGTATAAGCAATCTCTCCGAATACGTCCTGAAGATGAGAAAACTCGCAGAAATCTTCGTATAGCACAGAAGAAACTTCAGAATCAAAATCAAGATAATAATCAGGATCAAGACAAAGACCAAGATCAAGACAAAGACCAGAATCAGGATCAAAATCAAGACCAGAACCAAGATCAAAATAAAGACCAAGACCAGAATCAACAGCAGAATCAGGATCAGCAGCAACAGCAGCAACAACAGCAGCCTGAGATTAATCCTCAATCTGCCGAGCAGATTCTGAAGGCAATGGAGAATAAGGAAAATCAAACACGCGCTCGTGTCAATAAAAATGGACAGGAAGCTGCTGGGCGTAGCAAAAACACCAAGCGCTGGTAACTCTTGACTCTTGACCCTTGACCCTTGACTCTTGACCCTTGACTCTTGACCCTTGACTCTTGACCCTTGACTCTTGACTCTTTAACTAAATACTCTATGACCCAATTTAGAAGATACATATTCAGCCTATTGTTGATCGCTGTCTCATTGACAGCGACTGCGGCTGGAAAATTCCAGTTGTCTGTCTCTACTCAGACCGGTGGCGACGACATTGAAGTAGGGGAGCAGTTCTATGTCTATATGAAACTCGACAATTTGGAAGGTGAACCCTCTGCTCCTGATGTCCCTGGTGCAATAGTGAAATACTTCACTTTGAGCAGTCAGTCTTCGTCAATGTCAAGCATTAACGGCAAGGTGACTCGTTCAAGCTCGCGTACATATGTGGCTACTTGCTCTGCCTCTAAGGAAGGGTCTTTTTCCATAGGTCCTTTTTCTGTGGATGGAGTAAGCAGTAATAAGGCTTCGTATAAGATAGTGAAGTCAGGCACCGGATCCTTGTCGAAACTTCAACAACGTCAGCGCCAACAGCAGCAACAACAGTCTGCAGCAGCATCTCAGATGCCTGATGATGAAAATGAGGGTCCAAAGTTTATAGGGAAAGGCAATGAAAAACTATTCTTAAAGGCATCTGTATCAAAATCTTCGGCTTACGAACAGGAAGCTTTGGTTTATACGGTGAAGCTCTATTCGTCGTATGCTCCTATCAAATTTATTGGTGCCACTGAAGCTCCCAAATTTGATGGCTTCGTTGTCGAAGAGTCTGATGAGACTTCAAAGTCCCTTCATTATGAGACATATAATGGTCAGGAGTACGCCACTGCAATCATAGCCCGATACATCATCTTCCCTCAAATGACGGGTAAGCTTACCATTAAGGGGAATACTTACACTGTCAGCACTGACGAGCAGGAGTATTACGATGATCCTTATTTCCGTATGCTCACCGTTCGCAGACCGATACAGCTCAACGTTACCCCTAACGATCTGGTGATCGATGTTAAGGCTCTTCCGACTCCTCAGCCTGCTGATTTCTCAGGTGGTGTAGGTCAGTTCTCGATTTCATCTTCGCTTCCTTCTGCTTCCTTGAAGACCAACCAACCCGCTTCCATTATTTATGAAGTAAAGGGTAGTGGAAATTTGAAATACGTCAAGCTTCCCGATTTGAATTCTCTTTATCCTAAGCAGCTCGAGGTCTTCTCTCCCACTACAGAAGTGAATGCAGCTGCTAAAGGGATGTCTGTTTCCGGAAGTGTGAAATTTGATTATTCCTTTACTCCCCTCGAGATGGGTCAATATCAGATTCCTGAGGTTTCTTTGGTATATTTTGATCCTTCATCTGGAAAATATGAGCGTTCTGTTGCTAAGGGCTACACTGTAGAAGTTGATAAAGGTGCTCTTTCAGAAAAATCGCAGACAAAAAATAGGCTTAAGTTTGTAGATTCTCTTATGCCTGTTGGTAAGCTTTACAAAGAGCGTACCCAGTATATTTATACTTTTGGATATTGGCTTTGGTATATTCTTCCGGCCCTGGCATTGGCTGTCATCATATTTGTATATCGCCGCCATCTCAAGAGTGCTGCTGATATTGTCGGCACTCGTATGCGAAAGGCAGGAAAAGTTGCAGCGCGCCGTCTCAAGAAAGCGGCTGCTTGTATGAAATCCGGAGATCGCGAACGTTTCTATGATGAGATGCTTGTGGCTCTTTGGGGATACGTAAGTGCCAAGCTAAATATTCCTACTTCCGAGCTCAATCGTCAAAACGTAGCCCAACGTCTATCAGAGGCAGGAGCATCAGAAGATACAGTCAATAGTTTGGTTAACGTTCTCGACGACTGTGAGTTTGCAAAATATGCTCCGGGTTCAGGTGAAGATGAGCTTAAGCACGTCTACGAGCGAGGCACTGAAGTGATCAATGCTCTTGAAGACTCAAAACTCGTCACATCTTCTCAGAATCAAGCTAAGTAGTGAGCACTCTCCTTGAGCGTCAAAGCGTATATTAACCGACTCCAATAATCTCAAACGTTTATAAGTGACATGTCTTTTAAATCTATTATACTGATCGTCGTTGTTGCTCTTTCCCACTTCTCATTGGCTTTTGCTGCATCATCTCCCTCAATGGATATGGCAAACACCTTATATGAGAATGGTGAGTATCGACAAGCTGCTGAGGCATATTTGGCTTTGGCTAAAGTGGATGGGGATTCTCCTGAGCTCCTTTTCAATATGGGTAATGCATATGCTCAGGCTGGCGACTACGGAAATGCAATCCTTTATTATTCACGTGCAAATCGACTTGATCCTTCCAACAAAGATATCAAAAATAATCTAAATTATTTTAGGTCAAAGGTTGAGGATTCAAACCGTGCTGAACTTCGGGGTAAGAAGATAAGTGTGGCGCCGGATCCTGAGACTTTTTTTCAGACTGTCAACAGACATATTTGTGCTGATGTGGCTCCTAACTTGTGGGCAGTGCTGGCTGCTATTCTGTTCATTCTTGTGTTAGGTGCTATTGCTGTCTATCTTTTTTGCAGCGATGTTAGGTTGCGTAAGGCAGGATTTTTCGGAGGAATCATCATGTTCTTTGCCAGCATTATGTTTGTGATTTTTGCCTTTATGAGTGCTTCCTATTTTGATTCCCATGATAAGGCAGTCCTCATGGCTTATAAGACAGAACTTCTCATCGAGCCATCATCTGACTCTAAGCCGGCAAGCAATCAGCTTTGTCAAGGCACATGCCTTGAGATAGTAGCAGAAGAGACCAATGTTGAAGGAAATCCAACTTGGTATAAGGTCCGCCTCAACTCCGACATCGAAGGCTGGCTTCGAGCCTCTGACCTTGCCATCATATGAAAAATTCATATGCCATAATTCTCTATCCTCTAACTTCTTATTTCCGTATCTTGCGATTTTATGTTATATAACACATTTTTTTACTTGCGAAAAATTATGTTTTCTCAAAAATTATGTGTAAATTTGAAAGTCAAAAAGAATAAAAACAACCTCAAATACTAATAGTATGAGCAAAACCATCACATTCAACGAACTTCGCAGACTCAAAGACAGTCTGCCCGACGGAGCTACTCGTCGCATTGCCGACCAGCTTAACCTCACTGTACAGACCGTCCGCAACTATTTCGGCGGTGTTAACTATGAGTTCGGTAAGAACATCGGTATGCATATTGAGCCGGGTCCTGATGGGGGAATCGTGGTGCTTGACGACACTACCATCTATGATATGGCTGTCAAGATCCTCGAAGAGGAAAATGCTAAGAAAGCATAATTAGGGCTTTTGAATTGCAGATACCTCCTTTGTGATAGGTAATTTGTGGATACAAGGGTGATTTCATTCCGCTTGGCGGCTTGAAATCGCCCTTAACGTATACTCCTAATTCTATGAATACTTAATATTCATACTCACTACTCTTTACTCTCTACCCAATACTTTCTACTCTTTACTTTTTACTTCATACTCTATACTTCATACTTGATAACATGCTCTATCCAAACGATATAGAATCCAAACTTGGTTTTGACTTTATCCGTGCAGAAGTGGCGCGTCTTTGCTCTTCACGCATGGGTAAGGATGCTGTGCAGGCAATGTCATTTTCTTCCGACTATAATACCGTCTTAAGACTCTTACGCCAGACTTCCGAGATGCTTTCTCTGATTCGAAGTGCATCTGATCTTCCGGGCGCCAACGTCTACGATGTGGTTCCTTATCTAAATGAAATTAAAGCATCCGGCTCATTTATGGCTGCCGATCGTCTGAATGCTCTTGGAAAGATGCTCGCTTCTATTTCAGAGGTGAGGAATTTCTTTTCTCGTTCAGACGAAGATGGGGTCACTCCTTTATATCCCGAACTTAAAAAAGAATTTGAGGGTCTGGTGTCTTTCCCGGCAATTGAAAGGGAGATTGACCGCTGTGTGAATAAGTTTGGAGAGATAAAGGACAATGCTTCTCCTGAATTATCAGAGATTCGAAGAAGCATTAGTGCTGCCAATGGTTCAATTGCAAGGGCTATGCGTCGCGTTCTTGATCGGGCGGCCGCAGATGGAGTAGTGGATAAGGATGCCGCTCCCACTATGCGCGATGGCAGGATGGTGCTCCCTGTTTCTGCTGCAATGAAAAGGAGCATTAATGGTATCATCCATGATGAGTCAGCCACTGGCAAGACTGTGTTTATTGAACCCGCTGAAGTAGTGGAGGCCGGCAACCGGCTTCGTGAGCTTCAGATGCAGGAACGTCGTGAGATTGTTCGTATTCTCATTTCCATCGCAAATTTGATTAGACCAGATATTGAATTGATAGAAGAAGGGTGTCTTTCCATTAGTTATCTCGATTTCATCAAGGCAAAGGCTCAGTTTGCCAATAATGTAGATGCTTCTTTGCCAAGGATAGAAAAGAAGCCTGAGATTGATTGGTTCAATGCATTCCACCCTGTGCTTTATTTGACTTTGAAACAGCAGGATAGGAGAGTGGTTCCACTGAATCTTCATTTGGAAGGGGAGAGGCGTTTCCTGATTATTTCCGGACCGAATGCAGGTGGAAAGTCTGTTGCACTTAAGACTGTCGGTATCGTCCAGTATATGATGCAATGCGGTATGCTACCGACTTTATATGATAATTCCCATATGGGTATATTTGAAAATATACTCGTGGATCTTGGTGACGAGCAATCTATGGAGAATGATCTCTCTACTTATTCTTCTCATCTTCGAAATATGAAGATGTTTCTCCGCAATTCCGGTCCTTCCACCCTTGTGCTTGCTGATGAGATGGGTTCTGGCACTGAACCGCAGATAGGTGGAGCTCTTGCTCAGTCTATCCTTTATCGTCTTGGAGAGTCAGGATGCTTCGGTGTTGTCACTACCCACTATCAGAACCTCAAGACATTTGCAGACGAAACTTCAGGATTCGTCAATGGAGCAATGCTTTACGATCGTCAACATCTCCGCCCAACGTTCCAGCTCTCTGTTGGTAACCCGGGTAGTTCCTTTGCCATTGAGATAGCCAGAAACATTGGTCTTCCGGCTGAGGTAATAGATATGGCGAAGGAGCTTGTCGGCTCAGATTATGTAAATTCTGACAAGTATCTTCTCGACATAGCACGCGACCGTAAGTATTGGAGCAACAAGCGCCAAAGCATTAAGGAAAAGGAGCAACATCTCGACAAACTGCTTGAAAAGTATGAGGACACGGCTTCTGACCTTAAGCAGAAGCGTGCTGAGATTCTAAAGGATGCACGAGAGGAAGCTCGCGAGATTCTAAAGACTGCTAACGCGCGTCTTGAAAAAGCAATCCGCGACATAAAGAATGCGGAGGCAGAGAAAGAGCGAACACGCCAGATTCGTCGGGAATTGGAAGACTATAAGGAAAGCCTAAAGGAGCCTGCTGAAGAGAAATCCGTCCCCGAAGCTTTGAAACCTCTTAAACATAAGAGTAAGAAATCCCGCGAAGAATCATCTAAGAAAAATAAGCCTATTGCTGAGAAGCCTGAATTGTCGGCCGGCGACTGGGTGAAGATGGATGGCTCAGGTTCTGCCGGACAGATTATCTCGATACAAGGAAAGAAGGCAGAAGTCGCCTTCGGTCCTCTACGCACCACCGTAGATCTCTCTCGTCTCTCCACAACTCAAAAGCCTAAACAGTCTGCTGCATCCCAAGTCCTTACGGTGTCAAGCCAGACATCGGAAGACAGCCGTCGCCGTCAATTGAACTTTAAAAATGAAATTGATGTCAGGGGTATGCGAGCCGACGAAGCCATTCAGGCAGTCACCTACTTCCTTGACGACGCAGTCCAATTTTCAGCAAGCAAAGTTCGCATCCTTCACGGTACAGGCCACGGCATCTTGAAGACTCTCATCCGCGAACAGCTCCGCGTCAACCCCAACGTCACCTCCTACCACGACGAAGACGTCCGCTTCGGAGGCGCCGGCATCACCATAGTCAACCTCTCATAATTTTTTCAGCATGTGCCGCCATCCGGCACATGCTGATATTAATTTTGCATCGAACCACTAAAATCTCCATTATGAAAACAGTCACATCCATAGCTACCCACGTTCCCTCAGAGAGATGCCTGATGATAAGAAAAAGAATGCAAAAATTCTTCAATCTACATGCAATATTCTCCCGTACTCTATCCTTACTCCTCCTTATAATGGCAATGTATTATGGGCAATCATGGCAGAAACTCCTCTTTAGTATCCTATTGGCCGCCTATATAATTACATATATCTGGCCTTATGGAAGGGAGGCTTCCCAGCCTCCCATACCGTCATAAGGGATATCAGCCCGGTTGCTTTCGAGCTGCCAATCCCCATTTGGCCTAATATTTACTCAAGTTTCGGATTTAGACTCAACGTATGTGTATGGTCCCACAATATGGAAGAAATTATCGCGCAAAGGAGCAGAGG
>JAIDSL010000176.1 GCA_029061255.1 Muribaculaceae bacterium
TTCCCATAGAGCAGATCGTATTTTTTAGAATTGGAGCTTGAGGGTGGCGGTGGCGGTGGGGGATTCGAGGTGAAGGAGGTAGAGGCCGGGGCGAAGGTTGAGGTTTCGCTTGGCGGCTTCCGGTGCCTCGTCTTTTGTTGTTTCGATGGTGCCGAGGCAGATGCCTGTTGCGTCGAATACCTTGCAGACTACGGGATCATTGCCATTGATCATTCTTACCCCTGTACCCTCAACTACTTTCAGTATGCCGGATGCATCCTGGAGGCCTGAGAAGTCCCATGCGAGACCTTCGGGAAGCTCAGGAAGCTCGATGTTGGGAGTGCCGGCAAAGCTTTCAGTTATCCATAGCTGGAACTGATCGCCGACAGCCGGAACATATTCGGGATTCATGGTAATCGTCACGTCTCCGTTGATAGTCAGAGTGCCCTTAACGTTAAGATATGAGCAGTCATTGCCCTTTCCTGCCATACGCAGGTAAAGACTGAGTACACCACCCTGAGCAATATTGACATTTCCGGTAGCAAAGATCGGTCCATAGTGGTGGGTGTTGGAATCGGAATAAGATCCGGGTTCTACTATACCACCGTCAGCAACTGTAAGGTCAGCAACGCTGCCGCGACCGCGAAGCTTTGCAGAGCCTTCGATACTCAATGGAGCGTCGAAGAACTGAGTGTTGTACGGACTCTTGGAAGCCTGCAGAGACACTGTTCCTTCTTTTGCTGTAACATTCTTTACACCCGTAAGCTTGCGGCTCATGTAGAGGTCGCAACTTCCGGTCTTCACGAATGCAGGATTGCCTGCGAAGGAGCCTGAATAGCTAATTGCCTTTTCGTCGTTGCCAACAGTGACCGAGCCTGTCGTGCTGATTGTTCCGGATCCCTTTATGTTGCCAAATACAAGTTTGCGGTCACCGGCATTGAAGGTCACGCCACTTTGAACATTTAGGGTAGCCTTCGGCATACCATAGTTGTTGTCCCAGAGGAAATCAGGATCATATGTGCTTCGTTTCAAATATGCAGCAGTCAGTTCACCTTCAAACTCCGACCAGTTGCCTTGGAGATAGTTGCGCACTCCGGCAGCATATACTGTAAAAGATCCTTTTCCGGTGAGAGTACCCTTGTAGTTGCTTCGAGGGTCGCAATAAAGCGAACCCTTGTTGCCTTCAGCCACCACGAAGTTGATGGAGTTTGTGCTATAAGATCCCATTGTGTTAGGATCGTAGAGTGCTCCTTTGATGAATTCCACTGTCTTTGGAAGTGAAACCTGATCTCCTGATTCGGAAGCATTGATGACACCGTCTTCGATAATTAGCTTATGCATTGAATTGCCGTTGCCGAGATTCAGGGTTCCCTTGCCGCGCTTGTAGAGAATTTGTCCCAGTCCACTGGCTGAGATGCCGTTGCTTACAGTGAGTGTGACTCCGTTGTCAACTTCAATGGCAGCATGTCCGTTGGGCATGGAGATTCGTTGCCCAAGTGTGCCACTTGCATTAACCGCGAGGGTAGCTCCATTGCTGATTATAATACGGCTATTGACATCCGAAAGGGCACCCAGGTCGTTGCCTACATTATTAGCGAATACACCGGCTGTCAGTTTTCCGGCATTGATATAAGTGCCACCGGTATAGCTGTTGATGTTGCTTATGGTAAGATTTCCGTTGCCTTCCTTCACGAGTTTAGTCTCACCTACGATCTGGCCTTCACCTGAGAGTGTGTAGTCTTTGTCGTTGTTGTTGAAAGTGACGCTTGCAGGTTGCAAACGACCGGAGATAATAACATTGGTGTTATCTGCAGAGTCATCGAAAATCACGTTGTCGCCGGGAACGAATACGTCTGTAACGCCATTATCGGAGTTGGTGAAAGCTTCAGTAGCCCCGAGATCCCAGAGAGCATTCTCTATGCCTGCCCAGGTCTTGTTGCCGGCTACATAGGCAGAAAGATCCACATAGAGCTTTCCATCTTCGTAGACGAGTTCTTTCTTCATGTCCTCAATGCCAAGAAGGATAAGGTCGTCGAGGTTTCCGTTAATCTCTTCGATCTCACCGATCAGATAACGACCCTGCGGAAGAGTGGCTGCTCCTTCTGCGGCATGGGCAGTGAAGCGAATGATCGGCTGAAGATATTCAGGACCGTTTGTCCAGTCTTTTTTCTCAATGGTCAATTTTTTAACCTTAAGATTGTCGATCGTTTCATCTGCGAATGCGTCAAGTTCAACAACAGAACCGAAACCGAGGGTCAGTTCACTTGTGGAAAGTGTACCCGCCTCTGTCTCGTTGCCGAGCTTAAGAATGGAGGCATAATTCATGTCAAGTCCTTTGGGAAGGGAGAGAGACGATGACTCGAGCACTGCGAATCTATTGAGCCAAACAGGGCTGTTTGTTAGTTCTCCATCGAGAGCGAGTGTACCTGCCCACACTTCGGTCATACCGTTGTAGGTATGTGTCCCTTTAGGCATGATGAGTTTTCCATCGCCTTGCTTGATGAGTCTCATTTCTCCGGCGAAAGAACCGGAAGAAATAGTGTGGATGTAAGTCTTTGTAGTGATATGGTCGTTGTTATTGTGTCCTTCCACCCATGTCGGAGTGTTGACTGTAAGGATTGAAGGAGATACAGCGTCGGCAGCTGAGAGGGTCATGTCGTTGGTCTCGCACAGGATCACGTGCTTTCCGTTGAGTGTGGCATCGATATTTCCCTTATCAGCCACTTCTGAGCGACCTGTCATCGTGAGTGGGGCAGGGG
Source organism: Muribaculaceae bacterium (assembly GCA_029061255.1). Taxonomy (GTDB): domain Bacteria; phylum Bacteroidota; class Bacteroidia; order Bacteroidales; family Muribaculaceae; genus Lepagella. The sequence continues at coordinate 2,739 of JAIDSL010000176.1, forward strand.
GAACAGTCATATCTTCAAACACGCTGAGTGCAAAGCTCACGTGAGGAGGCTGGTTGTAGCCGCACATCTGCCAGTTCATGGCATTGCGGTATTGGTGGTCGTACCAAAGCGAGTATATGCGATGTTCGGTGGGTATATCCGTAGAGTAGATGCGAATATTGTTGTCGCCATCTCGCATTATGTATTCCTCACGCCAGTCGCCGAGAATGTCGCCTTGGAAGCAGGGGGTGCCTTTGGTGTCGTTGTTGGTCTTGCTTCCCTCTAGGAGTGCAATGCGTCCTTCACGGGGCTTGTAGATTGCTCCTTGTGTATTCTTCCCGCTATTGTAATCAAAAGACTCGTCGCAGAGGTCGCCGTCCCAGAACACACGGAAGTTTTGAGTAATAGATACGGAGGATTTGGAATCACCGATGATTGCCTTGTGGGAAGCCCCGCCAATCAGTGCATCATCTTTTGAGGAGATTCCTTCAGCTCCGGGATATTCGTCGATAAAGTTTCCCATCATCGAGCGTCCGTCATCGTTTCCGCCGGTGGTGCGGTAATATATCTTTGAGGTGGTAGCGTCTCGGAAGTTGTTGTTTGGGTTATCCTCGTTACAAGCAAATATCTCCTGACCGTGGGTATAGGGATCGAAATCTCCGCAGTGCTGTGCATCTCCATGTCCGAGGCCGGTAGTGGAGAGACCATTACCGTTATCGTCGATCACCATAGATCCGTAGACGATTTCATCGCGGCCGTCCCAGTCAACATCAGCAATACCGAAATTGTGATAGCCTTGTCCGAACCAAGCACCGCCAAGATCGTTCCAGCGCCAGCGCTCTATGAGCTTGTGGGTAGTGGGGTCGATGTCGTAGGCAATCATCTTGTGCTTGGTGTAGATGCCACGGGCAAGGAATAGGCTTGGTTTGCGGCCGTCGAGGTAAGGGGCAGCGAAGAAATATTTGGAAGAACGGTGTCCGTATCCGTCGCCCCATTCGTTATTGACCAGTGTATCATATGCGCCTCCGCTCAGGATGCCATTTGGGTTGTTTTCAGGTTCTACACGTATGAGGGGGTAGTCGATGCATTCGTAGGGTTCTCCTGTCTCGCCATTTGCATAGACAAGGTATTCCTTGCCCCAGTGCATGAACCATTGCCCGTCGGGCCACGAGTTGCCACGGTAGTTTAAGCTTGGGTCGCCGACAGTGTATGTGGAGCCATCGGCTTGGTGGATGATAGTGCCGTCGGCTGCTCGGAACACTACTTCCGCCTTTCCGTCTTGATCCCAGTCTGTGGCAATGATATTGATTTCGTTGTTTTGGAAGTCTCCAATGTTAGGACCGAAATTTATCCACCATTTTACACTTCCGTCCATCTCGAGGCATTCCACTACGGTGAATATTCCGTTGTCTCCATCGTGATAGCTTGAAGCCTGGTTGTCATACTTTATTATGATCTCGAGGTCGCCATCGCCGTCAACGTCGGCAGCAGTTGCGTCGTTGGGAACAAGTCCGGCTTTGATTTCGGGAGCGTGTTGAGGGGAGATGATTGTATAGTTCTTTTCCCATACTTTGACAGGGACACATGCGTCAGCTTCAACACCATTCATTACGGGTCTGATGGTGTAGGTGTCTTCGAGAGAGCCGGAGGCATCGGTAAAGTTAGATACTTTCAGAGGGATGTCGTTGAGTTTTGTATTGCCTCGGTAGATGTTGTATTCAGTGTTGTCCCATTCATCGGCGTTGATGCGCCATGAGCAGAATATGCCGGAGTCTGTCTTTATGGCTACGAGGCCTCGTCCGAGGGCATCGGTCACACGTTGGGCTGTCATCGTCGGGGCTATGGAGAGGATGGCTCCGAGGGCAAGCAGTAATTGTTTTTTCATAATGTTAGTTATTAGCTGTCAGCTGTCAGCTGTCAGTTGTCAGTTGTCAGTTGTCAGTTGTTAGTTGATAAGATGTTAGAAAGGTGCAAATTTACGATTTTTTGACATAATTTGCAATGTGAATTTAGTTAAAATTATAAAAAAGAGGGATTAGGGGTATCTTTTCACCCATAGACAAACCTGCTGTGCATCATGGGTTGCGTCAATAAAAAATTGAAATAAAAAAGGACGCACGAGGGGTGCGTCCTTTTGAGAATATTGGGGGGATTGATTACTTAACGATGATCTTCTTACCGTTGTGGATGTAGAGACCCGGACGAGTGGGCTCAGCAACGCGAACGCCGTCGATAGAGTACCAGTTGTTGTCGCCAGCTACAGTAGCTTCAACGCCTTCAACTGCGCCACCTGCATTTTTAGCCTTGAAGATGACGAGCTTGGTGAGAACAGTATCGATACGATAGAGAGCATAGTGGATATTGTAAGAACCATCTTCATTTTCAAGAGCGTAGCTTATACCTTCTCTTTTCAGATTCGGGAGTTCAGCATCAGCTGAAACAAGAATCTTCTCAGCATTAAGAACTACATCTTCGCCAGCGAGCACTGAATAATATTCTTCGTCATTAGCTACTTCCGGGTGATTGGAGTTACCACCATAGTTGTTGATATAGTTGGCAAGAACGAAGTCTGAACCTTCTACATTGAAGATTGTGACGTCGTTGTAGTTGTTAGCAGTTTCGTTGTTGAAGACACCGAGGTGTTTCATATAGCCAACATTACGTACATTGTCAAATATTCCGAGGCCTTCGAAATACATAGTGTTATCCTGATCGCCTTCAATTACGCTATAATCAAGAACGTTTGTAGTGTTGTCTTCTGCAATGAAGCCGAAAGGATAGATTGTCTTAGCCACAGTAACAGTCTCTCCGTCAACTTCTTTTTCTTCAGTCTCTGTTGTTGAAGTGTAATAGAGACGCTTGCGTGCAGTCCAGTTTTCAAAACCGCTTGTATTAGCGCTATTAAGAACATTCCAAGTTGTGAAGCCTGCTGTTGCTACTTGTTCATCACTCATACGAGCGAAGTCCCAGGTTTTACCTGCCTCGAACTCAATATCATTAACTTCTGTAGACTTTGAACTTTCATATCCGAATGCCTTGGTAGTTATCGTAAGTGTGCCTTCTTCCTCTACAGTAACCTTAACGCCAGAAGTCTGGTCTTCACCAGAGAGCTTCTCACCGCTATTACTTACGAATTCATAGTCGATAAAGATTGTCGGACGGAGTGGAACGTTGGAATTGTCAACATTCAAAACGTATGTTTTGCCGAAGCCAGCTTTTACAGATGAAATGGTTACGGTTGCAGTAGGAAGAACTACTGGAGCGCAGTCTACTTCAGTTGTAACTTTCTCAGAAGTAGCGGTTCCTGATGTCGTCCATGCTGTAAGAGTACCGCTTGTAGTGGTCTCATACAAGTAATCTCCGTCTGATGTTTCCTCGTAAGGAATCTCGAGAGGTGCTCCGTCTGTTCCAATGATGTGGAGAGTTTCATCAATGCCGCAAGCGATGTTATAGATGCGCATGTTCAGGTTAAGTTCACCGTCAGCTGTCTGGCCGAGACTTTTCAGTGAGATTACGGGCTCAGCAGCATAGTCATAATCTGATTCGAAAGATACCTGAATGTTATCGATGTCATAGATAGTGTTAGTGCGAGCAAGCATTACATTAAGACCTTCAGCATACATGCTTATTTCACTACCATCAGCGACATTGGTCTCAGGAACTGTGTAAGTTCCTTCTTGAATAATTTCACCTTCGAGAGTCTGGAAGGTATATTCAACCTCACGGGATTCTACATTCACGTGGAGATCAACCTGATACCAAACATTTGCATCCAATTTTTTGTATTCAGAATAGTCGATAGAGTACGATACTGTAACCTCTTGGGTTTCCTCGTTTGTAGTCTCTGTGACATTTGTTCCACCATAGATGGCGTACAAAAGATTGTTATTGCCTGCCTCTGTTTGAAGAGCTTTATCATCTACCTGAGTAGCATCAAAGAGATAGTTCTGCCAATATCCTGCAGGACTCCAGGGAGTGCGATACCCCTGGTTCAGAATGGGGGTATGGTTTGTGAAGATTGTGATCTCACTGTTGAACTGGTTGCAAGTGCTGTTGGCGATCTGATATTCGAAGTGAACATCATATGTGCCATGTTCAAGAACGGATTCTCCGTCTTTGTTCAGGAAGATTTCCGGTCCCCATTGAAGCCATGTGCTACCACCATTCTGGCCATTCTGGTTGATTTCAAGGAATTTACCGAATTGGTCAGAAGCAATTGTCATAAGACCACGGTATGGTTGCCAGCCGGCAGCTATTGGATCATCTACTGACTCGAAGTTCTGGCGGTACAGAACTCTGGTAGCCGCAAATGACTGGAGTGCCATACATGCAACTCCAAGAGTTAATAAAGATTTTTTCATAGAAAAAATGTTAGTTAATAAATGTTAATGAAATTTTTGGGTTGTTTTTGATTTTGTGCCTACAGAGGGGTTCAAGCCTCTGCAGGTTATTTTATGTTTATTATAAGTGGGCGGTTGAGACTTGCTTTAGTTTGGGCGAAGCCAAACCGCCCTCCCATGTGTGGATTACCAGCCGGGATTTTGGGTTAGAGCGCCTGACTTCAGGACCTCTGATTGCGGTATGGGCCATAAGTACTGGTGGTCGCCAGCCCATGTGCGCTTTGTGATGTAGTTCGGGTTTGTGACAGGAGTATAAGTCAGTTCGTCACCGTTCTTTGTAATTTCCATTACCTTAATATCGGTGAAGTATTGAGGAGCTTTCTTCCAGCGACGTACATCATATATGCGGTGTCCTTCAAAAGCGAGTTCGACAAAGCGTTCGTTCTCATATCTCTTTTCGAAATCTGCTGTGTTCAAACCAGTAGGGAGATCCGGCTGGCCTGCTCTTTTACGAACGATGTTTATTGCATCAGCAGCTGATAAATTGAAGTTGTCGGGGGTATCATAGCCGTTTCCGGAGTAATTGAATATTGCCTCCGCATAATCAAGATATACTTGTCCGAGACGGAAAAGAACCCAAGTGTGTTTTGAATTGGTCTGGCCGGTACCTGAGATTTTATTTTCACCACAAACATATTTTTTTAGGTAGTAACCGGTGGGAGTACCATACTGCACACTTCGCGAATCAGAACCTCCTAACCATATCTCAAGACCGTCATGTTCGAGTTGAGTAGGCCACTTCTCTCCGCATACAGCAACTGTAGCAGCCAGACGAGCGTCACGGTCTTTATAAGGATTTTTGGGGTCATAGCCGGATAGGGCATCTGTAATGGGGAGACCATTCGTCATCTCATATGATGAAACGAGATTTTCTGTTGGACAGTTGCCACCGCCTGCATTAAGCATACTCTTAGGATAGTTGTACTTTTCAAAGCTGTTGCTTTCTCCTGAGCGGACAGCAAATATTATTTCCTTATTTGCATCTTGGTCGTTCCAGTTAGAATTGGAAAAGAGTGATGAATAGTCTTTGGACAGTGTCATACCGCGTTTCTTGCACTCGTCGATGCATGCCTTGCCGCATTCAGCAGCATGTTTCCACAGAGCTTTCTTCTCTGTGTCTGACTTTCCATCGCTGAAGAGGGGAGAGGCATGATAAAGAGCTGCGCGCGCACGGAGAGCGAGCACACCAAGATTATTGACGCGGCCCGGTTCATTCTCAAGAGAGTTGTATGCACCGGAGTAGTTTTGGATGATCTCATCTTTGATTGCATCGCATTCGCTATCGATGAAGTCAAAGATTTCATCAGCAGATACACGGGGCTGATTGTTGGATTCCTCAGCATTGAGATAGTCGGTAATAAGTGGAACACCACCATACATGCGCACGAGCAGAAAATAATTGTAGGCACGCATAAAACGCACTTCCCATTGGTAATTCTCATACTTGACCATATTGTCGGGATAGTTTTTCTCGAGTTTATGGTCAGGGAATGTCAGTCCTGTATAGTCGGCGAGGAAAAGGTTGCAGTATCCTATTGCTTCCCATGCCTTGATCCAGGTGTAGTTATTTGTTGTCGTAGGACTCCAAGATCCATTGTAGTAGCGTTCAATCGTGTTTCCCTCGTGGCTGTAGACAGCCTCATCGGTAGCTGAGCAGAGTGATGCGCCTCCATACATCTGTCCAAAATCGTAGTCGAGGTTCTGATAGATCTTCGAGGTGATCTTTCCCACACTCTCGAAGTCTCTCTTCACATACTCATCATCGTTGATCTTGATCTCCTTTTTGTCCATCTGGTCGGAGCAAGAGGAGAAGCAGAGACTCAGAAGAGCTGCACCGCTGATTATATATTTAAGTCTCATTAATTTTTAAAATTTGAATGGTGAAAGGTTAGAAAGTAAGCTTAACTCCTACTGCTATCTGACGTGATGTGGGAGCCACTATTCCGGTAGCTTCCGGATCGCGGTCAGTCAGTTTGTCCTTGCCTCCGGTCGCAATGTTGCAGAGGTCTACGCCGCGCACAAATAGAGTTGCGTTACGGATAAACTTGGTCTTAGCAAGCAGCTTGCTGTCGAAGTTATAATAGAGTTCGATGTTGCGGAGTTTAAGATATGAACGGTCGCGCTGCCAGAATGTGCTTGACAAATAGTTGTTGTCGTTGGTCTCTGAACTTAGACGTGGATAAAGAGCATCAGCAACATTATTCTCCGGGCTCCAACGGTTGTCATATACTTCCTGAGAGAGTGAACTGTTATTGATCAGACCCCAGTAATATCCCTGAGAAGTGAGGTTGCAACCGTAGTTGCCGACACCCTGGAAATGAGCCACAAGACCGATTCCTTTGTATTCAGCACCGAGGTTGAAGGTGTAGAATATTTCCGGACATACAGAGTTGTAACCTATTCTTGTGAAATCGTTTGCATCAATCACATTATCACCGTTGATATCCTTATATTTGATATCTCCAACTCTTACTTGTGAGAAAGTTTGAGTTGGTGACGCATCAATTTCTGCCTGAGAAGTGAAAAGTCCATCCGCAATCAAACCGTAGGTTGAGCCAAGTGGATCTCCTGTACGATCAAGATTGTCAAATGCCACCGGTTCCTGAGCCATATCGATGATCTTACTCTTAGCAAATAAGAATGAACCTCCTGCCATTACGTTCCAGTCGCCGAAATTCTTGTTGAAGTTGATTTCAATATCGACACCGCGGTTGTCAACCTTACCCTGATTCTTAAATGGTGCAGTGAAACCGATAAGGCTTGAATACGCTCCTGCGCCATCCACGAAGATATCATAGTGGCGGTTGTAGAAGTAATCAGCTGTAAGGTTTAAACATCCGAAGAGGCTAGCGTCAATACCTATGTCATACTTGGCAACTCTTTCATGTGAAGGATTGACCATAGGTAATTGGTTTACGGTGACAGTTCCGCTTCCATCATATTTCTCAGTCCAAGGGTAACCACCTCCGCTGATAGTGTATGACTGGAGGTAATATGTCCAAACATTGTCGCCTGGCAGACGGTCAAGATTCTGTATACCCCATGATGCGCGAGCCTTCAGGAAATTGAATGCGAGATCATCGTTGTTAAGTATAACAGCACCAAGCGATACATTAGGTGAGAAACTCCATTTTGTACCGGGTGCAAGACGTGACGATCCCATCTCTGCCAAAGCAACTCCGAGAGAGTATCTGTTGGCAAATGTGTATTGACCCCACAATGAGATGTTATGACGGTAGATGTCTGTATTGATTCCCATCGGGCTCTCATAGTCGTAATGATACTTGAGCTGAGCCATCAGATGATGCTTTTCTGCGAAAGTGTTGTCATACTGGAAACCAAGCCATGCGTTCAAACGGCGACCAAATGTCCTTAAACTTGCGCCACTGCCCATAGCAGTAGCCTGATCATCAATCTGCCAGTAGCTTGTAGTCGGCACTCCATTGTCCCATCCGGTTACGGAAGACATACCAAAATTATATTTCTTAGAGTGGTCTTCCGTGATGTTGTTTTGGATGTCATAACTTGCGCCAACATTGAACTTAAGCCCTTTTGCCACCATGCAGAGGTCTTGAACTACCTCAGCATTGAAGAACAGAGAACGGTCAAAAATCTTATAATAAGCCGCATCTGATGATTGAGCAACCGGATTGAGATCACCACTCCATGTAGTGTTGCCACCCCAGAGGCCATTCTCATTTCTTACAGGGAAAGCAAGTGCCGGCACTTGATATGGAAGAGCCCACAGACTTACTTCATTTCCCGGTGATTGCATCTCACCGATAGATGTGAAGATATTTGTCTTGAACTGTGTGTATTTGAAGAGATCTACATCCAGGTTAATGCGGATATTTGTGCGCATAAACTTATCTTGTGTGGAGTAGCCTTCATTTTTGTTTGCATTCTTGATGAATCCGTCGCTATACATGAAATTCACCATTGAGAAATAACGGAACTTCTGTCCACCACCTGAAAACTCAACCGATGCACGATCACCATTTGCATGATTACGGAATGTCTCGCCTACCCAGTCTACATTTGGATAGAGGTAGGGATACTGTCCGCTTGCAAGAGCAGCTATGTCCTGCTGGCTATAACGGGGGTCTTTTCCTTCATTGAGGAGAGCCTCATTCATAGCATTCGCATAGGTAGTGCCATCCACGAATCGGGGTTTATTTGTAAGGTTGGAGAAGACGTGCTCATAGTTCACCTTGATATGCTGTGAGTTGTATTCTCCACGCTTTGTGATGACATTAATTACGCCATCGGCTCCTTTATATCCGTAAAGGGCAGTAGCAGCGGCATCCTTGAGAAGTTGTACCTCGAGAACCTCTTCAGGGTCAATAGCATCTATATCGCGCTCAATGCCGTCAACAAGGATCAGTGGAGTACTTCCTGAAAGGCTTTGAAGACCACGGATGTAGAAAGTCGGGTTCTGCTGATAGAGAGTTCCGTTGCCGGGGATGGTGATCAAACCTTTGCCATGTCCGATCAGTGAATTTTCTATGTTTTTGGCACTGCGCTCGTTGACAGCGTCGTTCTTGATCACGCTCACCGAGGCCGTAGAGTTTTCACGTGTAATCCCCAGGTCAACACCAATGTTGTATTCCTGAGAGAGCCATGTCTCGGGAGCAACACTGTCGGCTGCTTCTTGGGCTACTGAAGGAAGTGTGAGCCCGGCGGCGAGCGTCATGAGTAAAATATATCTGGATTTCATGATTTGTCTCTTTTTGAGATGTTAGTTTATGTCTTGGTATTACCGATTACCAGCCGGGGTTCTGAATAAGACCGTATCCCCTGTTCACTTCATCCTGAGGGAACGGCATCATCAGCCATTTCTTCAGTTCCAAAGAGTTCGGGTCCATATCCCAGAATACTCGATAACCCTGTGTCAGAGGGAATATTTCATATTCGAAACGTGCAGGTTCTGCCTGTCCGCTGTTTTTGTCGTCACCAAACCAGGGCGCATTACGGCGTACCCATTTGTTTTGAGCATTCTTAATCATACGGAATGATGCCAGGCCATGGAGTTTCTTGGTCATCCAGTCGGTGCGCATTCGGCGGATCATGTCGATATAGCGGGAGTTAGTCATTCCAAGCTCACATGCACGTTCACGAAGGATTTCCTCGATGAGATTTGCCTTGTTGTTCTTAAGGTCGAGAGCTGTATTGCAACTTACAATACCTTTGAGTCCGACGCGTGAACGTATCTTATCAACTTGAGTGATTGCATCATCAAGTCTGCTGCATTCTGCCAGGCATTCAGCATACATGAGTATCATGTCGGGAATAGTTAGTGCGTTCCAGTGCATATTCGGGTCGCGCCACCATTCGATACGGTTGAGCACATATTTATAAGCGCCGAAACCGGTAGGACAATAAGAAGTAAGAGATTCGGTAACAGTATAATCTGCCGGATCCTTAATGCATGTGCCAGCATCCTGTCCGCCAACCCACAGTTCCTTAATATTTCCTGTCGCCTTGCCATCCGTAGACTGTAATGCAAGGTTCTCAGGTGTACCTGTCACTGTAGCATTCTCATACAGACGAGGATCACGTGAGGCTGTCTTACTGAAGCCACCACGGATTTCTTTGTATGTATAGAATAGTTTGTCATAAGTGCCGTTAAGGCAAGTATAAACGTCCCAATTTATGCCAGGGTCTTTTGCATCCTCGTATGAATGAGAGTATTTCAAATCCTTTTCACGGTCGAAAGGCTTGCCGTCGCTCCATGGGAACATCTCGACATACTCCAGTGATGGTGAATGAACAAGGCGGCGAACACCGTTCTCTACCCAGTTCCATGATAGCCAGCTGTAGGCTCCCTGTGTTCCAAAGATGCCGGCAACCTTTGTCCAGTGGATGTTCTCAGGACTGTCGTCAAACATGTATCCGCGACGATAGGCAAGGCGATATCCGTCGTTATTCTTTGTTGTTGCCTCATAGAGATGGTAATAGTTGCCGTTCTGCTCATTCTCTCTCCAGAAGTCTTCGAAAGCCTGGAGTGCACGCTCCCATCGTTTCTGGTCGTAATTACCATACCATACGAGTTTTTTTTGCTCAGCTTCAGATGCACCACCCATATATGATTCATTGGAGTTGTACAAGGGTGAAGCGGCAAGCCATAGTACCTTGGCTTTGAGAGCCATTACGCCTGCTTTCGTCCATCGGCCGGTCTGGCGTGAGCTTGATTCGTCGTCATTGCCATTGTATGCCCAGTATAGATATGGAGCAGCTTCGTCACACCATTTTACGATGGCATCAACGGTCTGTTCGAAAGTACAGCGTTCGCCTATGTGGCGTTCACCATATTCGTCGCTGACCATTTCAGCTGCATCAGATATGGTCTTCTCTATAATAGGCAGCCCACCGTAGTGAGGAAGAAGGGTAGCATATTCGTAGGCCTGGATTGCTTTTGCTTGAGCCACGATATAATCCTTCTGCTTGTCACTCATGTTAGGGTGAAGGTCTTCACGATATATGTTTTCCTTTATAACTGACACCTCGTGCACAACTTTCCATACATAGTCGTTAGTATAGGAGAGCAAAGGATCCTCCCTTGATGACATCGTGCCAGTATAGTAAGAGTTCCACACCTTTGAGCCTGCCCAGTGAAGCTGATAGAGGTCAGTTAGGGCATCAAGTTTGCCGTTGTAGACACCTGCAGCCTGATTCTTATCTTGATTATAAGGCAGACCGTAATATTGCTTGTTGTATATGTTTGTCAGGAACTGGTTGATGTAGTCCGGATTCGAAAAGATTGAGTCCAGATTCATCGTTCCGCCGGGTGCCTTGTCAAGGAAGGCGTTGCCCACCTGCACCTCATCGGTGCAGCCGGTGGCTCCGATGGCTACCAGTGCAAGAGCGAATATGCTTTGAAATGCTTTTTTCATGATTTCTTTCCTTTTTCTTTGTTGCAATTAGAAACCAACTTTAAGACCGACTGTATATGTACGGGTAAGAGGATAGTCGGGTGAGCTACTTGCTCTGTTTTCCGGGTCACCCCATTTGTACTTCGATACTGTGAAGAGGTTATAAGCGCTGAATGAAAGCTGAAGATTCTTAATTCCGATCTTCTTCTGCCAGGGCATGTCGAAATTATAAGCGAGCTGCATTGATTTGCAACGGAAATAGCTTGCATCTTTTTCCCAAAGGGTACTTCCAACGTATGTATGGCCCTTATAGGCAATTGTAGGTCGAGGATATTCCGCATTTGGATTATCCACCCTCCAACTATCTAAGAGGTGTGTCTTAAGCAGACCACCCTGGTCATTCTTAGCTGAGTTATAGAAAGGCTGACGGAATGAGCCGTCGATGCTTCGGGTCACGTCCCAAGCACCGGTGAACTGCAAAGAAAGCTGCAGTCCTTTCCAGCTTGCACCGAGATTGAGACCCGCTATATAGCGAGGGTCATCAGTCTTTCCAAAGTCACGGCTGGCATCATTGCTGTCGATTTTTCCGTCGCCATTGAGATCCACGTAGATTGGATCGCCGGGATTTAGCTTGCTGTTATCCTTCAGCTGAGCAGGAAGAGGAGCTCCGTATTCAGCCTCATATCTTTCAGCAGCTGTGTCATCGTAGTAGCCCCAGAACAAATACTGTGAGCGGGCGCCGATGCGATGGCCAACTGTCTTCTGATAGTCGTAGGTCTGTGGAGCCTGCCCGTCTCGGCGTATGATGTTGTCGTTGAAAGAAAGGTTGAAACGAGCCCAGTAACTAAAATCACTGCCGATCATGTCGTTCCAGCCCACGCTAAGTTCCCATCCCCAGCTGTCGACGATACCGAAGTTGGTCATCGCAGGATTATAGCCAAGTACCGAGGAAGCCGCATAATTCTGAAGAAGGATGTTGTCGCGGTGTTCCTTATAATAGTCGAAACTTGTCTTAAGCCTATCATTGAAGAACTGGATGTCGACTGCATAGTTCTGTTTTACAGAAGTTTCCCATGTTATGTTAGGATTGTTTTTCGCCATTTCCCATGCTCCAGGCTGGGTTGCGTAGACACCATTACCGGTACCGAAGTTGTAACCGTAGGGATTTTCTCCCGAAGGACGTTCGAGGAGCGCACCGCCGTTGACACCGTAGGGGTCTGCGAGATACATGAATCGGCTACCGCCAATCTTGTCGTTACCAACTTTACCGAGTGTAGCACGGATCTTGAAGAATGACAGATAGGGATGAAGGCCTTCCATGAATTTTTCATTAGACAGTACCCAACCAATTGATCCTGCCGGGAAAGCACCGAAACGTTTGCCGGGTGCAAAGTTCTCCGAGCCGTTGTAGCCGAAGTTGACCTCTGCAAGATATCGGTTGTCGTAAGCGTAAGTGACACGCCCTACGAAGCCGATGTATCCACGGCCTATGTCAGAATATGTCTTTGGATAATATTCCTTACTCTGGTTGTAGAGCGCGAGAGCTGTGATGTCATGGTCGCCAAAACTACGGTTCCAGTTGAGGCCTGCCTCAGCATACCAATTACGCCAATATCCTTTACCTGATACTCTATATGAAGGAGACTCCTCGAAAGTATTTGTCAAGAATTCCATAGTGCCGTCAGGCATCATGCGGGGAGTGACCGTAGCAGCAGACGCGGTAAGTTCCTTAGTCTGATCAAAACCACTGTTGTATGCTCCTTTTACTCTAAGAGAAAGATTCTTGGTGATAACATCAAGTTTCTGATCGATGATCAGGTCAGTGTTGATGGTATTGGCTGTCTTTTGATAAGCACCAGTCTGATATGTAACGTATGTCATCGGTTGAGAACCAGTGAACGGAAGGATCACAGAGCGAGGATTGCCTTCGGCATCGTATTCGATATTGTAGTCCGGATCTGTGTTCAAGCTAATAAAGCGACCGAGTTCATCGAAGCCGGGGCTGGAGAATGGGGTAGCCTCATATACAGCCTTAACCATACCGGCTGCACCCTGTCCGGTACGAGGTTTAGATGAAGAGTCAATCTTACCACCTACATTAAGGGTGATGGTGGTGGTAGGAGTTACGTTGATATCAAGGTTTGAACGATAGTTGAAACGGTTATAACGGTAGTCGAACGCATAGTCATCGCGACCAAACTGGTCGAAGATACCGTCCTGGCTGAAGAAACCGGCAGACACGAAATAGCGCACCTTCTTGTTACCTCCCGAGATGTTTACGTTGTGCTGTTGCTGGAATGTTGTCTTCTTGAAGATGTAGTCAGTCCAGCGCATGTTTGGGAAACGGATGGAATTCTGGTATCTCTTGACTGGGTCACTCTCATCGTTGATGAAGCGGGCGATGATTTCCTCTGAGAATGGCGCAGCCGCACCGTCGCTGGTCATTGCATAGTTGTAGAAATTAGCATATTCCACAGAGTTAGCCATCTCGATAAGCTTTGTGGGTTGCTGTGCAGAGAAGTTGAGCGATACGTCAATTCTTGCCTTGCCTTCCTGTCCGCGCTTGGTAGTCACAAGGATAACACCGTTGGCACCACGTACACCGAACACTGCAGTTGCTGATGCATCCTTAAGCACTGATATAGACTCGATTTCATTCGGGTCGATATCCCACATGTCGCGTTCGACACCGTCGACTTGAATAAGAGGCTTAGCGTTGTCTTTGTCAAAAGTAGCTTTACCGCGGACAAAAATATCAGCGGCATCAGACCCCGGCTCGCCTGAGTACTGAACTGTTGACACACCGGAGAGCTGACCGGCAAGGACGTTGGTAACTGAGCTGACTGGCGTACGCGTAAGATCTTCATTCTTAATAGAAGAAACTGCACCAGTCATTGTCACTTTTTTCTGAACGCCAAATGCCACGACCTCTACAGCGTCGAGCATTGCAGAGGATTCTTTCAGGATTACCTGCATTCCCTCTTTTGCGGGAACTTCCTGAGTCTCATATCCGACGTATGAGACCACGAGTTTTGCTCCCGGCTTACATTTGATAGAGAAATTACCGTCAAGATCAGTGGAAGTTCCGATCGTAGATTTGGCCACCATGACCGTAGCTCCAATGAGGGGCTCGCCTTGGTCGTCAAATACGCTACCGGTCACCACTGTCTCCTGCGCGTAAAGCGCCAACGTCGCAAAAAGGCACATCAGGGCCGTCAAAAGCCTGGAGCCTCTTTGCATTCGTTTCAATACTGACAAAACGTGATTGTTTTCGTATTTCATGATTAGTTGAATGTGGTTAGTTATTATTGTTGTTATTTGATTTATCGGTTGTTAGCTGTATGTCTGATAGTTGTTAAGTTGTTTTATAGGTTAATAAAATGTGTTTACGAATCCTATCAAAATCGTTAAAATCCGTAACCAGTTAAGGTTGTTATAGGTCAATCATCCGCAAAGATACAAATAAATTTTAATAAATTTGAAAAATTGTCCGATATTTTTTTCGGTTTTAACATTATTTTAGGGGAGAGTGGAGGGCGGAGAGTGGAGTGTGGAGATGTTGTAGACTTCGCCGTAGATGTCGTAGACCTTATTGAACTTCCCAATATCCACCTTTATTAGGTCCCATTCATCTTATCTTACCTGCAAAGCGTAACTTATCAAGATACACCTGAACAGTTGATGTTGCCATTCCAGATAAATGTGCCAAATTACTAATAGTGATATTTGGATTATCTGAAATATATTTCAAAACTAGTTCTTCTTTCTTACTGATTTTCTTACCGATTTTGTCAGTTGTTTCTGTTTTCTTACCGATTTCAGTATCTAATGCACCGTTAGTTTTTCTCCATAAAACAACTCTGAATTGGTCTCCTGAAGCTTCATTTATCAGTCACGATGCCCGCATAGTGACTGATGAATGAAGCGAAATCTGTTCGCAAAGCTGAAGAAATCTTAATAAAAAAATAAGTCGAAACAACTTCAATACGAAAAAAGCAAATATGGATAAAGGAGAAGTGGAGTATTATATTTTTCCACCCCTCCTGCAAATTATACAAGACCTTTCAAGTCTAATTGATTATGTGATTATAGGTTATTCCTTTGCCAGCATCCTATTATTTCACCGTAATAAACAGTGTGAGGCTTCACCCCATCGAACACTCGATTGCTGTAAGTTTCAATCAGAGTGTCGGAGAATTTGTTGCGGTCAAGGTCATGGGAATATATCTTCCTGCATTCCAGAATCAGGCGTGACTGAGGAAATACCGGTGTTCCATTCTTAGTAAATTCTACCTCAAGACCTGTTGCGGCAATCTTATCGCCATCTCGTCCCGAATGCGAACCGATATATGCCTCAATCTTCTTAAACTCATGAGGGAAGATGTTGATTGAGAATGTATCGTGACTTTCAAGATACTTGTGGGTATATCGATTGGGGCTGACGAAGATGATTGCGATTGGCTTCTGCTGTCCCCATGAGGCACCAAGCGCACCCCACGAAACAGTCATTTCATTGAAATCATCAGGACTTCCGGCTGCTATTACAGCCCAGTCCTTGTGGAACATCTCAATCGGGTTGTCCTTTATTTCCGAAGGCTTGATTGCTTCAAGCGAATGTCTTGTCAAATCCATAATGCTGTTATACGTTTATAAGTTGGTTGAATGTATCTACTATGTATTTTGCTATCTGGGAATCCTGATTACCGATGCCTCCACCAACGCCTATCCCATCGACACAAACTTTACCTACCGTAACACATGCTATTCCCATGTTCTGAAGATCGTATATGTTTGCCTTTGCCACATCCTCGGAAGCGGCGGAACAACAGTCGGTAACTACGATTGTGTTATAATCGAGACTCATGGAATCCAACGCTGTTGAGCGTATGCAATTCGGATACTGCGTGCCGGTCAGGTAGACGTTTTTTGTTCCGAGACCGCGCAATATGATGTCAAGGTCTGTTGCGAAGAATGCACTGAAACGCTGTTTCGTTACTGTATAGTCGCCAGGTTGCGGTGCTATCTAGTCAGGGATGGCAGCCCCTTTGGTCCCGGCTATGCAGAAAAGATGCCCTTCCTCGAAAGAGTGACAGCGGAAAAGTTCGGCATCAACACCTGATGGCCGATGAATACGGTAAATTACGTTTTCAGCATGAGTCAGCATGCTATCTTTTTTATTATTTCCCATATTTTAAGAGACACTCGGATTTTCTATTTGGTACGTACACTTTCACTGAGGCATTACTTAAAGGGGAAATAGTGACTCAGATGTTCTTTGTATCTTTCGATATCCTCAGGAATAGTAGGATTCTTCATGACATCGCTTGAGAAGAAACTTGATACCGGGGTAAGCCCTATGAAACGGAATGTCAGATGAATAGGTGTAAGCATCTGGTCTGGAGTAATGCCGTTGAAGAATGTCTCGCTGAGATTACAGAAAGCCTCAATCGGGGCGTTCTGTGTGACGGACAGCATATACTTCCCTGTAAGCAGGCCACCCGTACCATATCCTTCCTTGGGACGGTCTTGATGACGACCATCTGAATGAGCGTGTTTTCCCTGTCCGGCAATAAGAACCGTATCGAAATACTTCTTGCATGACCAGCTCACGTTAAACCATTCTAGAGGGAACTGGAGTATCACCAGATCGGCTTCCGCTATTTTGTCAACCTCAGCCTCGATGTCATATTCCTCGCATACCTTGGTTACATTTACCTCGCAACCATTGCTCTCGAAGTATTCGCGGGCAATATCTACGAATGTTGCATTAAGGCGTCCCGGAGCCCAGGAATAAGGCTCTACGCCGTTGATTATGAATATTTTCTTCATTTCTTTAGTTAAGCTTGTGAAACTTATGTCAACAAAAATGTTTAATGGATTATCTTGGATGTTGTTACTTGACCGTTGGAATAAGTAGTTCGTTTTATCAGCATTCCCTTAGTTCTATCTGAAGTCTTTTTTCCGGTAAGATCAAAATATTCAACATTGAGAATCACACTGTCATTAATACTCACAACGTCGGTAGCCTCGAGATCAAGGGTGACGATGGGCCCTTCTGTTTCGATATCATTAAAATAATACACCATTTGAACGCCAAGGCTCTTGATATCAGTATTATAGAGGCCGATCTCACGAGTTAGGACGTTACGAGCGAAAAATTCATTATCATTTGTAAAGTAGAATGGAACCTCCGTCATATATTCGGGCATATTGGTATATATATCGGGATCGAAATCGATTTGGTCTCCGTTCACAAACAGACGGTAATAAAGATTTTCGGTATCAAGCAGAGTTCCTTCCTGGCTTACCATTGAAAGCCTGAATCCAAAGATACTGTAACCATAATAATCTACCCAAAGGTCATTGTAACCTAAGTCTGTAGCACCGCGTGGCGTTCCGCTCTTAGAGGGTTGATAATTCAATCGTGGATCCTGAATGATTGTTATATATCTAATTTCATCAGTTGATGTATTGAAGATCATGAGCATATCCTTATCATCAGCACGCAGGGTCTTGTTTTCTCTGTCAAGTGTCATCCTATAGACAGCATTATCTTCAGCAAGAGAGAGGACTGGCACGCCGGAAGCGTTAGGCTTCTCATATCCATATTGAACAGTGACGAAATATGAATCATTCGCAATACCCACATATTGATTGTTTGAGAACACAGCTTTATCACCTTCAAGCGAACCCTTGATCCAGCTGTCGGGCATCATAGGAGACAGTCCTCCGATATAGATGTTGTCATCTGCATATGCCACTTTAAGGAAATAACCATAATCTCCTGCTACATAAGACCATTGCTCTACAACCGCATCATTTGGAATCATGACAGGCACGCGGTCAGAGGGACGAAAAATCTGATAATAGTCTACATATCCGACCCACATACCGTCAGAAAGATAGGTATAGCCTATGCCGGTTTCTTCCGATGGCACATCAAGGGAAATGACACCATCTTCACTGACGGAATAGGTTATGGACTTCAACTCTGAATCAAGTTCATATCCGGTAGTTCCGTCTTGCGGATTATCAAAATAATGGATTCCCGTAAATAGAACAGCCTCTCCGTCTTCAATGTCTTGAATCACCTGAGGTAGCTCTACGATGATCTTATTGTCTTTGAGATGTCCTTTTACATAGGAGTCGGCCCATTCATATCCATTCATTATATTGTGGAAATATACATCTCCGTTATCGCCGAATACGATTTCCGCCGGATAATCCGTATTTTCATAGTAGGTAGGAAACATACCCCATGATAAAGTGATTCCTGCGCTCTCTTTGGCATAGTGCCTTACTTCACCATTTACTTCGGTTATCGGTGAAGAACTCATTTGTTCGACTGACTTCACGTTACGAATGTCAGCCATGCGTATGGATGACTCAAAGGCAATATTAAGATTGTCTTTGAGAGCAGCATTCTTATCTGAACATTCTATGGCATTTTCAGCTTTCAGTTTACCGTCAGGCGTTAAAATCTGAGCGTTCATCAACGTACAAACACTACTCATCATGATAGTCATTGTCAAAACAATAAGATGTCGTCTTTTCATAAATTTTAAATAAAGTTAAACCTCGATGCAAAGTTATTAAAAATTTTATGTAGACGACATAAGTAATTGTAAATAAATGTCTGTATTTAGGAAATACAGACACATTTTACATAAAACATGACATATAAAGATTGCCTTTCAGGAAAAAAACTTTAGTTTTTTTCCTGCCAGACGCTGATATTCCGAAGGACTAAGGCCTGTATGGCGTTTGAATACCTCGGCAAAATGCGTACGTGACTTAAAACCTACTCCCTCGGCTATACCGGCTATTGACAGAGTGCCGAATTTGTCAAAATCGGTCAATCGACGACACGCCTCGTCAATCCGGATTTCCGCAAGCCATGAGTTGAAGTTTTTTTCAAAACATTCATTTATTGCTTTTGAAACTTTTCTGGGATGCTCATTTAAAAGAGAGGCAAGACGACTTACTGAGAAATCGCTGTTAAAAGGTTCAGTTGAGTTGGCAGTAAATTCCATTATCCTTTCAGAAAGCTCCTGTAATGTTTTTTTCTCTTCATTTAAACTATCTGGTGCCTGCCCTGGTATCTTTTCTATTACATGCTGTTTACTTTCGACAATTGTCTGATTCTTTAAGAAAAGATTCTCCTGAGAAAGTTTCAATCTTTTATATGCACTCCATAGCCAAAATAAGAGTAAAGTGATAACCACGCACCATGCCGCACTTATCCAAAGCACAGCTCTTTTAGTACGGTTTTCTGCTTCAAGACGTTCGATATCGTTGAGGAACATGTTTCTTTCAAAAGAACTCTTGCCCGATACCATATCTGACATCCTATTGTTTATGATACCGGCATCATATGCATTATCGAGATACAGAAGTCTATAACGATCAGAATTTATGGTGTCTCCAATATCCTCATAAAGCTTGCTTATCCAATGATAGATGTCTATCTTACCTTCTTTATCAAGAAGTGGAATGGCTTCTAACGCGCAATCTATGGCTTTATCATGCTCTCCCATTATTTTGTAAGCGTTAGATTTCATAATGATTGGAGTTATTATATATCGTTCAGGAGTAAAAGGTGTATCAATATGTTTGCCCGCATCATTGAAATTCTTCAGCGCGTCTTCGTACTTTCCTTCCTTCAGTAATATCAATCCCTCCGTAAGTTCAGTTGCAAACTTTGTCAGGGGGATACCGGGCTGCTCAATAATTGAAAAGCCTTTTATATCCGATATTGCCTCATCAAGTGATTTTTCAACGACGAGCTGTGGTAAAAGTCCAACATAGGCTGTAATGTAACATAATATATCTTTTTCATCAAGAGAAAGACGCATTGAATGTCGAAAGTGCTTGATAGCCTCTTGGCTTTGATCTGTTCCTACATAAAGATTGGCTAGGTTAAGAGTAATGAGAGCCAGCATGGCTGAGTCTCCAGATTCTTTAGCAATCTGTTCGGCATTCATCAGATAAAAGCATCCTCTGCTGAAATCCCTATAGGAAAATAAAGACGTATATCCCGCACAGTTTAATGCCCTTATATAATGGCGCACTTTTTCTTTCTTCGGGGCCGCCTCAAAGCTTTTCATGGCCAACGAATAATATATCATCGCAGAATCAGGATCATTACATAATAAACCCATATCAACATACTCTTCCGTAGAATATGACAGCAGAGAATGATATGGATCCTCATTCGGTCTGTTGGCCACTAATGAGAAATCAATCATACTTATTATGAGCGCAATAAATAATATATATTTCATTTGGTGTCGACTATTATTTCTTATAATGATAACAATGAAATCCGCTTATTTAATCATGCCCACTGAGTATTCTTGTAGATATTCCATTATTTAACGGTTAGATAAATGAAATTATGCCATTCCTTTTGATATCGAAATCGATTTTGTACTCTTTTTTTATCGATTTTATGAATATGGAAAACCAACGAAACCGATAATTTTGCATATAAAGAGAAAAAGCAAGATCAATTCCTTGTGATAAAAACCTAAATAAACCTATCATCATTCTTCTTTTATGAGAAAGATAAAAATATTTTATCCTATGGCGGTTGCTTCCTTTATGATTATGACAGCGTTTCATGACCTGTCAGCTCAGGCTCCGCGCAAGACCATCGAGGTTACCACAGAGCAGCTTGAATCATGTCCGACCGGAAAATATGACGCTACATGGGAATCCCTGGAGTCAAACTATAGCGTGCCGGAATGGTTCAAGGATGCAAAGTTTGGCATCTTTATTCATTGGGGACCATATACAGTTCCTGCAGCAGGCAGTGAATGGTATCCCAAGCATATGTATAACGGACTCAGTAAAGCCCATCACGAGAAATGGGGTCCGCAAAATGAATTCGGCTACAAGGATTTCATCCCTCTTTTCAAAGCTGAAAAATTCAATGCCGATGAATGGGCAGAACTGTTTAAGGCAAGCGGAGCTCAGTACGTGATACCGACTGCGGAACATCATGACGGTTTCGCAATGTATGACAGCGATCTTACTGAATGGACATCTGTAAAGTATGGACCAAAACGCGACGTAATAGCTGAGCTTTCCAAGGCTGTTCGCGATAAAGGAATGAGATTTGGCATCAGCAACCATCGTGTTGAAAATTGGGATTTCATGTATCCGAGTCTCGATCCGGATTCCACCGACCTCTTCGACCCTAAATATGCATCATTATATGGTCCTCCTCAAAAACCGACTGAAAACTCCGGTATGGGTCCATCTGAAGAACATCCCGGTCCTCATCCGCAAAATGATGCGTTCATGAACGAATGGCAGTATCGCGTGATGGAAATTATAGATAAATACCAGCCTGACCTTATATATTTTGACAATGGCATCAATTATAGGACAATGGATCCTTGGAAGTTGAAGATAGCCCGATATTATTACAACAGTGCTGATAAATGGGGTAAAGAGGTGTCAATCCAGTCGAAAAGCGATGCATATAAGGCAGGTTCTATCAGAGATTTTGAAAGGGAGTCAAGGGCACCAAAGGAAAAGACTTCATATTATTGGCAGGTAGATGACCCTATCGGACACAAGTTCGGATATGTGGAGGGACTAAAGTTGCAAAATGCCGACGGAATAATTAGAAGCCTCATTAATAATATTTCCCGCAACGGAAACCTTTGCCTGAATGTTTCTCCTAAATCAGACGGGACTATTCCCGACGACCAGAAAAAGGAATTGTATGCTGTCGGCAAATGGCTGTCAAAATATGGTGAAGCTGTCTACGGCACAAGAGCATTCGGAGAAAACAAGGACGGTGACGTAAGATACACATCAAAAGGACGTAGAAATCTCTATGCTTTCCTGCTTAAATGGGATGGAAAGTCTGCAGAACTTCCGGGAATTAAAGCTTCAGACATTGAAGAGATAACAATGATAGGAGGCGGAAAACTAAAATGGAATGATAAAGACGGCAAAGTTTTTGTAGAAACAGTCACTCCTGCTGACGACGGACCTGCTACCGTAATCAAAATCAAACTTAAATCAGACTTGACAGCTCTTTTCATCGGTGATTCCATCACTGATGGAGGCTGGGGAAGAAGCGCCGGTAAGGCGCTTCCTTCATCTAAACGCAATAAGACTGACCAGAATCATAATTTGGGGCACAGCTATGTGATGCTTTCTGCCGCAAAGATGATGGCTGAAGATCCAAAACTGAAATGCAACTGGCTCAACCGTGGTATCTCAGGCAATACGATATACAATCTCAAGAAGCGATGGAAAGAAGATGTGATTGATGAAGATCCGGATGTTCTTACTGTGATGGTTGGAATCAACGATGTGTATAAGTACTATAGGGATGGAGGAACTGAAGACTTTGATGTAAATGGTTGGACTTCAGCCTTTAGGGATATTCTTAATCAGGCTAAGAATGCTAATCCATCTGTGAAGATAATATTGATGTCACCATTCGTAGCAGAAGGGAGATCAGTGGACAGTAATATTTATCCTCAAGTGAAAAAATCAATTGATCAGTGTGCCGATAGAGTGAAGAAACTTGCCAAGGAATTCGGTGCTGAGTATATTGATACCAACAATCTGTTTAATTCTTTAACTTCCGGTAATCCTAATTCAACAAGATGGCTTTGGGACGGAATACATCCGACGCCTGCCGGGCATCAACTGATTGCAAACCTTTGGACAGAAAGAGCCAAAAAGAAAAAATTGATATTCTAAGCCATACAAAAATTTTAATAATCTAATGAAGTTGTTTCGACTTATTTACGAATGAAGTTGTTTAAACTTATTTACGAATTAAAAAAATAACAATGAAGAGTTAAATCAAAGATTCTTTTTATTAATTTTCCGCCATCTTTTCGGCATCTTTTGTCTCTTTCATCAGTCATGATGCCCGCATCATTCCTTCTTCAAGAGACAAAACCTGCTCGAAAACCTGACGAAATCTTAATAAAAAAATAAGTCAAAACAACTTCAATGGATGAATGTTACATTATGAATAAATCTTTTAGGATAATAGTCTTTCTGCTTGCACTTACAATCTATTCTTCAGTGAATGCCAGAAGTCCTTTTCAGGATGCTGTTGACTCCATCGCTGCACTCGAAAGGGGAGGGACGCTTGTAGTCCCGGCGGGAATTCATGTCACAGGAACATTGCAACTGAAATCTGGAGTAAACCTGCATCTTAAGAAAGGGGCCGTAATATTGGGAAGTATTAACCCGTATGATTACGACGGCTATCTCGAGACTTCGGATGATTTTGCAAATGGAGTTGCCGACAAGTGCTCTAAACCTCAGTTCGGTCTTATAGTAGCACGTGATGCACACAATATTTCCATCACTGGGGAAGGTACAATAGATGGTCGCGGTCTTGAACTCGCTCTTGCCATCGACAGCCTACATCATATTGGAGAAAGAGTGGATCCGAACTACAATAGACGCAGAATGCGCCCCTCCTTACGCCCCAAACTTCTCGACTTCGAAAATGTGGATTCTCTGACCGTCACTGATGTCCTGCTTAGGGCATCGGCAAGTTGGGGATTCTCACTGAACAAGTGTAATGATGTTCTTATCAAAAACATAGATTTTGTCAACAGGGCATACTGGAACAATGACGGTATCGATGTTGCTGACTGTCATAACGTGCTCATATCCGGATGCGACATAAACTCTGCAGATGACGGAATAGTGCTCAAATCTTTCGATCCAGATGATGGAAACGAAAATATCGTGATTACAGATTGCAGGATAGCAAGCAGTGCAAACGCTATCAAGATGGGAACAGAATCTTTCGGAGGATTTCGCAATATCATCATAAAGAACATCAAGATCAGGGATACATTCCGGTCAGCAATTGCACTCGAAAGCGTTGACGGTGCTGTGCTTGACAATGTAAGTATTGATTCGATAGAGGCAAAAAATACAGGAAACGCTTTTTTCATCAGGCTTGGTCACAGACGTGGCGAGAAACCGGGGTCGCTCACAAACGTAGAAATCAGCAATCTTTCTTGTGAAATTCCTTTTGGCAGACCTGATAGCGACTATGACCTAAGAGGACCTGACATCAACACCATTCACAATCCCTTTCCGGCAAGTATAACCGGGATTCCCGGACATCGGGTTGAAAATGTAAAGTTGAGTAATATTTATTAATGTCTCATATCCGGGTCGAGGGACCAAAGGAATGGCATATATTGGAGCGTTTCGCTATAATGACGTGCCTGAAGAGATTGCTTCTTATCCGGAATTTCACATGTTTGGTGAATTACCTTCATGGGGATTATTTCTTCGACACGTTGATGGCCTTAACCTTGACAATGTCAAAATGTCTGTGCGAGAGCCGGATTACCGCCCCGTAATGGTAGCTGCAGACGATGTGCTAAATATCTCAGGTGAAATTCATACACATGATTAATTCAGCCAAGTCTTACTCATTATCTGACTTGGTGATTGCAATAATCGAATAGATTTATTATCTTTGCAAGACAAAATCATACCTATAATCATGAGACCAAATAATCGAATCTTTAAAGCTATAATGGCTTTTTCCCTGTTGATAACTACTCAGGCTTTTGCCACAGGATCAACCGATCTTTCTAAACATGACTTTTTCTATGCCGGAGAAAGTAAACAACCTCGAATGTACATCGTAAAAAATGGAGTGATTGAATGGGAACATCTTGCATCTGAACGTAAAGGTGAAATCAGCGATGCAGTACTCATGACAGATGGAAATATGTTAATCGCCCATCAATATGGTATTGCTGAAATAGCCCCTAATCATTCTATAATATGGAGCTATGATGCACCGGAAGGATGTTAGATTCATACAATACAGCCAATAGGAGAGGATAAGGTGCTTTTCATTCAGAATGGAATGCCTGCCAAGGTCATAGTGATGGAAATTCCATCCTTGAAAATACTTAAAGAGTTTGCTCTTCCTGTGTCAGAAAAAGGTTCGGTTCACGGTCAATTCCGAAATGCACGTCTTACATCCCGAGGAACTCTCTTGGTGGCAAATATGGGGCTTGGATTCGTAGCGGAATATAATAGCGACGGAAGGGAAATCGACCGTTGGAATATACCAGGTCCTTGGTCAGTAGCAGAAGTGGGAAAAGCTAACAATCTTCTGATTGTAGGGAAAGGCAGTATTGTCAAAGAAATAGACCGGCGCGGAAATACGATATGGGAAAAACATCTTTCGGATTATGGCGTCACATCACCACAAAAAGCAGTAAGACTCAAAAATGGCAATACTATCGTCAATAACTGGTATAATGAGTGGAGCAAGACACCGATGGATACCCTGAATGCTCCTGTGCAGGCAATAGAGATTACTCCTGAGGGAGAGATGGTATGGTCACTGTGTGCATGGAAAGATCCCGATCTTGGACCTTCCACCACAATTCAGCCACTTGATCAGGCCGTCAATCGAAAACGTATGTTCTTCGGAGAGTTCAATCCGGTTGCACCACGTCTGTTTGTCGGTCCCAACGAGCCTATCGGAAAGGCGGTTGGTGCAGTCCCTGGCAGAGTGGCGTGGGTTCATGCACCCGGAGTAGCCAAATGGGATGGCAGGACTGGCCTTTGGGTCGAGGATCGGTGGAACGATCAAAAGCTTGCCGACGATATGAT
Source organism: Muribaculaceae bacterium (assembly GCA_029061255.1). Taxonomy (GTDB): domain Bacteria; phylum Bacteroidota; class Bacteroidia; order Bacteroidales; family Muribaculaceae; genus Lepagella. The sequence goes on from JAIDSL010000176.1 coordinate 28,636, forward strand.
AAGAGAGACAATTGCCATAGTAGGAGGAAAGGATAATGCCAAGAAAGGATGGGATTCAATGTTCAGAAATTTCAATATAAGGCATAACAAGGGAGACAAAGGATATAAGAAAGGGGAGAAGATTGCTGTGAAGTTAAATCTAAATAATGCAATCACTCACAGAGATACCATTGAACTAAACTCATCTCCGTTTGTGACCCTTGCTTTAGTGCGGTCGATTGTCAATGATGGCGGTGTGTGCCCTTCTGATATCATTATCTGCGAGCCAAGTCGTGCTATCACTGACAGTATATATTTCAAGATCTATCGTGAATTTCCTGAAGTGACTTTTATCGATAATATTGGAGGAGAAGGACGCCGGAAATGTGAATATTATCCTGAGGTTTTGACTTATTCTATTGACAACGGGAAAATGGCACGAGGGCTTGCCAAATGTATTGTTGATGCTGATTATGTAATCAATAGTGCTCTGTTGAAGACACATTCCGGTCCCGGAGTGACTCTAACCGGGAAAAACTGGTATGGAGCTACCGACATTGCACTGCAATGGCGAAAGAATGCCCACAATAATGTGAGCCAAGACAAGCGAAACGGGAAACCGGGCTATAAGACATTTGTAGATTTCATCTCCAATCCGCATCTTGGAGGTAATTGTCTTCTGTTCATGATTGACGGAACGTATGGTTCGCGCGACGTGAACGGTGCTCCTTATCCGAAATGGCAAAAGGAACCATTCAACAATGACTGGGCATGCTCTATCATAGCTTCACAAGACCCTCTTGCTGCAGATGCTGTAGGCATGGATATGATAATTGGAGAATGGCCCGAATTTGGAAGCCTTAACTATTGCGATGAATATCTGCGTGAGGCAGCCTCAATTCCCAATGCACCCAGTGGTACTGTATATATGGCGGATGGAAAACCTTTGGCAGAGCCCCTTGGACTTATGGAACATTGGAACAATGCGAAAGATCGGCATTATGAAGCTATCGACCTTGTATACCGTAAGATAGAATGATTTATATAGCAAATTTAAGTATTTGAGGTCATAAATTATGAATCTGTCAGGAAAATCAGTTGTATCTATAGCCGCATTATCTGTTTTCTTTTCAACCTTTTCTTCCGGAGTCGAGACCGAGCGTGTATATCTGTCAGGAACCGGTCCTTCGGCCACCCGCACCTGGGACTTTATATGTTCAGATGGAATGAATTCCGGAAAATGGACAAAAATTGAGGTGCCATCACAATGGGAGCAGCAGGGTTTCGGCGCTTATACATATGGGCGTTTCTATCTCGACAAGAATGCGAAGCCAAGTAGTGAAGTAGGAACGTATCGTTATGTTTTTAATGTCCCTAAAGAATGGAAAGGTAAGAATGTAAAAATTGTGTTTGAAGGATCCATGACCGACACTGCTGTTAAGGTCAATGGAAAATATGCTGGAAAGGTACATCAAGGTGGTTTTACGGAGTTTTCATACAACATCACTGATCTTTTGAATTATGGGAGTGACTCAAATGTGCTTGAAGTAGAGGTGAGCAAAGAATCGGCTAATCCTTCTGTAAATGCGGCTGAACGAAGAGCTGACTGGTGGCTTTTCGGTGGCATTTATCGTCCGGTATATCTCGAAATTATGCCAAAAACTCATATAGCGCGTATTGCTTTAGATGCCCGTGCTGATGGACAGCTGACAAGCACTATTTTTACTTCAGGGCTTAAAAAAGGTTCTGCTGTTGAGGTAGAAGTAAAATCATTGCCAGGCGGGGAATCACTTGGAAAGCAGCAGGTAAAATTATCAGGTGACAGCACTGTGTTCTTGACGGAATGGAATGGCATTAAACCATGGGATTGCGAGCATCCGCATCTATATGATGTTTCTTATTCTTTGATTGATGAAAAGGGAAATTCTGCGCATAAAATTAACAAGCGAATAGGATTTCGCAATATCGAGTTCCGTGAAAAGGATGGATTGTATCTAAATGGTGTAAAACTATTATTGAAAGGCATCAACCGACATTCTTTCCATCCTGAGACGGGTAGAGCCCTTGACAGGAACCTTAGCATATCTGATGCCATGCTGATCAAGGAAATGAATATGAATGCAGTAAGATCGCATTATCCGCCTGACAGTCATTTTCTTGATATATGCGATTCGATAGGATTGCTTTATCTTAATGAACTCCCCGGATGGCACGATGCCTACGATACAAAGGTTGGTCTCAGTATTTTACGTGAGTTCATAGCCAGAGATGTCAATCATCCGAGTGTCATCCTGTGGAGCAACGGCAATGAGGGTGGTTGGAACAAGGCCCTTGACGGCATGTTTGCTTTACTTGATCCGCAAGGCAGGCATGTGGTGCATCCATGGGCTGATTTCAATGGTATTGACACTCATCACTATCCTTCGTATCAGACCGGTCCGGGAAAATTAGGAAATGGCTGGAAAGTGTTTATGCCTACAGAGTTCCTACATTCGCGCTATGATAAAGGAGGAGGAGCAGGCCTTGAAGATTTCTGGAGTATGTATCGGCGCAACCCAATGTTTGCCGGAGGATTTATTTGGGCATTTGTCGACGAAGCTATTGCAAGAAGAGATAAGGATGATTGGCTTGATAGCGACGGATCGAATGGATGCGACGGTGTAGTCGGTCCTTATCGCGAGAAAGAGGGTAGTTTCTTCACAATAAGAGATGTCTGGGCTCCTATTCAGTTTGCTCCCTTGAATATAACCCCGTCGTTTGACGGATCTATGCTTGTCACTAATGAATACCTTTTCACGAATTTTGATGAGTGCAGCATGAAATGGCGCACCTACAGGGTGGAGTCACCGGATAATGGAGGAGAAATGTCTTTGATGGAATCAGGAGATGTGACGCTTCCTTCAATCGGGCCGAATGAGACAGGGAGAGCTCGTTTCGCGTTGCCTGATAATTTTTTTGAAGCGGATATATTGGAGGTTGAGATGTTTGATCCAGCGGGTCGTTCTGTAGTCACTCGAACTTGGCCCGTGAAGTTCGCATCAGATTATCTTGCAGCTAACGCGGTAGAAAGCGTCTCAGGCAATGTCGGGATAAAAGATACTGAAGAGATCGTAACATTATTTTCTCCTAAGGTCTCGGTAAGTTTTGACCGGAATACCGGCATGATAAAAGATATAGAATCCGAAAACAAGAAAGTGGCATTTGGGAATGGTCCGGTGGCAGTAGGTATGAAAGTAAAAGCAATAAAATCCACCGTCTATCGGGATGGTAATGACGCGGTGTTTGTGGTGAAGTATGATGGAGGAATTGACAGTATTGTTTGGAGAATGAATGGAGAGGGAGTTTTGACAATGGATGCCGTCATGCTCAATCGTGCTGCTGGGAAAATTGATGGAGAACCTGTCTATAGCGATAAGATAAGTGATATTGGAATCAGTTTCTCATATCCTGAATCAGAAGTGAAAGGAATGACATGGATGGGTGCTGGTCCTTATCGGGTATGGAAAAACCGTCAACGAGGTGCCAATTTCGGACGTTGGCATAAAGATTATAACAATACCATCACCGGCAACTCATTTGAATCGCTTGTATATCCGGAATTCAAAGGATATCATGGTTCGTTTTACTGGGCTATTTTGGAGGGTGATAATACAAGCATTACAGTTTCTTCAGCTACGGATGGTGTGTTTCTCCGGGTGTTTACGCCACAGGAGCCGGATGGAATCAAAGGAGAGGATAAGATGCAGGATTTTCCTGAAGGTGATATTTCATTCCTTCTTGATATAAATGCGATGCGTTCGTTCAAACCAATTTCAGAGCATGGACCACTGTCACAACCGACCAAGGTACGTATCAAGCCGGGAGATGAAGGGATATGCCTCTCTCTTCGTTTTAGCTTCTAAGATAATATTGACATAGGATAAGAAATGGCACTCATTACCGAGTGCTGACATATTTACAATGACCTTGTAGGGACGCACGGCTCGTGCGTCCTTTCTTCTATTATGGAAAATTAAAAAGGACGCACGAGCCGTGCGTCCCTACAAGGTCATTGTGGTGGAGTGGTTATTCCCATTCTATTGTGGCTGGCGGTTTGGAGGAGATGTCGTAGACTACGCGGTTGATGCCGCGGACCTTGTTGATGATTTCGTTGCTGACTTTGGCAAGGAACTCGTAGGGTAGATGTACCCAGTCGGCGGTCATGCCGTCGGTGGAGATGACTGCACGCAGTGCGCAGCAACGCTCATAGGTGCGTTCGTCGCCCATCACGCCTACACTCTGAACCGGAAGCAGGATTGCTCCTGCCTGCCATACCTGATCGTATAGTCCGGCCTCGCGCAGGTTGCTGATAAAGATGTCGTCGGCCTGCTGGAGCACATGCACCTTCTCGGCTGTCACCTCACCGAGGATACGGATACCGAGACCCGGACCCGGGAATGGGTGACGACCAAGGAGCTGGGGATCTATGCCAAGAGCCTTGCCCACACGGCGAACTTCATCCTTGAAAAGGAGACGAAGTGGCTCCACGACCTTGAGGTTCATCTTCTCGGGAAGTCCACCTACGTTGTGGTGAGACTTGATGGTGCAGGAAGGACCGTTGACGCTTACACTTTCGATCACGTCGGGGTAGATAGTGCCCTGTGCAAGCCAGCGCGCGCCGTTGAACTTCTGAGCCTCCTCATTAAAGACCTCAACGAAGTCACGGCCTATTATCTTGCGCTTTTGCTCTGGATCAGTGACTCCTGCAAGGTCGGTATAGAAACGTTCGCTTGCATCCACACCCTTCACATTCAGACCCATTCCTTTGTACTGTTCGAGTACGCCTTCAAACTCATTGAGGCGGAGCAGACCGTTGTTGACGAAAATACCCTGCAAGTTGTGTCCGATCGCTTTATTGAGAAGCACTGCGGCTACAGTGGAGTCAACACCTCCTGAAAGACCGAGGATAACCTGGTCGTCGCCAATCTTAGCCTTCAGTTCTGCCACTGTGGTCTCGATGAAGGAGTCGGGGCTCCATGTGCCCGAGCAACCACAGATACCAATCACATAATTGCGGAGCAGTTGTGTGCCATCAGTGGAATGATATACTTCCGGGTGGAACTGGATGCCCCAAGTCTGCTCACCTTCGATGTGATAGGCAGCTACGCGAACATTCTCCGTGCTTCCGATGATGTGGAAATCAGCCGGGATGTCGGTGATGGTGTCGCCATGGCTCATCCATACCTGGGTAGGAGAGGGGAGTCCGTGCATAAGTGGGTCATTGTCGTCTACCACAGTCAGCATAGCTCGGCCGTATTCACGGCTGGGAGCACCTTTCACAGTGCCTCCTGCCATTTGCGCGAGAAGCTGCGCACCGTAGCAGACTCCAAGCAGGGGAAGCTTGCCCTTGAAAGCGTCGAGTGAAGGTTTTGGAGCCTCCGGGTCGTTGACGGAGTAGGGGCTTCCTGAAAGTATCACGCCTTTCACATCAGAGTCGATTTCCGGCACCTTGTGGAAGGGGTGGATCTCGCAATAGACGTTGAGCTCACGCACTCTTCTTGCAATGAGTTGCGTGTATTGCGATCCAAAGTCAATAATCAGTATTTTTTCCATGTTAGTTTCCTCGGGTGTAGTTGGGGGCTTCTTTAGTGATGGTGACGTCGTGGGGGTGATTTTCAACTACGGCGGCAGAGGTTATCTTCACGAACTTGGCATCGTGGAGATGGTCGATGTCGGGAGCACCGACATAACCCATGCCGCTGCGAAGACCGCCGACGAGCTGATAGACAGTTTCGCTAAGAGTGCCCTTATATGGCACGCGAGCCTCAATGCCTTCCGGAACAAACTTGCTGCTGTCAGTCTTTTCGCTCTGGAAATAGCGGTCTTTCGAACCAGCCTGCATAGCGGATATAGATCCCATGCCACGATAAGACTTAAACTTACGTCCGTTGTAGATGATAGTCTCACCCGGAGACTCTTCAGTGCCGGCAAACATCGAACCCATCATCACGCTGTCGCCGCCAGCAGCAAGGGCCTTGACAACATCGCCTGAATAGCGGAGTCCACCATCTGCAATGACAGGAACGCCGAGAGCATGAGCTGCCTTTGCAGCTTCGAAGATAGCGCTCAGCTGAGGCACACCCACACCTGCCACGATGCGGGTAGTGCATATAGAACCGGGACCGATGCCGACTTTAATACCGTCAGCACCAGCCTCAATGAGGAAGCGAGCGGCATCAGCTGTAGCGATATTGCCAACTACAACATCCAGTTCGGGATAAGCAGCCTTCACTTTCTTAAGGGTATTCACAACGTTCTGGCTGTGTCCGTGAGCGGTATCGATTACGACTGCATCAGCACCTGCTTCAACGAGAGCCTTAACACGGTCGAGAGTGTCGGAAGTGACACCAACGCCTGCTGCTACACGGAGACGCCCCTTGCTGTCTTTTGCAGCGTTTGGATAGTCTTTGATCTTTGTGATGTCGCGGTAGGTGATGAGACCAACGAGTTTACCGTTTTCGTCCACAACCGGAAGTTTTTCTATCTTATGCTTGAGAAGAATCTCGGAAGCTTCAGAAAGAGATGGATTATTGGTGGTGATGAGATTTTCTTTTGTCATCACATCCTTGATAAGGATATTCATATCTTTCTGGAAACGAAGGTCGCGGTTTGTCACGATACCCTCAAGTTTTCCATTGGCATCAACCACTGGGATGCCACCGATATGGTTGTCGTGCATGAGCTGGAGTGCGTCGCCTACAGTCTGGTCGCCATGAATGGTGACGGGATCATAGATCATGCCAGATTCGGCGCGTTTCACGCGGCGCACCTGATCAGCTTGAGCTTGAATGCTCATATTCTTGTGGATGACACCGATACCACCCTGACGAGCTATTGCAATAGCCATATCAGACTCAGTGACAGTGTCCATGGCGGCAGATACGAAAGGTATGTTTAGGGGTATGTTGCGAGAGAAACGAGTGCCGAGCTTCACTTCGCTCGGAATCACTTCTGAATATGCCGGGATGAGCAGAACATCATCGAATGTAAAGCCTTCCAGTGCAATTTTTTCATCTAAAAAACCCATGATGTATAATCGTTTAAATGGATTGAATGGTTTAAATAGTTTAAATAATTTAGGTGGTTATAAAGATACAAGTTTAAATGAATTAGACGATTAATTTGTCTAATTTGAATTAAATCGCATAAAAATCCTAAACATCCTAAACTTTATAAACTCATTAAACAATAAATTAGAATTCCTTCAGTTTTTCGGAGATCATGATGGTCTGGGAGCGGTCGGGGCCTACAGAGATTATGCCGACTTTTGTGCCGGTGAGTTCTTCAATCTTCCTTACGTATGCCTTGGCTGCTTCGGGGAGTTCATCGTAGCTCTTTAGGCCTGTGATGTCTTCTTTCCAACCATCCATCTCAATGTAGATAGGCTTGCATTGAGCAAGCTTATGAATTGTGGATGGGGGAGCCATCACTTCCTTTCCGTCGAGTTCATAACCTACGCAAATCTTCACCTTGTCGAGACCTGAAAGGACATCGAAAAGCATGAGGGCCCAATAGTCGATGCCTGCAAGGCGTGCAGTGTAACGAGCCACGACTGCATCAAACCATCCGATGCGGCGAGGACGCCCGGTCACAGTGCCATATTCATGGCCGCGCTCACGGATTTCATGAGCAGTCTCGTCGAAGAGCTCCGTCGGGAAGGGGCCTTCTCCTACGCGAGTGCAGTAAGCCTTTGCTACACCCACGACATTCTCAATCCATTTAGGTGCTATGCCGGCTCCTTGAGAAATGCTGGCAGCTGATGGGCAAGAAGATGTGACATAGGGATATGTGCCATGGTCGATGCAAAGCATCATTCCTTGGGCGCCTTCAAAGAGAATCTTGGCGTCGCTGTGGATAGCGTCGTCGATGAGAAGGCTTGTGTCGCAGATGCGGGGACCAAGCACCTTGGCAATCTCCATATACTGGTCGTAGACCTGCTGATAGTCAAGCGGTTCGAGACCATACATCTTAAGCTCCATATTTTTGATCTCAAGAGCTGCCTTAAGACGCTCGGCAAAGTATTCAGGGTCGAGAAGATCGCCCATTCGGAGACCAAGACGAGAGTACTTGTCAGTATATGCAGGACCAATACCCTTTTTAGTAGTGCCGATCTTGGCATCACCCTTCAGGTTCTCGCTTGCTCCATCGAGCATACTATGCCATGGCATTACCATAGCAGCGCGGTCGGAGATGTAAAGTTGATAATCAGTTATGCCCTGATTGTGAAGTTTCTGGAGTTCTGCAATAACAGAAACCGGATTCACTACCATGCCGTTGGCCATCACGTTGACGGTCTTCGGGTTGAAGATTCCCGAAGGAATGCTCTGGAGGGAGTATTTATGCCCGTCGAACATCACTGAGTGGCCAGCATTGTTGCCACCCTGATAGCGCACTACCATGTCGGCACGGCATGCGAAGTAGTCGGTGATTTTTCCTTTGCCCTCGTCTCCCCATTGGGATCCGGTGACTACGAGTCTTTCTGACATATTAATTTAAAATTTACTGTATCGCGGACGCACGAGCCGTGCGTCCCTACCAGTTATTTGTGATTATTCGATATTGTTGCGTTTGTAGATGTAGTCTACGTTTTTGAGATAATAATCCAGAGTGAAGCAGGCTTCGAGCTCTTCGGGGGTGAGCATCTCCATGACTGCAGGAGTCTGGAGAAGAAGGTCCTTGTAGTTGCTGCCTGTTGCCATTGCCTTCATTGCCACAGGTTGAACAGTGTCGTATGCCTGCTCGCGAACCCAACCCTTGCCGATAAGGGCATTCATCACGCGCTGCGCGAAGATAACGCCATTTGTCATGTAGATATCTGCCATCATCTTGTCTTCGAAGATGGTAAGGTTTTCGAGGATACCCATCATGCGATTGAGCATATAGTCGAGAAGGATAGTGGCATCAGGCATGATGATGCGCTCTGTGGCAGAGTGAGAGATGTCACGTTCGTGCCAAAGGGCAACGTTCTCATATGCAGTAGCCATATATCCACGCATCACGCGGGCGCAGCCGCAGATGTTCTCGCTGCCGATAGGGTTACGCTTGTGGGGCATAGCGCTTGACCCTTTCTGACCCTTTCCGAAAGCTTCCTCCACTTCATGCACCTCGGTGCGCTGAAGGTTGCGGACCTCCATAGCCATCTGCTCAAGGCTTGAGGCGATGAGAGCGAGGGTTGCCATATAATAAGCGTGGCGGTCACGCTGGATCACCTGGGTGGAGATATCGGCGGAGTTGATGCCAAGGTGCTCGCATACGTAATCCTGAATGAATGGAGGAATGTTTGCAAAGTTACCGACTGCACCGCTAAGCTTGCCAACTTCCACACCGGCAGCCGCCAATTTGAAGCGCTCGATGTTGCGTTTCATTTCTGCCAACCAGAGAACCCATTTAAGACCAAAGCTTGTGATATCAGCATGGATGCCGTGGGTCCGTCCGATGCAGGGTTGGTTTTTAAAGCGGATAGCCTGCTTCTTGAGCATCTCGCAGAATTTTTCAAGGTCTTCCTTGATGATTTCGTCTGCCTGCTTGAAGAGATATCCATTTGCTGTGTCAACAACATCGGTTGATGTAAGGCCATAGTGTACCCATTTTCTTTCTTCGCCAAGGCTTTCGCTGACGGCGCGGGTGAATGCCACAACATCGTGGCGTGTCTGCACTTCGATTTCCTTGATTCTGTCAATGTCGAAGGTTGCCTTGTCCCAGAGTTTCTTTACGTCTTCCTCCGGAATTACCCCAAGTTTGCTCCAAGCTTCAGCAGCGAGGATCTCAACTTTAAGATAGGCATCAAATTTATTTTTTTCAGTCCAGACGCGACGCATCACGTCTCTTCCATATCTGTCGGTCATTATTTGGTTGTTGGTTGTTGGTTGGTTGTGTGGTTTTCATGATAAATCATGATGTAACATGATGAATCATGATTTATCATGAAATAAATGCTATTTTCAATCAGAGTACTTGCTTGCCGATGTCGGAGCGGAAGAAGAGGTCTTCGCGGGTCGACTTCTTGATGTCGGCATAGGCGTTGGCAGCTGCTTCCTCGAGAGTCTTGCCTTTGCCTGTCACCATGGCTACGCGGCCGCCGGCGCTAAGGAGCTTGCCGTCTTTTACGGCTGTGCCCATATGGAAGACCTTGGAGCAACCGTCGAAGTCGAGCTCAACACCTTTTTTATAGCTCCCTGGGTAGCCTTCAGATGCGAGCACTACACCGAGACAAGCATCGTCGCTCCATCTGGTCTCATGGTCGGCAGAGTCGATTGCCGCGTCGAAAAGATCGTAGATGTCGCTTTCAAGGCGAGGAAGCACAACCTCTGTCTCAGGATCACCGAAGCGGGCATTGAACTCGATAACCTTAGGCCCATCTTTAGTCAGGATAAGACCACCGTAGAGAATGCCGGTGTAGTCTATTCCCTCGTCGGCAAGGCCATCGGCAGTGCGCTGAAGAATCTCTTTAAGTGCTTTTTCACGTACCTCTTCGCTGATGAAGGGGAGAGGTGAGTAAGCTCCCATGCCACCTGTGTTGGGACCCTTGTCGCCATCGTAGGCACGCTTATGATCTTGAGCGAGAGCGAGTGGATAAACCTTTCTTCCACCTACAGCACACATGAAAGAGAACTCCGGGCCATCAAGGAATTCCTCGATAAGCACACGTCCCTGACCGAACGCTGAGTCAAGGAGCATGTCCTTCAATGCGGCATCAGCCTCTTCACGAGTAGCGGCAACCACAACCCCTTTCCCTGCAGCAAGACCGTCGTATTTAATAACGGTAGGAAGAGGAAGGGATTCCGCATAAGCTTTTGCATCCTCGTATTTGTCGAAACTCTTGTAGAAACCGGTAGGAACCCCATATTTCTCCATAATTTCTTTTGCAAATTCCTTGCTTGACTCTATGCGTGCACCAGCCTTTGTGGGACCAAATATACGGAGACCCTCAGCTTTAAAAGCATCAGCGACACCAGCGGCGAGTGAGGCCTCGGGGCCGACTACTGTGAGATCCACATGCTTTTCTTTTGCAAAATCCACAAGATCCCGGATGTCTGTCACGCCAATAGGAACGCAGGTGGCGTGCTTGGCCATGCCTGGATTGCCCGGGCATGCATAGATCTTCTGCACGCGTGGACTGCGCGAGAGGGCATCGACAATGGCGTGTTCGCGACCACCACTGCCAATCACCATCACCGTCTTTCCGGGGCGTATTTCCTCTTCCCGGCCGGGCTGCATATTCGGCACCTGAAATTGATTTTCCTGTGGAGGAACGGCTTCGCTGTATAAATGATGAAGTTCCATAGATGATCAATGTTTGAAGTGGCGCATACCTGTGAAGAGCATGGTCAGGCCTTTTTCGTTGGCTTTGTCGATAGATTCCTGATCGCGGATTGATCCGCCTGGCTGGACGATAGCAGTGACACCCTTGTCGGCAACGAGTTCAACTGTATCGCCGAAAGGAAGGAAACCGTCGCTTCCGAGCACGAGACCGTCAGTGTTGCCTGATGCGAGAGCCTGCTCAAGGGCAATGTCGGCTGATCCGACACGGTTCATCTGACCGGCACCAACACCAAGAGTCATGCCTCCCTTTACGATAACGATGGCATTGCTCTTGACATGCTTCACTATGCGCCAAGCAAAGTTCATGTCCTTCAGTTCCTGCTCAGTAGGTTTCTTTTCAGTGACTGTCATGTCGGCAACCACATCTTTTGTAGTGGTATCAGCATCCTGAACGAGAAGTCCACCGTTGATGCCTACATACTGACGCTGAGCCTCCTTGCTTCCATCCATCTTCACTTCAAGCACGCGGAGGTTTTTCTTTGTCTTCAGGAGTTCGAGAGCGTCTTCGTCGAAGGCCGGTGCCATCACGATTTCAAGGAAAATAGGTTTCATGGCCTTTGCCACCTCAAGAGTGAGAGGACGGTTCATAGCCACAATACCACCGTAGATGCTTACCTTATCAGCCTCATAAGCCTTATTCCAGGCTTCTTCGATAGTGGCGCCTACTGCAGCCCCGCAGGGATTCATATGCTTAAGGCCAACGCAGAATGGCTCGTCAAACTCGCGAACGATATTCAGGGCGGCATTTGCATCCTGGATGTTGTTGTAGCTAAGTTCCTTGCCATTCAGCTGCTTGGCGTTGAGGAGTGAGTAAGATTCTTCTTCCGGAGCCTTGTAGAGGGCAGCCTTCTGGTGGGGATTTTCTCCGTAGCGGAGAGTCTGTACGCGGTCGAAAGAAAGGAAGAGTTTTTCTTCCAAGCCGGCTTTCTCGCGCATATAGGTGGCAATGTGGCTGTCGTACAAGGCTGTGTGGGTGTATGCTTTAGCTGAAAGCTTGAAGCGAGTCTCAAGTGTGGTGTCGCCGGTAGCCCGGATCTCTTCGATAATCTTGTCGTAGTCGTCAGGATCACAAACTACAGTAACTGATGCGAAGTTCTTGGCAGCGCTACGGAGCATGGAGGGACCGCCTATGTCGATATTCTCGACAGCGTCGGCAAGTGTGACACCCTCTTTAGCGATGGTAGCCTCAAAAGGATAGAGGTTTACACATACCATCTCAATGGTTTCAATACCGTTGGCTGCTATTTCAGCCATATGTTCAGGTACATCGCGGCGAGCGAGCAAACCGCCATGAACCTTAGGGTGAAGTGTCTTCACCCGGCCTTCGCATATCTCGGGAAATCCGGTCACATCACTGATGTTGATGATCTTAAGTCCAGCATCGCGGAGTGCTTTCATAGTGCCTCCAGTAGCGATGATCTCCCATCCCATTTCCTGAAGCTGGCGTGCGAATTCTACCACGCCGCGCTTGTCGCTGACGCTAATAAGTGCTCTCATTATTTTGTTGTTTATTATTTTGTTGTTTATAAAGTTTAAGAGGTTTATAAAGTTTAGAAGGTTTGGCTGGCAGGATTATAAAGTTTAGGCTGTTTAAGCCATAAAACTTATAAACCATTTAAACCTAATAAACTTCTTAAACTATCTCAACGCCGGGCTTATCTGTGATCTTTCCGATGACTGAGGCTTTTTCGCCGTGGCGCTCGAGGATCTCGATGGCTTTTGGGGCATCTTTTTCGTCGACTGCCAACACCATGCCGATGCCCATGTTGAAGATATTGAACATCTCACGGTGTGGGACCTTACCGTATTTCTCGAGAAGACGGAACACGGGAAGGATTTCCCATGAACCTTCTTTTACCTCTATGCCCTGTCCGTCGTGGAGGATACGAGGGATATTTTCGTCGAAGCCACCGCCAGTGATATGCGCAACGCCATGGACATCAACGTTACGGATAACGTCGAGGACAGGTTTCACATAGATGCGGGTCGGAGTGAGAAGCAGTTCCCCTAAGGTCTTGTCGGCTGTCTCCTCATATTTCTTGTCGAATTCAAGCCCGGCATCAGCCACAATCTTGCGGACAAGAGAGAAACCGTTGGAGTGAACTCCTGAAGAAGCGATGCCGACGAGAACGTCGCCGGTCTTCACCTTGCTTCCATCTATAAGATTGCATCGGTCTACAGCTCCCACTGTGAAGCCAGCGATGTCGTAGTCACCGGGTTGGTACATTCCCGGCATCTCGGCAGTCTCACCGCCAATAAGCGCACAGCCTGCCTGACGGCATCCTTCAGCGACGCCGGAGACGATAGCTTCCACTACGGCAGGTTCGTTTTTGCCTACTGCAACGTAGTCGAGGAAGAAAAGGGGCTCTGCACCCTGGGCGAGGACATCGTTGACACACATTGCCACGGCATCGATGCCGATTGTGTCATGCTTGTCGACAGCAAAAGCGATTTTCAGTTTTGTGCCTACGCCATCGGTGCCGCTTACGAGGATCGGTTCCTTATATCCGAGGCTTGCAAGATCGAACATGCCTCCGAAAGCACCGATGTTGCCCATGACCCCGGGGCGATTGGTGCTTGCCACATGCTTCTTGATGCGGCTTACCACTTCATATCCGGCTTCGAGATTCACGCCGGAGGCTTCATATGATTTAGCCATTGTTATGCGTTTTACTTTATACGTTTTGCGTTTTAAAATATCGGATTGCGTTGGCAAAGAGGTTTTGGCGCTTGTCGCCGGCTATGTTCTTGAAGAGGCCGTCGTCATAACGCTCGGAATGACCCATCTTGCCCAGTATCTGACCGTCGGGGCTGATTATGCCTTCGATGGCGTCGGTGGATCCGTTGGGGTTGAAGGGGCTTGTCATTGTGGCATTTCCGGCAGCGTCGGCATACTGGAATGCGATCTGGCCTGCCTCTGCAAGACGCTTTACGAGCTCGGGGCTGGCAGTGAACTTACCTTCACCGTGCGATACCGCGATTGAATGGAGTTGCCCAATCGAGAATCCGTCGAGCCAAGGAGAAGCAATACTTCCTACACGCGTGACGGCTATCTGGGAGATATGCCTGTTGATGTCATTACGGAACAGGGTAGGACTTTCAGCTGAAAGCTCACCGATTTTGCCGAATGGCAGAAGACCTGACTTCACGAGCGCTTGGAAACCATTGCAGATACCTATTACGAGACCACCTCGTTTAAGAAGACGCTCGATGGCTTCTTTCACTGCGTCATTCATGATGACACTTGCAATGAACTTGCCGCTTCCGTCCGGTTCGTCGCCAAGAGAGAACCCGCCACTGAATGCCAAGATGTGGCATTCGTCGATCATCTTTGCCATTGTGGCGACTGATTCGCGTGTCTGCTCAGGAGTGAGGTTACAGAATACACTCGTGGTGCACTCTGCTCCTTCACGGCTGAAGGCGCGGATCATATCGTAGTCGCAGTTGGTGCCCGGGAAGACAGGGAGGTAAACCACCGGATGCTCTACAGGCTCACCCTTCCATACTGTCTTATTCTCGCCGGATGAGGCATTTTCAGCAACACCCTTTGTGTCGGCATGGTCAGGATAAATTTCATTGAATCGAGCGCTGTTGGCTTCCTTGAGAAGGAATATTTCCTTCTTATTGCCATTGATATCAAGGATGGGGTCGGCAATAGTGGCACCAATAGACTGATATTCGCTTCCGAGTTTCTCAGCACTTTCCACAAGGATTGCGCCATAGTTCCACTTATAGAGATCAGCTTCCGGATATTCGATTATTGCTCCTATTTCATTGCCGAAGCTCATCTTTGCCACTGCTTCGCCGAGTCCGCCGAATCCGAGGGCATAAGCAGCTTTAATGCGGCCAGCCTTAATGTCTTCATGAATGGCCGCAAAGTTCTTTTTCAGTTTGTCGGTGTCAGGCATTCCGTTGGGAAGAGGTTTTGCCTCGAGCAGATACAGTGTGTCGCCGGCTTCCTTGAATTCAGGGCTTATCACATCTCTTGCATCCACTGGCACAATGCCAAAGGCAATAAGGGTAGGAGGAACAGAAATATCGGCGAATGTGCCGCTCATGGAATCCTTGCCGCCGATGGATGGAAGACCAAACTCCTTCTGCATCTTGAGTGCTCCGAGAAGTGCTGCGGCAGGTTTGCCCCACGACTTGTCGGTGTGCATACGTTCGAAATATTCCTGATAGGAGAAACGCATGCGTGAGGTGTCGCCACCGGCGGCTGCCACTTTAGCTACAGCCTCAACCACTGCGAACGCTGCGCCATGATAGGGGCTCCATTCGCTGATGAATGGATTGAAACCATAAGCCATCATGCTTGCGGTGTTGGTAAATCCGCCGGTAG
Organism: Muribaculaceae bacterium; assembly: GCA_029061255.1. Lineage (GTDB taxonomy): Bacteria > Bacteroidota > Bacteroidia > Bacteroidales > Muribaculaceae > Lepagella. The sequence continues at coordinate 44,315 of JAIDSL010000176.1, forward strand.
GAAGTTTCTGGACGCTCACCTGAGTCTCTGTGCCTTGAGTCTTTCCACCGAACGGCATAAGCACTGTGGAAGCGCCGATGGTGGAATCAAACATCTCGATAAGGCCTTTCTGAGAAGTCACATTGTCGTCGGCAAGCATCTCTTCAAAAGAAGAATGAGCCTTATGAGGCATTTCCGGAGAAACTGCACCAATCTTCACGGAAGCCTTGCGTGTGGCACCTGCAGAGTCGATGAATTCACGGCTCAGGTCTGCCACAACCTCTCCATTCATCATCATGCGCATGCGTCCGCGGTCGGTCACGTCAGCTACGTGAGTCACCTCAAGGTTTTCCTCATGGCAATATTTGATGAACTCTTCCATGTCTTTCTTCTCAACCACGACGCTCATGCGCTCCTGGCTCTCGCTGATGGCGAGCTCTGTAGCATTCAAGCCACTGTATTTCACAGGAACGCGGTCAAGATAGATGTCGAGGCCATCGGCAAGCTCACCGATTGCCACGCTGACACCGCCGGCGCCGAAGTCGTTTGACTTCTTGATGAGCCGGGTCACCTCCGGACGATGGAAGAGGCGTTCGATCTTGCGCTCTTCAGGAGCGTTACCCTTCTGAACCTCACTGCCGCACTGCTCAAGGGAGCTCACGTTGTGCTCCTTGCTTGATCCGGTGGCGCCACCGATGCCGTCGCGACCTGTGCGGCCACCAAACATCAGGATCACATCGCCGGCGGCGGGACGCTCACGGCGTACATCGGCTTGCTTCACTGCACCTACCACAGCACCTACTTCAAGGCGCTTTGCGACGTAGTTGGGATGGAAAATCTCGCGGACATGTGTCGTGGCAAGACCTATCTGATTGCCATAGCTGCTGTAGCCGGCAGCTGCACGCTTGGAGATCACACGCTGTGGAAGCTTGCCATTCATGGTCTCACTGACGGGCTTGTAGATGTCGCCGGCACCGGTCACACGCATGGCCTGATATACGTAGCTGCGGCCACTCAGCGGGTCGCGGATGGCACCGCCAAGACATGTGGATGCACCGCCGAATGGTTCGATTTCAGTGGGGTGATTGTGGGTTTCATTCTTGAACATGAGAAGCCACTTCTCCTTCTCCCCATTTTCGGTGTCAACATCAATAACGATAGAGCAGGCATTGTTTTCCTCGCTCTCCTCCTGATCGTCGAGAATCCCTTTTGCCTTGAGCCAGCGGGCCCCTATGCATGCAAGATCCATCAGACAAAGGCGTTTTTCTTCCCTGCCCAGGTCCTTGCGCATCTGCTTGTACAGGTCGAGAGATGCCTTTATGTCGTCAGCCACCAGACTATCTTCCACCTCAATATCGGTGAGTTCAGTCATGAATGTAGTGTGGCGGCAGTGGTCGCTCCAGTATGTGTCGAGAATCCTGAGTTCAGTCTCTCTTGGATCTCTTCCTTCCTCTTTGAAATAGTCTACCACGGTCATGAGGTCGGCATCGTTCATAGCAAGTCCCATTTCCTTAATGAAAGCGGGAGCCGACTCGAGAGTGATGTCGCGGAATCCTTCGAGCACCTTCACCGGAGATGCCGTGGCGCGCTCGGGAGGACAGAGCACTGTCATGTCTTTCTTACGAGACTCGACGGCGTTGATGGTATAGTGGGCTATCTTTTCAAGATCCTCTTCCGAGACACCATCGTCGAAGATCATGAGTCTTGCGCTGCGAATCTCAGCTTCAGATGCAGGATCGATAAGTTTTACGCAGTCTTCTGCAGAAGAAGCACGCTGGTCGAACTGCCCGGGCAGGCATTCTACCGCGAGATATTTTTTACCTGTAAGATCAAAGTCCTCGACCACGGTATCGGTAGCGGGCTCGCCAAAGACACGGTATTTAGCTTCTTCCACGAGTGCGGGATCGGCGTTGAAGACATCATATACGCAAATGAGACGCAAATCCTTGATGTCAAGACCGAGGTTTTCATTGAGTTCCCGACGGAGACTATCGGCTTCTACCCTGTAGGCGCCGCTTTTCTCCACGAAAATTCGTTTGTTCTGGTTCATATATGGTTTAATAAGTTTAAATAGTCTAAGGGTTTTTGATAGTTTAAATGGTTTAAACAGTTTAAACTTTTGTAAACTTCCTAAACTTGTTAAGCTTCAACTCAGTTCAGTTCGCTTGCAAGGACTTTTTCGGCTTGCTTCTTGCGGAAATCAGCCATCTTGGCTTCCAGGTTTTTGTCAGTAACTGCCATGATCTCAATGGCGAGGAGGGCAGCATTCTTGGCACCGTCGATGCTGACAGTAGCAACAGGTATGCCGGATGGCATCTGAACCATAGAGAGCAAGGAGTCGAGACCATCGAGAGTGCGAGCCTTGATAGGCACTCCTATCACAGGGAGAGTGGTGAATGCAGC
>JAIDSL010000177.1 GCA_029061255.1 Muribaculaceae bacterium
CGTATTTTCCCTGATTCCTTAGAGAATCGGGTAGGGGGAGTATGCATATAATTCAAAAGTTAAATGAAAGAGCCGTGGCCACGCAGATTGATTATTTCTTCCACGCCATCTGCAGGGAAGAATGAATAGCAGTAAATCTTGTCGGCTTTTTGACCTATACGGTCAACACGACCCGCCCTTTGGATAAGGCGGATAATGGCCCATGGAAGGTCATAATTGACAATTACATGCGCATCCTGAAGATTATGTCCTTCAGAGAGTACATCGGTTGCGATAAGTATGCGTGTCTGTTGGTCTAACGCATATTTACCCGCAGCGTCATTGCTTGTGGGAGAAAACTTCTCTACAATCGCTGACGGATTCTCGCTTCCTCCGGTTGCGAAGTCGATATTTGAAAACCCTCTTTTTCGCAGCTGATAGAAGATATAGCGTGCGGTGTCGGAATATTGAGTGAATAACACTACCTTGTCATTACTATGCCCATTATACTCTATATGAGTGCCTCGTAACAGCTGTTCCAGCTCGTTGAGTTTCTGGTCTTGCCGCTGATCCCATTTGCCGCAAAGCTGTATCATTTTCAGGATTATATCACAGTCGGCCTTTAGTTGTTGCTTCAATGTGCGTTTGAAGAACTTCGCATCAAGCCATGAGATATTGTTTTTTTGCGATATAATGTCGTAATGCTCTTTGGCTTTCCGCATATATTCGTTTATGTCAGTGGGAATACTGAGTGTGGCATCAACGGCTGGTTCGTTTCCGTCCTCGCCAAAGACATTAGTGTCATTATCGAAATCCTCGGTATAATCTTCAGGTAAGGCATTGTCATCACCAATCGGAATTGGTAACTTATTGTCGATGGCGTAGATATAAACGCAGTTGCGCAGGATGTGGCGGTAGAGTGTGAGAAGAAATGAAAAGCCGCTTGAGTCCATTCGCTTGAAGAAGGTGCTTTTGCAGAAGCCCATCATACGGACTCCGGCTCGGGATAGGTTATCTATAAGCGTCCTGATATGCTTGGGCGCATCGGCTGAGTTTTTCTCGCTGATGAAGTTATTGAGGCCATATCGAGGTAAGGCGAGAGATTCCATCAAGTCGATCATTTCCGACGAATAAAGACGGGTATATTGATCGCCGGAAACTGTATCGAATTTTATGGAACGAGGGATACGATCAGGGAAATATGATTTGCTTCCGTCCGGGAATTGCAGGTATTTGCCTCTCTCATCGGATTTCGCAAAGTTGTTGCGTATGAATGAACGGGTTCGTCTGACTAAGAAAAGTTTCATCAGCTCATTCCAGTCCTCCACTTCCTCGCTCTTTTGAAAAGCGCCTATCGTACGGATCGGTATATCGCTGTGCTGCATCTGGAAACCACGTTCCCCACCCAGAGATTCAATATATCTCTCAGGTCTTATGCCAAGGTCCTGGTCATCTGCAATGAAAAGACGAAGTTGGTTGGCTAAGTCGGAATAATGCTTGTTGTAAGGGGTAGCTGTCAGGAGAAGCACACGGCTTGATTGATGCTCTATAAGACTTTTTATATTCTGATAGCGTTTGCCGCCATTGCGGAGGTTGTGGCTTTCATCCACTATGATGAGTCGGTAGAAGCGGGCCTTTTCCACATCAATGGGTTTGGCCATTGATGTCACTTCTGCCTTAAGGTCATATTTGGCTATGTATTTCCTCCACATCTCCTGAAGGTTGGCAGGGCAGATTATGAGGGTTATTCCGGCAAACGTAGTTTCGTAGATTTTGGCAACGGCGCAGGCTGTGATGGTCTTTCCAAGACCCACCACGTCACCTATCATTGCGCCACGACGTTTATCATTGTTAAGGTTTGTCGAAGGTGAAATTCCAGCAAATTATTCATGTTTCGCTGGTTCTTGCATATTGATTTGTAATCCCTAAGCGCAGGAACTGCGCTTGTCCTCTGCGTTCTCTGGCCGATGCGTAGCAGGCCGCAATCATTGCGAGCTTGCATAACCGCGACGCGAAGCTTTCCAAAGCATTGATACTCTGCCCCTTTGCGCCTTTGCGTGATCATAAAATAGCATGCGAAAGTTGAGTAAATTATATCTTTACCCGTTTTTAATCATTGTTCGAATTGTGATAAAATTGGACAATGTTGAATTTGACTGCCCGAGTAACTACTCAGGTATGATTTATGCCTATCCAAAGTTACGAGGCTTGAAAATCCTGTATTGACGTATATCCCCTAA
>JAIDSL010000178.1 GCA_029061255.1 Muribaculaceae bacterium
TTAATAACTTTCCCGCAAGCATCCCAAATATCCACCTGTAAATTTTACTCAATATATTTTTCATCTCCTTAATTATAAATTGCTAAACTATAGAATTCACATCTTTTTCTCCTTCGTAAAACAAATCAAGTACTTCTACGAAGATATCATTTGGCGACACACTGTCAAAAAGAGTCATGCACGATTTTACTTTCATAGCGTCTATACTTCCAAAGATAGTTTCCGGATATTTACCTTCATGTTCAAGCAAAGCTTCGGTAATTTCCCTCAGTCTTACTCCAAGAATCGGATGCTTGAGATATTTTTCAGCTTCCTCACGACCGGTAATTCCATAAAATGTTGCTTAATAATTAGGGTGTTCATTTCTATGTTCCAGAATCAACTCACTTTATTGAGAGTTCTGGATCGCAGAGCCACCCGATTCGGAGATAGATTCTCCTTGGCCCAGAGATCTATGTCCTTGAGTTTAACATCGGCCAGGCGTTCTTTGAAATCTTGTTTTTTAGCGTCAGAATAGACAGAAATTTTTGGATATAAAGGCAGTATTAGGACCATAGGTGTGAACCCATAAAGTTTGTTGGGTGATACCTTTGCCTTCAATATGCCGAATTCAGATTCAATAATGTCCGAGGAGATGTTGTGTATCTGCCGGGTGTCATTGAGCAGGGCTGCCTGCCCCCGGAAGTAATCAAGCATCTCAAGTCCGACACGGGCGCGCCGGTTGTTGGCGTTGCCGATCAGGTTGACGATTATATGGCGCTGGCAAAGGGCGCTGGTTCTGAGTCCAAACCCCTCACACTTGCAGAGTGTCTCGAGATATGCCACGGAATCGACACACACGCCAAGCTCCTCAATGAGTTCCCTGTATTGGAGCAGAAAGGAATATGCTTCTTTCAACCCCTCATCCAGGGAGTCAAGGCAACCAAGCATTTTCCGGGCCCACGTGACCCATTCCCTGAGATTCATGAACCGTGCCATGGCACGCATGTTCGGAGGAAGAAGCCAGGCCTTGTCTGTGAGATGGTACTGAAGCCTGACTTTACCGAGTTTCTCGGTAAGTTCCGTAAATTCAGGATCCTTTCCGTAGACGTGCTTCATGCAGTTGCCCAATGTGTGGCTTATGTCAAGATGATGGTCTATGCCGGCATCATTGAAGCCGCCCACGAGATTGTGCGCACCGTCGTAAATCCCATATTCAGGAAGACTTCCGGTTTTACCCGATGCTTTTTCCATGGACTCCCTGACATCCTCCCTTTTGAAGCATTCTCCGACATGCATGCCCAGAACGGTGACATCCTCATGATCAAGAGGCTTGCCTGCATGCTCGGCAGGGATACCCAGCACCAGAAGAAGCTTCTCCTTGTTGATCATGATGCTTTCATCCATTATGTAGGCATACTTACTGCCTTTGGGAGCGTCTTCCTCATAGACCGAGAGTCCGAGCTTGCGGACCCAGTTGGCCTCCGTGTTGTAGCACGGCACCTTGCCGAACGGCTCTCCAAGCACCTTCTCATGGATGCTGAGGATCTTTATGACACTTCTGAGACCGCAGCTGGTCCCGACATAGATCATGACGCAGAGCATTATCATCTGAATAGAGAATCTATGCCCGGGAACAGGCTCGAAAGCAACCTGCGTTGTTCTTCGGTCACAGTTACCGTCGGCACGTCTTTTTTTTGAGTTCCTTCTTCAAATCCTTGATCTTGGCCTTGTCGGATTCCTTCTGGGACTTAAGCTTGGCGTTCTCTTTACGGAGACGTTTCAGCTCCTGTTCGGGTGTTTCCTTTGGGGTGTTTGAACCTGACTTTTTCATTGCTTGCTTAGTTATTTATTAGAATATAAATATACTAAAAATCAATGAAATATCCAAATTTCAATATACTCTTTTGCGCTAAAAATCAATATTTTTAAGCACGTGTTTTTATTAATATTTCAGGTGATTTTGAATGACGTTTTTGGAACATCAAACTGAACACCCTACTTAATAATTAGGGTGTTCAGTTAGACGTACCCAAATCAGCCCACATTTTTGAGCGTTTTGATACGTTTGGACATTTCCAGTTTCGAGAACTTGCAAAATCCGATCTGTCGCAACACAGTTTTTGAAGATTGAATACCCCTCGCGCGATGCATCCTCCCCCTTATGCAAAATCGTAATTTTATCGGGATTATTGAGCACTACATCCATAATCGGCAGCCATATTGCCGCTCCTGATGAATCTGATACACAATGAATGGGCCGAATGAACAATGACGCATGGGGTGTCTATCAGCCGTAATTATTATATGAGAGTATTCGGAAGCATGATTACGGACATCTGTGGCAAGAGCATTCATAGTCCTTTCTGCTTCTGGAACCGGAAGTGAACCTATAATGAAATCCACTTGTGGGTCAATTATCAAAAGAAGCTTATTTCTCATGCTGTTCCATCATTTCTCTTACTGTATTATCTATCTTGTCGAGCAATTCACCCGGAATTGTTTCTTTAACAATGCGGTGGGAATAGTCGGTCAGGATTTTCGCCTTGTCTGTCCTCAGGTATTTAGGATCAAGCCCTCTACCTCCAAGTCTCCATCGGTCAAGTGCATCGGCATCTTTGAAGATATCATAAAGGCTTTGCACCCTGCTTTCCTCCGTTCCGAAATGCATTTGGATCGCCTCTTTCCCCACCGTGTCGTCAAGGTCATGGTAACGCATAAGGGCCACTGACTCAGGATGAAACTCAATGTCGTCGTTGTCTTGGCAGAATTGCTCGTAATACACCGCTGCTCTTGCGCC
>JAIDSL010000179.1 GCA_029061255.1 Muribaculaceae bacterium
AATGCTTGTATATTCTATCATAAGCCTTTATTTTATGGCCTCTAAAAGTGTCAACTTTTTTCAGTTTAAGTCATTTTCCGTTATGTCGTTTGGTTCATTATAATTTAATCCAATGGTTGCTGCCTCCTCCATTCGCATAGACTCAACAACAGGATTGCCATTTTCATCAATAAAGCGATGTGGTGTTTTTAAGTTGTAGTCGTATGCAACTCCTCTCATGGTGCGATCTGCATGAACCATTTCATGTGACAAACCCAAATAAGAGGGTCTTTTACCATAACTTACCCTTCCATTCTTTTTATTGACTAATGGTATGTCGGGATTGCTTTCCGGATTAAATCTTATTTCAGCATCCGAACCTCTCACATTAATTGCATCATCCTTATTCTTATCTATAGTTCCGTTATCTTTATCCTTTACAACATTAATAGTAACGGTTTTTTTAGAACTGTTCAGTCTTCTAACCAATCTGGTTCCATTAGGATGGCTACCTTTACCTGTGGAGGCAATCTTGATTCTAATTGTACCATCTTCTTGTGTATTATATACAAGTTTGTCATCAGTGATCTGCATCATGTTCCACATGACAGTGCGAATCTGTTCTTTGGTTGAACCTTTTGGCATTTCTATTACTTTACCTGAAGGATCAATACGATTTACCGGATTGTTTGCGCAATAAAGATAGAGGGAGAGCCAGGGGTATTTCTCAGCCATCGGGTCAATTCGGGTGAAGGCGGGGACGGCGGAGTAGTATTGGCGGGCACCGAAGTCGTACTCGTTGAGACCATTGGAGGTGATCAGCTCCTTGGCGCCGAATTTGTAGGGCTGGCCGGTGGTGGGGGTGCCGAGGTCGGCGATCACCGCGCCATAGGGGTAGTAGGCTACGGTCTGCTCTATGGCTCCTGTGGAGCCGTTTATGACGGCTCGGTTGTTGCCTTCGAGGTTTGACGCTGGGGGAGGCTGGGAATTAGCTACGCTCAAGCTAAAGCAAGTCTCCCTCCCATATTTAACAGCAGTGGGAAGGGGCATTGTTTAGGTTATTATGGGGATTGTGGGTGCAAGTTAATACATTTTGGGGGAGGATGCAAGTTTTTGAGGTGGAAAATGGGGGAATATGTTTTAGAACATATGATTTGGCATTGTTACTAAGATTTACACGCGGGGACGCGCACGGAGTGCGCTTGCTACTTAGGTTGACTTGGGCGGGAGGCTGGGAAGCCTCCCTTCCATATTTGACGCGGGTAGGGAAATGAAAAAAGGGTGGCAGTGGGTGGCTGTTTTAGTTGTGTGGTATGGATTTTTTAATTAAATTTGTATTTTGAAAGATATTTGTTTGATTAAAACCTTATAATTGAATTATGAGAAGAAGGATATTTGGGTTCTTGGCTATGTTAATGATGGTTTGTCAGGCTTTTGCTGATATACCTGATGATTTTGATGTGTATCTATTGATAGGACAGTCAAATATGGCGGGACGTGGTCCTCTTGAGGCAAGTGATACTACTGACGTTATTGATGGAGTATGGTTGCTTAATGCTGATGGATTACCAGAACCGGCTGTCGCTCCTCTAAATAAATACTCTACTATACGTAAGGAGTTGTCTTTGCAGGGTTATAATCCGGGCTGTGAGTTCGGTAGGATTATGCACAGTGAGACAGGACGCCCGATCCTTCTTGTGGTAAATGCGAGGGGAGGATCCCATATATCTGAATGGCAACCTGATAATGATAACGGTTATTTTAGGGATGCTGTAAGACGCACAAAAGAAGCATTGAAGTTTGGTAAGCTGAATGGTATTCTTTGGAATCAGGGTGAGACGGATGTCCAGAAAAAGACGTGGGATTATCCTGAAAAATTCAATGCTATGATTTCCGAGTTGCGAAAGGAACTTGAAGCGGAAGATGTAACTGTTGTAGTAGGAGAGGTCGGCCGTTGGAACTGGGCACCGAAGGAAGATATCGAGAGATTTAATGAAACTATCATTCCAGCCACAGTTGAAATGATTCCGAATTGTAAATATGTAAGCAGCAAAGGGCTGAAAAGGCGCTTTGAGGATAAGGAGCGTGATCCACATTACAGCAGGGTTGCCCAGATAGAATTGGGGCGGAGATATGCTGAAGCTTTAAAAAAATAACTTAAATCAAAATACGACATGAAAAGATTTTTTCTTCCGTTAATCTCATTTGCATGCGTCTTTGGAGCTATGGCCCAGGATGCTGAGAAAACGTGGACCGGTACTTGGGCAACTGCTGTTGAATTCACAGGACCCGGTGATATGCCAAAAACCAGCCTGTCTAATCGTGCACTGCGCGAGATAGTGCAGGTGTCGATACCGGGAGATGTGCTTCGTATGCAGCTCAGCAACATACATAGCAAGGAGCCGGTTGAGATTAAGTCGGTGTTTATTGCAAATGCTTTGGATTCTTGCGATATTGATGTCAAATCAGCGAAATATCTTACTTTCGATGGTAAGAAATCTGTAACGATTGCTCCTGGAGAGGCGATTTTCAGTGATGACTTCAAGTTTGACCTGAAACCGTTGCAAAGACTTGCCATTACGGTCAACTACGGAGAAAATACACCGGTGAATGCTTCATCACATAGAGGTTCGCGAACTACATCGTATATAATTAATGGGGAGGCAAAGCCGAAAACAAAATTTACGGATGCTGAGAAACTGGACCACTGGTATAATATATCCTGCATCGATGTGCAGACGGCTGAGCCTACTGAATGCATAGCAATAATAGGCAATTCTATTACTGACGGCCGAGGAAGCACAACGAACATGCAGAATCGTTGGCCAGATTTTCTCGCACAGGCTCTTGGAGGGAATGTTGGAGTCCTTAACCTCGGTATAGGAGGAAATGCAGTCGTCAACGGAGGTCTCAGTGAACCTGCTGTGGTTCGTTTCGATCGTGATGTGCTGGGGCAGACGGGTGTGACATCGGTAGTGATTTTCGAAGGCGTGAATGATATAGGAGGTCAGCGTCCTAATCATCAGGAGATAGTCAACAAAATTATTGAAGCCTATAGCAGCTTTATTCAAAAGAGTAAAGATGCTGGAAAGAAGGTTTATCTCGCCACAATCACTCCTTACAAGAACAGTTTCTATGAGAATCATTTCAGCGAGGCTGCCCGTCTAACTCTCAATGACTGGATTCGTGCAAATAAGGAAGTAGATGGAGTGATAGATTTCGATGAGTTAGTCAGGGATCCGGCTAATCCATCTGCATTGAAGGCGGAGTATTCCGACGACTGGCTTCATTTGAATCCTGCCGGATATGAAGTGATGGGTAAATTTGCGGCTTCTGTGATTAAGTAGGTAAGATAAAAAAGAAGAATATGAAAGAAATACGTATAGATCTTAAGAAACAGCCGGCAGAGCATTTGGCACTTGCCAAACTCCACGAAGAACTTTTGTTTAAATTTAATACCACAATGCCGGAGTCGGCTGAACATATAGAATTGATGCATCGGCTTTTTCCAACTATAGGAGAGGGTAGCAGAGTAGGAATACCATTGACAGCCGTGCGTCCGCACATGGTGCATATAGGAAAGAATGTAGTTATCATGCCAGGATGCCTTATGATGTCGGCAGGTGGAATCATAATAGATGATGGCGCGCTGATTGCAGCAAATGTTCAGCTCATCTCCAATAACCATGACCTTTATGACAGGCAGATCATCACATGTAAGCTCGTCCACATTGGGAGAAATGCTTGGATAGGTGCGGGAGCTACCATTCTGCCTGGAGTTACGGTAGGCGACAACGCTGTAGTTGGAGCTGCAAGTGTGGTTACAAAAGACGTCCCAGCCAATACCATCGTGGCAGGCAATCCTGCAAGAATAATTCGTGAGATTCCGCCTAAGCCATGAAAAAGGATAACAGTGAGGAATTGTTTCCGGTAGTGGATGAATGCGGAAATGTAATAGGAAAAGCTACGAGAGGTGAATGTCATGGGGGGAGTAAGTTATTGCATCCCGTCGTTCACCTGCATGTGTTTGATGCTGAGGGGAGAGTCTTTCTTCAGCATCGTCCTGAATGGAAGGATATCCAACCCGGTAAGTGGGATACTGCAGTAGGAGGACACGTTGATTTTGGTGAGAATGTCGCCGCAGCTTTAAAACGCGAAGCTCATGAAGAACTCGGCCTGGTTGATTTCTCTCCAGAATACTTGAAGAGCTATGTATTTGAGTCTGACAGAGAGAGGGAGCTTGTAAACAGTTTTAAGACTGTGGTAGATCCGTTGACAGTCAAACCGAGTGATGAGCTTGACGGCGGCCGTTGGTGGACGGCAGAGGAACTTTCCGAGAACAGCGATGAGCTTACTCCTAATCTTAGGCATGAATTGAAATTGCTCAGCTTGCTATGAAGAAGGTGGTAGTGGCGATGGATTCGATGAAGGGGTGTCTGGATTCTCTTTCGGCATCTCGTGCAATTGCTTCCGGAATAATTGGACAGGAAGCGGAGGTCGAGGTGATTTGTGTGCCTGTGGCAGATGGAGGAGAAGGAACAGCAGCGGCATTGGCATTTGGAAACTGCAATTGTGAAAAACAAAAATCTCAAGTTTCCGGTCCTCTTGGCGAGGAAATTAAGGTTGAATGGTATTATGATGAGGAGTCGGGTACGGCATTCATAGATATGGCGGCAGCCGCAGGACTTGCTTTGGTGGAAGAGAGTAAGAGAGATCCCTTGCGTGCTAGTACTTTCGGAGTAGGAGAGTTGATTATGGAAGCTGTCGGAAAGGGAGCACGTAAGGTAATGCTTGGATTGGGGGGATCGGCGACTGTGGATGGGGGACTTGGGGCGCTTCAGGCTATGGGATTGATCGAGCCGGAGGCTCTCACACCTAAACAAACCACCCAAGAAGAGACAGATACTTTTATAAAGAAGGCAGGGAAATGGGGGATAAAGTTGGAATTACTTTGCGATGTGGTGGCTCCGTTTACCGGGGAGAGGGGAGCTGCTCGGGTTTTTGGCCCGCAGAAGGGGGCATCGGCGGAAGATGTCGAGGTTCTTGAAGATAGATTAGAGGAGATTCGTAGGAAGGTGAAGGAAAGCCGAGGAATTGATTTGAATGAGGTGCCCGGAAGTGGAGCGGCAGGAGGATTGGCAGGCGGATTGATGGCTTTTGCCGGAGGGAGGATAGTTAAGGGGGCATCTGTAGTATTGGATACAATTGGATTTGATGATATTATAGATGGAGCAGATCTGATAATAACTGGTGAAGGAAGTTCCGATCGTCAGACGCTAATGGGAAAGTTACCTTTTGAAATTCTGCAGCGTGGCAAGAGGAAGGGGATTCCGGTGTGGCTCGTAGCGGGGCGAGTGTCGGATGAGGATGCGTTGCTGGATGCTGGATTTGAAAAGATCATCTGCATCAACTCTCCGGAAATTGTAGTTAAAAGCAATACGCTCGGACAAAATCCGATGGATCCGAAGACGGGGAAGAGACGGCTCTCTTATGTGTGGCGGACGCACGGGCCGTGCGTCCCTACTGATTAGATGAGGAAGAGGACGATTAGGGAGGAGAAGACGAGGGTGATGTTGGCTACGGCGTAGGTGATGGTGAAGGAGAGGTTGGGGACGTCGGAGCCGAGGGCATTCTGGACAGCTCCTATTGATGCTACGCTGCATCTTGCACCTGCCACGCATCCCAATACTTCTGGGGTCGAGAAGCGGAATATGCGGTGGGCAATGAAGACGTTTATGACGATGCTTAGGAGAGTCAGCAATAAGCCAATGCCGACGATCGCTATGCCAGCCTCATGAAGACCTGCCATCAAGGCGCTACCTGCTGATAGACCTAAGACAGAAATAAACATATTTACGCCGAGATTATTCAAAATCCAGAGAGCCGACGAAGGAATGTGTCCGAATGAAGGCCTTTTTGAGCGTAGCCAGCCGAGCACGAGACCTGAAAAGAGTGCACCAACGCTTACACCCAATGCCATGGGAATACCATTTATCTTTATTGATAACGCTCCGACGATACAGCCAACCGCTATGCCCAAGCCTACAAATACCATGTCGGTGACATTGGTGTCACGGTCTGCGTATCCTATCTTATCGGCTGCATCAGCAACATCGCAAGGCCAACCTACGAGGGTGATTACATCGCCACCGCAAAGTTGGGTATTATTTTTGACAGGCAAAGACAGTCCATTCCTTTTCAATGAAGAAATGGCAATCCGGTCCATATATTCCTGAGAACGCAGCTGACCGAGTGTCATGCCATCCACTTCTTTCGAAGCGATAGTCACCGGAGTTCGTTCTGCACCGAAATGCAGCAGTTCATGGTCGGCTACCTCCGGTCCGGGAGGAGAAGGAAGAGCTGCCATTTCCTCTGAGCGGCCACCAAGCACGATATGGTCACCATGGGCAATCCGGAGATCAGGCGATGGATCGGTTACCACTCCATTAATGCGAGCTCGCACGAAAACAATCCGCACATTCATTTCCTTGTAATGTTCTCGAATCTCTGCCGGAGAACGAGGAGTATCGAAGAAAGAATCGGTAACATCATATGCACGATAAACTACAGGTCGACGAGCCGGAATCATACCCGGACCGAGCGGAGTGTCGCCACCCTCGAGTTTCTGCTCCATGTCAGCAACGTCAGCCATTACCTTCTTAAGTCCTCCTATCATCTTTGGAGCCATTGAAGAGAGAAACCATGCCGTGAAGACAGTGCCGAGAACGTATGTCGCGGCATAGCATGCCGGGATCAGTTTGAGTATATGGTCTTTGACCGAGTCTTCCATCGGCATCTCCTTCAAGGTGTCGGTCATAAGTCCTAAAGAAGCGGAGGCGTTCTGCGATCCGGCAAACAAGCCGGCTGCAACGCCCTTGCTATAGCCGAGTATTTCTGCTGCCCCAACTACGACTCCGGCACTGACAAGAGCGGCAACAGCAGCAAATGCCACAATCTTCACTCCATTTCCCTTGAAGGCACGGAAGAACTGAGGACCAACACCATATCCTACTGAAAAGAGGAAGAAGAGGAAGAATACGGTCTTGACCATATCAGGGATCACTATGTCGAGTTGGCCGATAATGACGCCAACGATAAGCGTGGCGGCTACAGATCCGAGAGAGAATGATCCGAAACGAAGTTTTCCGAGCCAGAAGCCGAAGCCGAGGGTCAGGAAGAGAGGGATTAGCGGGTGGGATTGAAGGAAGGATAGCATATTTAAAGATTAAAGATTGATTATCTGAAATTTATCTTGATATATCATGATGAATCATGTTTTATCATGATATATCATGGTAATATTTAATTCTCAATCAAGAAACATTCTAAATTCTCAATTATATGAAGCGGGAGATGAGAATGTAGGCTGATATGAGGGAGGCTATGCAGAGTATTATGAAGCAGCATTTCTCTGTCGATGTGAAGAGGGGAGTACCCGGAGACTGACGCTCCTTATGGGTCTTTATGTAGAAGCCGGTGCCGAGGAGATAGAAGATTGATGTGAGGAACATATTGAGAAGACCTCCGGAATATGCCATCCAGATGCAGAAAACGGTAGTCACTATGGCTATGGTCATGATTCTCCAGTTGTCGGCTTTCTTTATAAGGAAAAGACCAGTGAAGAAGTAGCCGGGAATGATCATCAATCCTGTGATATGAAGGGCTGCAAGATAGACATCGTCTGCCATTGCCACCATGATAAGGAAAAGGTTCATCACGATGCTCGACGCGAATAGTCCGTAGGTGGGCATGTTATGACGGTTTACCTTACTGAAATATTTAGGCAGGATGCCAACAAGTGAAGCTTCATAAGGAACCTGCGCCACAACTAATGTCCATGCTACCCATCCTCCGAGCAATGAGACAATTACTGCGCAAATCACAAACCAATAAGCCCAAGCCCCACATGTCTCTCTTAAAATATAGGCTATGGAAGGATCGGGGAGATCGGCGAGTTGTGCCCTGCCGAGCAGACCGTAGCTGAGTAATGAAACTGCCATATACAGTGCAAGCGATATCAGAAAACCTGCAATGCCTGCCTTACCAACATCTGAAGACTTCTTAGCTCTTGCCGACATCATGACAGCCCCTTCCACACCGAAGAAACAGAAGAGAGTTACCATCATAGTCTCTTTCACCTGATGCCAAGTGAACCCCACTCCTGCCACTGCACCCCACACGTCAGTCTCATATAGACGAGCCTTGAAGAAGATAATTAGGATGGAGATGATAAATATGAGCATCAGGACCTTGACAGCAGCAAGCAGATTGTTGACAAACTTTGCTGTCTTTATGCCACGCGACACTATGAAGAACATGATCCAAATAAATACACTTCCAAAAGCCACCATTTGCCAACCATGCTGTAGAAGAGTCGGAAAAAAGGCACCAATGGAGTCATTGAGCATCACTGCATATGCAATGTTTGAGAATGCAGTGCAGAGCCAGTAGCCCCACGCGATGTTGAACCCCGCGAATCGTCCGAATCCCGCGAGGGCGTACTGGTAGATTCCTGCATTATATTGCGGATAGCGGTCGCTGAGCCATTTGAAGGCAATCACAAGAGGGAGAATGCCCATCGAAGTGACCAGCCACGACAGCCACACTGCGCCGGGATTGGCGACATGAGCCATATTCTGTGGGAGGTTGTAGATGCCGGTTCCCACCATAAGTCCGAATACGAGGGCTGTAAGACCCCAGAACCCGAGTTTTCCGCTTGATAGCATAATTTATAGTAGATTATTTTTTATCTTTCCTGAAAATATAATAATATAACAAACTAAGATTAATGATTATTCGGGATTTTTGAGTAATTTTGCGCCATAAAAATCCAAAATATTATGAAAACGACTTTATTGACGGTTGTATTGCTTATTATATCGAATGTTTTTATGACGATGGCATGGTATGGCCATTTGAAGATGCAGTCGTTGGGATGGACAAAAAGCTGGCCTCTTTTCGCAGTGATTCTCTTTTCGTGGGGAATTGCGCTGCTTGAATACTGCTTTATGATTCCAGCCAACAGAATGGGATACGTAGAGAATGGTGGGCCATTTTCGATGATGCAGCTTAAAGTGGTGCAGGAGGTGATCACATTGACAGTATTCACTATTATATCTGTATTTTTCTTGTCTGGGGAGAAGCTGCATTGGAATCATGTAGCGGCGTTTCTTTGCCTTGTCGGGGCAGTGTTTTTTGTGTTTATGCCGACTAATAAGTGATAAATAAAGACAAAAAAGTGATATAAAAAAAGGACGCACGAGCCGTGCGTCCCTACAATATATTGGGGATAATCTAATTAGATGGTATCTGAATTAGAGGGTGCATTGGATTTGGTGGGAGCCGGGTCTTTGAAGAGGCCGGAGAGGTACTTTTCGTTGATGCGCTGCATGAATTCCCAGAAGTTGGGGACGAAGAGTGTGCCGATGAAAGCATTCATTGCCATGCCGAAGACTACGGCTGTGCCGAGTTCGATTCGGCTGTTGGCTCCTGCTCCGGTAGCGAACATCATAGGCATTACGCCAAAGACGAATGCGAGAGCTGTCATCATAATAGGCCGGAAACGGATTACTCCTGCATCGTGGGCAGACTGCTTGATGGATTTTCCGCTCTTGCGGAAGTCCATTGCATATTCCACAATCAAGATGGCATTCTTAGCTGACATGCCTATCAACAAAATCAATCCAATCTGGGTGTAGACACTGATTGACTGGCTCATACATATACATCCAAGTATCGTACCGAGAATTGCAACCGGAGTTGCCAGGATCACAGCTATCGGGTCGGTCCAGCTTTCATATTGCGCCGCAAGCACGAGGATGGTCATGATGATTGCGAATATGAAGACGAATGTAATTGTAGTCCCAGATTGGGTTTCCTGATACGCTATGCCCGTCCAAGCATATGAGTAGTTCTTGCCGAGAGTTGACTGCACGAGTTGCTCCATAGCCTCGATGCCTTCAGATGATGAAACTCCTTTTGCTGGGGTGACTGTCACAGATGCTGACTGATACATATTATATCGGTTGATAGAAGACTGTCCCATAACGGGTTCGATGGTGGTGAATGAAGAGAATGGGACCATCTCACCTTGAGAATTTCTTACAGAAAGACGAAGCACATCGTTGATATTGTCACGAGCGGCCTGATCCCCTTGCATACGGACTTGGAAGACGCGGTCGAACTCTACGAAATCATTCACATAGTTGCCTCCGAGGTAGCCACTGAGCGTGTTGAAGATATCAGCCATCGCCAATCCTTGGGTCTTGGCCTTGTCGCGGTCGATATTAAGCTGATATTGCGGAACAACTCCTTGATACATTGAAGTGAGGGAGGCGAGACGGGGGTCTTTTGCAACTGCCTCGCGAAGAGCATCAATGGCCTTTAGCATTTCTGTCGGACCAAGAGAATTGATGTCGAGAAGATTTATTTCGAGTCCAGAAGACATGCCGAGTCCCGGAATTGCCGGAGGATTGACAGAGAATATCATCGCTCCTTGATATTTTGCAGATATCTCGTCGACCTTTGCAATGACCTTATCTACAGATCCTTTCTTTCCGCGTTCTTTCCATGGCTCAAGCATCACCATGATGGTTGCTCCATTGGAAGCGGCTCCGCCACCCATCATTGAGAATCCTGAGATTGTCATCACATCTTTCACCTGTGGCAACTCCTTGATGTCAGCAGCAAGGGCATTCGTGATTTTCTCGGTTCGTTCGAGAGATGCACTGGTAGGAAGTTGTACGGAAGTCATGAAGTAGCCCATATCTTCTGAGGGAATGTAGCTGGTAGGCCATTTGACGAATCCCCAGAAAGCGAGGCCTGCAAGCACAAGGAACACGAGAAGCGACGCAGTAGCATGGTTGAGCATTTTCCCTACCATCTTGTTGTAAAGGTTCTCGACCTTAGTCCATCCGGCATTAAACCATCGATAGATAAAGAAATTTGACTGTTTTCTTGGGGTAAGGAAAAGAGCACACAGAGCCGGAGTGAGAGTAAGGGCATTGAAACCGGAGAAGGCAGTTGAAACTGCAATGGTGAGAGCGAATTGTTTATAAAGCTGGCCAGTGATGCCGGAAACAAAGGCTGTAGGTATGAATACCGACAGGAGGACAAGCACTTCGCCTACAACCGGTCCGGTAAGTTCCTGCATAGCCTTAGTGGCTGCCTGGTGACGTGTCATTTCTCCAGTATCGACAAGACGGGAACAGTCTTCCACGACAACAATGGCGTCATCGACTACGATTGCGATGGCAAGCACAAGGCCAAACAGCGAGAGAGTATTGAGAGAGAACCCCATAAGTTTCATCACAGCAAACGTGGCTATCAAAGAAACAGGGATTGTAATCATCGGAATAACCACCGCCCTCCAGTTTTGCAGGAAAATGAGTATGACAACCATCACGATAAGAGAGGTAAGGAGGAAGGTCACGAAGAGATCATCGACAGACTCCTTGACATAGGTGGTCTGATTCATGATGACGTTGAGATGCACACCGTCGGGGAGATATTGTTGGAGCCTATTGAGTTCTGCCGTGACAGCCTTGGCTACATCAAGCGCATTAGCACCAGGAAGCTGATTAATACCTATGGCGCAAGCCGGCTTGCCATTGATAGTTGAGGTGTTGGAGTAGCTTTCAGACCCTAAGTCGATTTTAGCAACATCTCGGAGACGGAGCATGTCAGTGCCGTCAGTCTTGATCACGATATTGCCAAATTCTTCGGGAGTGGTGAGGCGGCCATGGCTCACGAGAGTATATTCAAAAGCGTTGTTTTCGTTGAGCGGCGGTTGACCTATTGAGCCGGCGCTTACTTCCATATTCTGCGATTGTATAGCGCTTGAGACGTCAGCCGGGGTAAGATTCCTTATGCGCAGGGCTTCCGGATCAAGCCAAATGCGCATGCTGTATTCTCCGCCACCAAAAGCCTGAACGCCACCAACGCCATCAATGCGGCTGAGTGGATTCACGAGGTTTAGCTGGGCATAGTTGGTGAGATAAAGTGCATCATATCTTTTGGAATCATCAGCAGTCAGCGAAACGAACATCAGCTGGTTGCTTGATTCCTTATTGACGCTTACACCTTGCTGTGCAACTTCAGAAGGAAGAGTAGCACTGATCATCGAGATGCGGTTTTGCACTTCTACGGCTGCCTGATCAAGGTCAGTGCCGTTTTCAAAAGTTATAGTAAGGCTATAGCTGCCATCAGAGCCTGAGTTACTGCTCATGTAGAGCATACCTTCCACGCCGTTGACTTGCTGCTCAATGGGGACTCCGACAGTCTGGGCAACTGTGGAAGCCGAGGCTCCCGGATAATTTGCGTTGACCATTACAGTGGGAGGAGTGATATCAGGATATTGCGCTACGGGAAGGGTAAAGTAGCACATTGCGCCGGCGAGTACCATCAGGACGGCAATGACGGTAGCAAAAATCGGTCGATCTATGAAGAATTTTGAGAACATAATCTTTTTTTTAATTCATAATGCATAATTCATAATTCATAATTCACACTCTGGAAAGTCACTGGTTATTTGGTGGGGTTGGGTTTGACGGTCATGCCGTTGCGGACGGAGAGGAGGGCTTCGGTGACGTAGAGGTCGGTAGGATTGAGTCCTTCGTTGACAACCCGGAGTGAGTCTTGGTAAAGTTCGCCGATTTTGATAGGGGTGTAGACAACTTTATTGGAATCGTTGACTACATAAACGTATTTTCCAAGCTGGTCGGTTCCTATTGATGCATCTTTGATTAATATAGCTTTGGGATTTACTCCGTATGGGAGTTCAACGGTAATATACATACCATCTTTCAATTCATTGTCAATATTTATGATAGATCCTTTCAATTGAAGAGTACCGGTAGAGGAATTGATAGATGGAGACTGATATGTGAGGTCTGCAGTGTAAGAGTGGGGTAGAGGTTGAGCGAATTTAATTGGCACGTTACGATAAAGAGAATGCTCCATGCCACCGTTTTGACCGATCATTTCTTCATACTGTGCATCCTCAATATTAAATACGGCTGTCATATTTTTATTATCGTATATGTGGGTAAGTTTCACGGGAGCCCCTTCTCCACTAATATATTCACCCACATTGGGTATGTTGGATGCAACAAACCCGTCGATCGGAGCCCTGACGGTGCAGTAAGATAGATTAAGGTTTGCCTGGCTAAGGACTGCCTCAGCATTCTTGACAGAAGCAGCCGCTTGCTCCATGGATGCCTTGGCTTGAATCACTTCAATTTGGGAAACTGCGTCGCTTTGCAAGGCTTCACTCAGAGCCTGATAGTTTTTGGTTGCATATTCAAGTTGGCTTTTTGCTGTGGCGAGAGAAGCTTGTGCTTGCTGCACAGCGTCGCGGTATTTATTGGATTCAATCGTAAAGAGAACAGTCCCCTTTTTGACGTATGCGCCACCTTGATAGTTTATCGACTGGAGTGTGCCGTTGACCCTTGCTACTATGTCGGCATGATCGGATGCTCCAAGGAGTCCGGGATATGTCTTATGAAGAACGATAGAATCAACTATAGGGGTGGCCACTGAGATTTCGGGAACATCTTTAGTATCGGTTTCTTTTGAGTTTTTTTTACATGATGAGACAGATAAAAGAATGCATCCGGCTGAAAGTATGAGATATAAGTTTTTCATAATTCTAATATTTAGGGAAAATAATATTAATTGTTAATGCATAATTCAAAATGCATAATTCATAATGGATGATTGCTGAATTTCAATCGAAATCATTTTTGCTGATACTCAATTTTAATAGTTCCAGCCGCCTCCAAGGGCTTCGTAAAGATTTACTACGGCAGTGAGGGCTTTGCCTTGCGCTGTGATCTTTGAGTCTTGGTTGGTCAGGTAGCTTATCTGTGCATCGACAACATTATTGAATGGTGAGAGCCCTTTTTTATAGCGATCCATGGCGAGATCAAGGGATTCTTTGCTGTTGGTAATTACATCTTCCGTCAATTCGATTGCTTTCATGGTCGATTTGAAAGTAGTGGTTGCATTTGAGACCTCAATTACAGCATTCATCACAGTATAATTGTAAGAATCAACTGCGGCTTCAAGAGCAGCTTTGGCTTCAGACGTCTTATAATTTCGGGCAAGTCCATCAAATAGAGTCCAACTAAGGGTCGGATTCACTTCCCAATACATACTGTGGTCACCGAAGAGGTTTTTAGCATCGTGGGCTTGAGTGCCGATTGATCCGGTCAAAGATAGCGAAGGGAGGAAATCTTTTTTTGCAATACCCACCTGAGCAGCATATTGTGCGAGTTGATATTCAGCTTGGACAATGTCGGGACGTCTGCGGAGCAGGTCGGCAGGCACACCGAGGTTGGCACCATAGACAACATTTGGCATAGGAGCGGGAGTTGAGAGCCATGAGCTGATTTCTTCAGGATATTTTGCTACCAAAAGCCCTATGGAATTTATTGTAGATTCAATCATTGCCTCAAGCGGAGGAATGGATGCTTTGGTGGATGCTACGACAGTGCGGGATTGCGAAACTTCAAGCCCACTTGCAAGGCCGGCGTGAAAACGAGCTTCCACCAATTTCAAAACTTTCTCTTGCTCTTCGAGGTGACTATTTGCCAC
Organism: Muribaculaceae bacterium; assembly: GCA_029061255.1. Taxonomy (GTDB): domain Bacteria; phylum Bacteroidota; class Bacteroidia; order Bacteroidales; family Muribaculaceae; genus Lepagella. The sequence goes on from JAIDSL010000179.1 coordinate 14,575, forward strand.
TTGAAGTTCATTTTGATATGTGCGGAGATTAATATAGGCTTTAGCGACATTTGCAGCGAGGCTTACCATCACGCCATCGTATTCAGCTCTTGTGGAGTTGAAAGCAGCTTTGTTAGCTTTTACATTCTGTGTGATTTTGCCGAAGAGGTCTATTTCCCATTGCATTGATGCTCCGAGTGAAAAATAGTCGTAGGGAGATGATTTTGCAACAACCGGACCTGATGCACCAGAAGACTGTCCTTTTGACCAACCTGCTGACAGATTAATAGTAGGAAAGTATGCGGATTTGGCAGCGTCGAGCGTCTTCTTAGCCATTTCAATCCTTGCAAGGGCTGCAGAGAGGTTATAATTTTCCTTTTCAGCCATATCGATTAATGAATCGAGAGTATTGTCGCCGAAAGTTTTCCACCATGCGTCTTCAGTGGGCAGTTTTTGGGTATATGCTGATTGATAATTCCAGCTATGAGGAATAGAATCGAGAAACCATCCGCTGGAATCATCTGCTTTAGCAGGAAAGAGGGCTCCCGAGATTGTGATCATATATAAGG
>JAIDSL010000018.1 GCA_029061255.1 Muribaculaceae bacterium
GATAAAGGAAAGCTTCGCGAGACATTCCTCGCCTCCATGATGGCCCATTCACATGAGACGGCCTACCCGAAAGAAGGAGACCTGTTGGTAGACCGACGCTACCTGTTTGAAGTGGGAGGAGCAAGGAAAAGTTTCGCTCAGATAAAGGATATACCCGACAGTTTTATTGCTGCCGACGATATTCCCGTAGGACTCGGCAACAAAATCCCCCTCTGGCTCTTCGGCTTCCTTTACTGAATTATTTCTGCTCCAAAATGCCAGTCAACCTCTGCGGTCAGAGAAAAGGTGGGAAGTATCAGACTGACCTAACCTCCCAACCCTTTAACCTGTAGCTAACGTTTCGCAATAATTCTCATTGTCTCAAGTATCATCGCAATGTCTATTCCGTTGCATAGATCCAACTTACCGTCCGCAAGGTCGTAATGAGTATAAGGATAGCGCGATTCATAAAGATGGGCATTCTTTACACTCTTTTCATCACCTCCCAAAAGACAGATGGTGTTTTCTTCATCATATTCATCTATCTCTTTAGATTCATCGAAACTATCGGTATAGACTGAAGGAGAGATGAGATATTTTCGTTTGAAGTTTTTGATCGGCTCAATGTAGTTGGCACCGTCTCTATAGCCGATCAATATAGGAAGTCTAACCTCTTTCCATATTTGCTCAAAGTTGTAGAAACATCGACATTTTGGAAAGTCGATGACATGAACATCAAACTTATCTGATTTGAACCACTTATTTACGACTTCTTTAAGTGCCTCCTCATCATAATAGCCTTTAGGAGTGGTCTTACCTATTGGCTTAAAGTGATGCAGTCCGGTGAAAATTATTACTTTCTGTTTCATCTTTTTCTTTTAGTGTTACTGATTATACATATATATACTAAAAGAATGCATAAAATTTAGCGCAGAAACCGACTTTAACAATCCTTACCCTTGATGTAACTATTCAGCGTAAGTCTATGTGGGCTTAAAGGGCAAGGATTCGTAATCCCTTAGCGCAGGAACTGCGCTTGTCCTCTGCGGGCTCCGGGCGATGCGGAGCAGCCCGTGATCTCAGCGTGCTTGCCACAACCGCGACGCGAAGCTTCCAAAAGAACTGAAACTCTGCGCCTTTGCGCTCTCTGCGTGAGATTTTTAGAGCAGGCGAAAGTTAAGTTATTTATAAACAGAAGAGGCTTAAAACACTATAATCAATAAATACCGCGATACAAATGGATCATAAAACGATCGGCATAATATTCTTCCTCCCATATTGGGATGTCAAGAATCCGACATTGGAAGACCAGACAGGATTCATTATCTCTGAAATGTCGCTTTCTTTCCTGCTCAGAAGTCGCTTATCATCGGCGACCTCAACTCAGCCATCCAGGGTATAATCAATGAAGTCAGATAGAACTCGTTCCCACTCAGCCACGGGAGAAAAAAGTTCCGCGTTTCCACTAATAGTCTTTTGTTAATTCATGTTAATTTGAGTACCAAAATGGTATCTTATTTTGTTGTATATGTAAAACAAAATGATTATGCAAGTAGTATCGGCAAGAGATTTTAGGGCAAATCAGACAAAGATTCTGACGGCTGCCAGAAAGGGACAGACAGTTATGCTCACATCAAGAGTCGGGAATTTCAAGATTGTCCCGATAACCGACGATGACACCATCATCGAAAGGGACTTAAGGGCTTCAATGGAAGAAGTAAAAGCTCATATAGAAGGGAAAGTAAATCTTCCAAATGCAAGAGACATAGAATTCTGATGGAAATCAAGGCAACTGAAATATTCCGGAAGTGTGTGAAACCGTTAGCCAAACGTTACCGCAGTTTCAAGAAGGATTATAATGATTTATTGGATGAATTGGAAAAAGATCCTCATTTAGGCATCGACTTGGGAGATGGCTATCGCAAAGTGCGGATGGCCATAGCATCTAAAGGGAAAGGGAAGTCTGGAGGAGCGAGAATAATTACGTTCGACATGGTGGAACGCAATGGTTGCCTGTATCTAATCTATGCGTATGACAAATCAGAAGCCGATAACGTAAAACTCAATATTCTAAAGAAAATCGTTGCCGAAATGAATTTGGACTCAGCAACTGACTCTTCCTCTGATTCTGATGCTTAAATAAGATGATTCAAGTTTCGCTTGTTCTCATCCATTGATATAAAATACTCACGTATCTAAAATGCGTAGCCTTCTCTGCGTTCTCCGGACGATACGAAGTAGGCCGATCACTCTGCGGACTCGCCACAACCGAGTCACGAAGCAAATAATGGTTGTTGATCGTTTATAGTTCATCGTTGACTTGCCCTTTGCGCCTTTGCGGCCTCTGCGTGAGGTTTTTAGAGAAAAGTCGAGTCTATAAGAATAAAAAGTTCCGTGTGCCATCCGTGTGAGGCCTTACAAGATATTCGCTGAATAGTTACTGAAAGCTGAGTAAATGTTAAATCTTCATAAGCGACTAAATTTTTGGACCTTTTTTATTATTTATAGACAAAAGAGGCTTAAAACACTACAATCAATAAATACCGCGATACAAATGGATCATAATACAAACGGCATAATATTCTTCCTTCCTTATTGGGATGCCAAGAATCCGACATTGGAAGACCAGACAGGATTCATTATCTCTGAAATGTTTGAGGAAGACGAATGCCTGAAGATTGGCGATAAGGTCTATTCGAGCAATGACTTCTATAATAAAGACCCAAAGGAATTTATAAGGGAGGTAATAAGAAAAGAGCGTCCAGAATGGGTAATCGGCATAGGGAACACCGCCACTATCCTTATGGCATACAAACGTCAAAAGAAGATAGTCATAAACCCTACCGTCACCCTCGATGACCTCAACTGGGTGACACCCGAAACGATACGTGACACCTACGCATTCTTCAGTGCCGATCATGAAAAGGACTACGAGATATATTCGAGGGTTTACCGCAACGTCGCTTTCTTCCCGGCCCAGAAGTCGCTTTTCATCGGCGACCTCACCTCGGCCATCCAAGGAATAGTCAGTGAACATCCTGTATTGCAATAATCACTTCTGTTTCATATATTCTTTGTTATATATAAGTGACGATAAAAATTAATAAAACTATGAGCCTACTTAATGATGATTTAATTGACGATCCGAAACAGGACCGCTATGTAACGAAAATCCAACCTGAGGTCAAAAGATTTGAAGAGGACTTTGACAGGGGTACAATCGTGCCAGTACTCGTTGATCCATTAGACGAAGTCAATATGTATGATATAGCAGTAGAAAAAGTTGCAAAATACTACAACTTGCAAACTGCCAGCAAAGATGACTACGGACTTTTTGCTCGCTCGCTTGCTAACCATGATTCATATATCTTAGACAATATCGACAAAATATCCGAGGGCCCGGAAAAAGAATATTTTGAGGAATTAGTGCGATTCATCTTAAAGCGGGAAGATGATTTCCCCGTGTCTGAAAAAGTATACGTCGACTTCTCAAAGAAAAAAATCGGTGCTCGTTGCGCTGAGTTCCCTGATTACTTGGTCGGTAAGTCAACATACGCATCTCCTATACAAATACCCGTTCCCGACATCTGAGAAACAGGCATTCCAGCAGGACGCGCCTCGCTGGTACTCTGAGCAGACTCAGTAGATATAGACTTCCGCCCCTCGTTCCCTGGCTGAAATCCAAGGCCATCGGCTACGACGGCTATGATTGCCTAAACAAATAACTACAAAGGTTTTCAAAACACAATCAAAGATGTATCCTCATCCGACACATCCTTGATTTGCTTTTAACCTACAGACAAACCATTGTCCGATATGATTTGCTTTATCTTATTGTCTGAAACGTTAGCCATATCTCTTTTGTCATAGACATACAAAAATGTCATCTTTGACTTTTCCTCATCTATCACTACCGAAAGTGAAATTACGCGGGCTCTCCCTCTATTTCAGAAATTCTGGAGTATAATCGAAAACTATAGTTGCTCCCATAATGTATCTAAAGGCATCGTTTTTCCTTCTTTTGCCTCCTTTGCAGACCGGGCTATTCCAGCAAGTATCGCATTCTCTTTAGACTCATTTGACGCCGACAAGGACACCAACAACTTATCAACGAGCCATTTCTTATTTTTTGTGGACAGGGAATCAACAATTGTCCAAAGTCCATCCATAGATATGGTTGCGTTCATATTTCAATAATTATCATTAAATGATTCTCTTGTTATAGAACGTATTATAACCAATTTTTATTATAAAGACACAATGATAAATTCTTTCCTTAAGCCCTTCTGTCGTTTCCCACAATCATAGGAAAATGTACATACTGCCGAAACAATCTTAAATAAAAAAACGTAGGCGTGAAATATAATCCTACACAAATCCACTTGACCCACTAAATCTTTGGACCTTTTTTATTATTTATAAACAGAAGAGGCTTAAAACACTACAATCAATAAATACCGCGATACAAATGGATCATAAAACGATCGGCATAATATTCTTCCTCCCATATTGGGATGTCAAGAATCCGACATTGGAAGACCAGACAGGATTCACTATCTCCGAAATGTGGCATTTTTCCCAGCTCAGAAGTCGCTCTTCATAGCCGACCTCACCTCAGCCATCCAAGGTGTAGGTCGAGCATTCGTAGTTTTTACAAATTAAATTTGGCAGACCAACATAAATTCATTACCTTTGTGCTTGAAAAGGTGGTGTAGACATCTACTGAATCGCCTTGAAAATGTGGTGTTAGACTACTATAAGAATGCTTGAAAATGTGGTGATAAATTATGAAAAGAAAGATCTACAACAAGATACTGCAGTGGAAAGAGCAATGGCAAGGCAAATCGGCTTTGCTTGTTGACGGGGCGAGGCGTATCGGCAAGAGCTGTTGACTTCCTGATACGCAAGGAGACAGTGACGAGTCGCCACAACATCTGCCCTATTGAGGTGAAATCCTCTTCCCGCTATACTCTGACATCTCTTGAGAAATACGATAAGAAATTTCATAAATATCTTGGACAGTCATACGTACTTCATTCCAAAGATCTGGAGATAAAGGACGGACTCGTATATCTACCCTTGTATATGACGGGACTATTATAAAAGCACCCTTAGGACTATGCGTGAAAATGGCTGAGCCGACTCATTGGTTCGAGCAATGTCTCGGCATCCCATCTAAAATCAGGCCAATCCGGCCTCTCCCATATATAGGCGCTGTATCTCTGTAATCTTCCCATAGCGCAAAATTAATAATTTGCGGCGAAAGAAGCAAGTATTCACCGCAAATTTGCGGTGAATAAAGATATTTCTTCGCCCATTCTGCCGTGCCCTACCAGAGAAAGAACCATAAGCCAATTAAACGGCTATTCTGTCAGTGAAAAGGTCTCAATCTTGACGATATGTAATATCTTTTCCCACCGTAAGGACTACCGCACAGTAATTATTTCAATGATGGTTTTCATAATATGATTATTGCAATGATGATTTTCGCAAAATGATTATTGCAATAATTATTTTTTTATTATCTTTGCAGTCTAAAAAATCTGACTTATGGAAACCCTCAAACGCAAATATCTTCGTCTTCTGAAACTTACTTCGACAAAGCACATACGGGAAATCTATCACAGAATATCGTGGGACACACGACTCGTAGGAATAAAAGGTGCACGCGGAGTAGGCAAGACAACGCTTCTTCTTCAACGCATCAAACTTTCATTCCCCGACACGTCGAAGGCCCTTTATGTCTCTCTTGACGACATATGGTTTGCAAGTCATACCCTTTCGGATCTCGGTGACATGGCAGAAGCGGAAGGCATAACCCATCTCTTCATCGACGAAGTGCATCGATTGCCCGGATGGGAACGTCAAATGAAGAATCTATATGATTTCTTTCCCAATATCAAGGTTGCATTCACCGGAAGTTCCCTGCTGATCATCGACCATTCCATCGCCGATCTATCTCGACGTTGCCTGCTATATGATATGCGTGGTCTCTCTTTCCGCGAGTTTCTTGAATTCCAAGGATTGACCTTCCAACCACACAGTCTGCAGGAAATACTATACGACCATATGCGTATTGCCTCGGAAATATCGGCCCGAATTGATGTGCTCCCGCTCTTCCATAAATATCTTAGACATGGTTTCTATCCTTTCTATACTACGGAAACAGAAACCGACTATCTCATAAGGGTCAATAATATGATTACAAGCGTTATCGACTACGATATTCCGGCAGTCGACAACGTGGAATACGCCACTTTATTGAAAGCAAAACATCTGCTTACAATCATAGCCACCCAGACCCCATCACCACTTAATGCAAAACTGACATCGGAAATGTTAGGGGTGACACCGAATCAGCTTATAAAAATCCTTTCTTTGCTTGAGCGTTCACAGATATTGCGTCTGTTATACTTCAACGGAGAACGCAATCCCAAGTCGATGGCAAAACCTCAAAAGGTGATTTTCGACAATCCTTCCATCATAAACGCCCTCGGACAGGCCGATAAAGGAAAGCTTCGCGAGACATTCCTCGCCTCCATGATGGCCCATTCACATGAGACGGCCTACCCGAAAGAAGGGGATTTGTTGGTAGACCGACGCTACCTGTTTGAAGTAGGAGGAGCAAGGAAAGGTTTCGCTCAGATAAAGGATATACCAGACAGTTTTATTGCTGCCGACGATATTCCCGTAGGACTCGGCAATAAGATTCCCCTCTGGCTCTTCGGCTTCCTTTACTGAATCAATCCACCCGATTTTTTTATTATTCTAATTTTCTTTATACTTCCTTAATAATCTGGGTGTTTAGCGAAAGCGTTATAATTACAGAAAGCGGGGCAATACCCCACTTTCCCAAAATAATTATCAAAAAAACACACAGGAATTATGGAAAAAGAAAAGAAATCTTATTTCGTCAACATGATCGAGGCCAAAGACGGAAAGATGGCCGAGGTGCTCAACTTCAACTTCGGTGGCCATCACGACATCGCCGCCATGGTTGAAAACGCCAAGGCTCTTGGCTTCGCCAAAGACAAACATGCGAAGGAGTTCGTTCTTGCCATGCGCTTCATGCACCACGTAATCAAAAAGAACTCCGACAATCCCCTCTTCGCACAGTTCGCCCCGCAATTCGAGGCCTTCAAGCAGGAGGTAAGGAGCAAAGTCGGATGCGGCTGCAACTGCAACAAGTAAAAACATTTTATTTCTAAAAAATCAACTTAAGGATGTGTCCACCCGGGCACATCCTTTTTTATAAACCCCAACACCGCCTCAGGTGTTGATATTAGCAAAAGACATCATTGTTAAAAACTACCGGAACATGAAAGTACTTGTAATCAACGGCAGCCCCCACCCCAAAGGCTGCACCGACCGCGCCCTCCGCGAAGTGGAGGAGACCCTCAACTCCTGCGGCATCGAGACGGAACGCGTCAACGTAGGCACGAAAGACATACGCGGCTGTATCGGTTGCGGATTCTGCCGCGAACATGGCCGCTGCGTATTCAACGACCTCGTAAATGAGACCGCTCCTAAGTTTGCCGAAGCCGACGGCCTTCTCGTAGGCTCTCCCGTATATTACGCCGGAGCAAACGGTCAGCTTCTCGCATTCCTCGACAGACTCTTCTATAGCACATCGGGCGTATTCAGCAAGGCCATGAAGGTCGGGGCAGCAGTAGTTTCGTCGCGCCGCGCCGGATCCACATCGGCTTTCGACGAGATCAACAAGTATTTCACCATCTGCTCCATGCCCGTAGTCTCAAGCACATACTGGAACGAAGTGCACGGCTTTACTGCAGAAGACGTAGAGGCAGACCTCGAAGGGCTTCAGACCATGCGCAACCTCGGCCGCAACATGGCATTCCTAATCAAAGCCATCAATGCCGCCAAAGCAGAAATACCGGCACAGGAATACGGCAAATTCACCAACTTCCATACCGAAGGCTGATGGTGCGTAGAGCGTTGTACGTAGCGCGTTATGCGTGGTGCGTTTGCGACGTGCATGGCCCTTTACACTATTAATCTCCTTAAACCTTTTAAACTTCCTAAACAACCTAAACCTCTAAACCCAGACAATGAAAACCTTCAAACCCGCAGCCTGGCTCCTCCCCCAGCCCGTACTAATCATCGGCACATACAACGCCGACGGAACCCCAAATGCCATGAACGCCGCATGGGGCGGACAGTGGGATGCCCATGAGATATTCATCTCCCTCGGCTCTCACGCCACCACCGACAATCTCAACCGCAACGGAGAGTTCACAGTAGCATTTGCCACGGTCGACACTCTCGTAGCCTCCGACTTCGTAGGCGTAGTGAGCGGACGCAAAGACCCCGAGAAGATGTCAAAGACCGGATGGAAATCCTCAAAGGCGGAGAATGTCGACGCTCCCATCTTCGACTGCTTCCCAATGACGATGGAATGCCGCATAAAGGAAAAGATAAACGAATCCGAGACAGGATTCTATATGGTAGCTGAGATCCTCAGCATTCATTGCGACGAGAGCTACCTTGCCGAAGACGGCCGCCCAGACGCGGAGAAGATGGAGCTCATAACCTTCGACCCCATCCACAACGGCTACATCCGCCTTGGCTCCCGCGTCGGCAACGCCTTCCGCGACGGCCTCACCCTGAAATAACCCAATACTCACTAAATATAATAGCCCGGTATTCAACATCCGGGCTATTATAAAATCCTCTATTGATATGCCTACCGATTCCACCCCAAAACCGACCGCTCCGGTCCTCTCCCCTGCGCCTAAACATTACGGCATTTTCGTCGCTTTCATCGCATTGATAGGCGCATTCTCGTCGCTCGTCAACGACATGTATCTCCCTACAATTCCTTCCATGATGAGGGAATTCCACACCACTCCATCCATGACCCAGATGGGAATCTCGATGGCAATGATCGGAATGGGGATCGGATCGGTGCTTTGGGGTTCGTCAAGCGACCGATATGGCAGGAAACCGGTTCTGATAGTATCACTGATCATATTCGTTATCGCTACCGGACTCTCCCTCTTGTCCAAAAGCATCACATTCTTCATTGGATGTCGTCTGTTTCAGGGGCTCGGAGCCGGCGGAGCCATGGTGCTTTCCACTTCAATCCCCGCCGATGTCTATATGGGTCGTCAACTCGCCAAACTGATGGCTATAGTAGGAGCAATCAACGGTATCGCTCCAGCACTCGGGCCCGTAGTCGGCGGATTCATGGCAGATAGTGTCGGTTGGAAAGGAATTTTCATCGTGCTGCTCGCAATCGGAGTGATCATGACTTTCTGGACTACACATTACACCGAGACCCTACCATCGGCTCGACGCCTGCACGCCACGAGTTTCAGCGACTACATCAAGGCATACAAGTCCCTTTTCCTCAACGGCAGGTTTATGATCTACGTCACAATCAAGGCGGTGGCTATCGGCCTCCTTTATGCCTACATAGCCTCTGCGCCATTCATCATCCAGACCCACTACGGCTTCTCCGCCACTCAATTCGGGTTCATTTTCGGAGCCAATGCACTTGCCATGGGGCTTGGATCTTACCTTGCTCCCCGATTCAAGGTCATGAAGCAAGCCATGGTAGTTGGTTGCATAGGGATGTTCGTGTTTGCCGTGGCTGAAGCCTTCGTGATGTGGAATAAATCTCCATTCCTGATGTATGAGATCTTCGCCATCCCCATGCTCCTTTTCTCCGGCATGATCTTCTCAAGCGCCAACACACTCTCAATGGAGGTAGGAAGGCAGGAGGCAGGGACGGCATCCGCAATCCTGAGCGTAGTCAAATATGTATTCGCAGCTGTAGTGTCGCCTCTCGTGGGCCTTGGCGACATGTTCCACTCCACAGCCATTGCCTTTGTAGCCGTCACCACCATAGCCATCCTCCTCGCCTGGAGAGCAGCCAAAATGCCCGCCCTTGCCGACATGACCAGGTAGGGACGCACGGCTCGTGCGTCCGCGTATCAAAAACAACCGTTTCTGTTCTTTCTCCTGAACAGAAACGGGTGTTTTTATTTGGATCTATATGAGAATCCTATCAGGCTACGCATTTGATGCCGAGCCATACCATCAGAAGGCCGAGCGCCACAGATGGCACGATGTAGCAGATGAATTTCAACCATTGCCCCTTCTGGATCATCGCGAAGCTGTCATGGCTGAATGATGAGAATGTGGTGAAACCTCCGCAGAAACCGGAGATCAAGAGTGCGTTGACGAGTGGGCTCATGTCATGGCGGGTCCAGAGACCGACAAAAATACCGATGATGAAGCATCCTATCACGTTGACAGCAAATGTCCCGGCAGGATACTTGTCGCCGAAAAGTTTCTTTCCGGCTACGCCGGTGAGGTATCGACCGCAGGTGCCGGCAAAACCGCCTAACCCTGCTATAAGCATATATTGGATAATCATAATTTTTCAGTTTTTAGAGGGTTATGCATTTTGAGTTTCAGGAGCCGGTTTGCGGATGCATGCTGCTCCGAGAGCCACCATTGCGATACCGAACACAAGACTCGTCACCATATAGAATACGAACATTCCGCCATCGCCTTTCTCAAGAAGTGAGATCATATCGTCAGAGAAAGAGGAGAATGTAGTCAGGCCGCCGCAGAAACCTGTGATCCAAAGGAGGTTGGCAGTCTTACTCAGTTTTCCGGTCTTATTGAGATAGCCATAAAGCATACCGATGATAATACAGCCAACCATATTGGCCATGAACGTTCCTAACGGGAAAGAGAGATGGCATATGGCAGCTCCCAGCTTATCCGAAAGGAATCGAAGACAGGTGCCTAAAAATCCGCCGGCACCGGCAATCATAGTGGATTTAAACATAGCTGTGTGTTTTTTATAGTTTATTAAAAAGTGTTTATGACCTTTTAACAAAGCGGAGAAATTAAGGTTCATTACTATCAAGAAAATAAACAATCTTTTTTTAAAAAAAGCACCAGGCCCTGAACTAATACGAAGTATGAGTTGTTTTGACAATATAGACGCGTTTGCATAAAATGTGTATATACTATATTGAGCAATTACGGATATTAACCTCATAAATTAATCACCATGCATCTAACACCAAAAGAGCAAGACAAACTTACGCTCCTCACTCTCGGCATGATAGCTGAACGCCGTCTGCAGAAGGGGCTCAAGCTCAACTACCCGGAATCAGTTGCCTACATCACATCCTGCGCGCTCGAAGGCGCACGTGAAGGCAAGACCGTAGAAGAAGTCATGCACGATGCCGCCAACGTCCTCAAGAAGGAACAGGTAATGGAAGGAGTCGCCGACATGATCACACTCCTTCAGGTAGAGGCTGTATTCACCGACGGCTCACGCCTCGTCAGCAT
>JAIDSL010000180.1 GCA_029061255.1 Muribaculaceae bacterium
GGAAGAGTCATGCATTATCGCGACTCGCTTGACCTTCAAGGATTGGATAGAGCAAAATCCGAACAACTGATTGATCTTCTGAAAAGCGGAGAACTCAAAAAGTACAACGACGTCAAGTCTCATTATTTGAATTGGATCTTTGATCTTAACGAAGGCGGCTATCCTTTGTCGAGTCATGATTCCTGGAATATACCCTTCGAGAATGACATTGTAGACGGAATATTCAGTTTCCGTGAAGATAATGATTCAATAATCAGTGCTTTCCATAATAAATATGAGGACAGCTACTTAGAATGGAACTTTGAAAAAGATATCGACAAAGGTATAGAAAACTTTGAAAAACGTTACGGCAAAAAGTCGGCGATCATCAATCAACTTTTCGCATCCAATGCCTATATCAACCATATAGATCGCCGCAATATCCTTACGGACGGTTATATTGCAAATTGCCGTAAGCGTCTGCCAGATATGTTTTATGACTATGTCATGGACCAGAACAGCGCGATGGCAAAGGTATTGGAAAGCGCCAAATCGAATATTTTAGAGATGAATCCTGAAAACTCTGGCGATCAGGTGCTGAAGGATCTCGCTGAGAAATTCAAGGGAAAGGTGATCTACATCGATATCTGGGGCACCTGGTGCTCGCCTTGCCTAAGCGCTATAACTGAAATACAACCTGTCAAGAAGGATTATGCGGAAAATGTGGCATTCGTGTATCTTGCTGACGAGACTTCCCCGCAGAAAGCATGGGAAGAGAAGATAAAGTCGATAGAAGGGGAACATATGCGTCTTTCTCAGGCTCAAGCTCAGGATATCAAGAGCAAATTCGCGTTGAGCGGTTATCCCTCCTATATCGTGATCGGTAAAGATGGTTCTGTAAGTTACTCCGGATTTATCCATGGACTGGACAACGTAAGGAAAATTCTTGACGAAGCAATCTCCAAATGATTCATTCTAATGCATATTGTATATATGTTTAACGGTGCAAGCCTTGAGAGCCTGCACCGTTTTCTAATATTTTTAAATCAGCTATGATCGCTAATCATTAATAGAGAGTTCGTCGCGGAGGAATCGGGAGGTTGGAGTATCAAGAAGTGACATTTCCTCGGGAGTGCCGCAGGCTACAAGCTGACCTCCGGCCTTACCTCCTTCCGGACCCATCTCAATGAGCCAGTCTGCAGACTTGATCACGTCAAGGTTGTGCTCTATGACTACCATGGTGTTTCCTTTGTCCACCAGTTTGTTGATGACTCCAAGAAGCACCTTGATGTCCTGGAAATGAAGGCCGGTAGTGGGTTCGTCAAGCACGAAGAGGGTGCGTCCTGTATCTTTCTTTGCAAGCTCAGTGGCGAGTTTCACGCGCTGGTTCTCGCCTCCGCTAAGCGTGCTTGAGGGTTGACCGAGCTTGATATAGCCGAGGCCGATTTCCTGAAGTACCTTTATCTTCTTGAGGATAGACGGGACATTCTCAAAAAACTCAACAGCTTGATTGACTGTCATCTCAAGAACGTCAGCGATAGACTTGCCCTTATAGCGCACCTCAAGAGTCTCCCTATTATACCTCTTGCCGTGGCATTCCTCACAAGGGACGAGAACGTCAGGGAGGAAGTTCATTTCAATAGTTCGGTAGCCGTTTCCCTTGCAGGTCTCGCATCGGCCGCCACTTACGTTGAAGGAGAAACGACCCGGCTTATATCCGCGGATCTTCGACTCCGGTAGCTCCATGAAAAGCTTCCGGATATCCGTAAATACACCAGTGTATGTCGCGGGATTCGATCGTGGTGAGCGTCCAAGTGGTGACTGATCGACAGTGACGATTTTGTCGACATTTTCAATACCCTCGATAGACTTGTATGGAAGAGGCTGGGTATTCGAGCGATAGAATTTCTGACTCAGAATCGGTTGCAGTGTACCATTGACAAGACTTGATTTTCCTGAGCCCGATACTCCCGTCACGCAAATGAACTTACCGAGCGGGAACTCCACATCCACATCCTTAAGGTTGTGACCTGTCGCTCCTTTGATAGTAAGAGTCTTGCCGTTACCTTTCCTCCTTTCCTTCGGAATTTCGATAGAATTCTCACCATTGAGATAGGTGGCAGTAAGGGTATGTGTCTGCTTCATCTCCTCGGGAGTACCTTGAAAAACGACGTTTCCGCCCTTACGCCCTGCACCGGGACCAATGTCAACGATATAGTCCGCCTCATTCATAATATCCTTGTCATGCTCCACCACTATAATTGAGTTGCCATTATCGCGCAGCTGCTTAAGGCTATTGATAAGGCGTTCGTTGTCGCGCTGATGGAGTCCGATAGAGGGTTCGTCAAGAATATAGAGCACGTTGACGAGCTGACTTCCAATCTGAGTGGCAAGACGAATACGCTGGCTCTCTCCTCCTGAAAGCGACGCACTCGGACGGTTTAGGGAAAGATAGTCGAGACCCACGTCAAGAAGAAATTTCAATCTCGAGCGGATCTCCTTCATAATCTCCACCGCAACGAGACGACGTTGACTGTCGACACGATCCTCAAGACCCTGAGTCCATTCGTAAAGTTCTTTAATATCCATATTAGCTACATTGGCAATATTCTTGCCATCAATGTAGTAATGGAGTGAGATTTTGTTCAGACGTTGCCCATTACATTCCGGACATACAGTTCGTGTATAGAACTGCTCACTCCATTTCTTAGCCTCGCTTCCGAAATCGTCACTTTGTTGAGCCTCTATGTACTTGACCAACCCTTCATAGCTTGACTCATATGAATAAGTCTGAATGCTTGTGATAGCAAGGCGTGCATCAGTGCCGTTGAGGATATCATCAAGAGCTTCTTCAGAAAGGTTTTTTATTGGAGTCTTGAGGGTCGCTCCATATAGCTTGCATATGGCCTCGATCTGCATGAAGACCATACTGTTCTTATACTTTCCGAGCGGCACGATACCCCCTTCATATATGGATTTATTTCGATCCGGTATTATCTTGTCAACGTCTACGATGTTGACCTCTCCTAATCCCTTACAACGACGACAAGCACCCTGAGGGGAATTGAACGAGAAATTATGCGGTGCCGGTTCGGGATACGAAAGACCGTTTTCCGAATCCATAAGCAACAGCGAAAAGTGATGAAGCTTACCTGACTCCATGTCAATCACCATCATCTGCTTATCACCCTGCTTAAGAGCCTCCTCCACAGCCTTCTTCAGTCGATCCTGCTCATTCTCTCTCACCTTCATGCGGTCGATCACGAGCTCGATGTCATGGTTTCGGTAGCGATCGGTCTTCATACCGAAAGCGAGCTCCTTTAATTCACCGTCGACACGCACATTCAAATAACCTTTCTTACGGAGATTCTCGAAAAGCTCCTTATAATGACCCTTTCGATTTCTCACAAGAGGAGCAAGCACATAGATCTTTCGGTCAGCAAATGTGTTGCTGACCATCTCAACGATCTTTTCCTTGGTGTATTTCACCATTGGTTTGCCGCTTATGTAGCTACGCGGTTCTCCCAGGCGCGCGAAGAGAAGGCGGAAAAAGTCGTATATTTCTGTTGTTGTGCCAATAGTTGAGCGGGGATTATTGTTGGTAGTCTTTTGTTCAATACTGATTACGGGGTTGAGGCCAGTAATCTTATCGACATCGGGACGCTCCATGCTTCCCAACAGGTTGCGTGCATATGCAGAGAAAGTCTCTATGTAACGCCGCTGACCTTCGGCAAAGATAGTGTCGAAAGCCAACGATGATTTCCCACAACCACTCAGACCCGTTATTACGCTTAGGGAATTGTGAGGGATAGTGACATCTATATTCTTGAGGTTATGGACCCTCGCACCTGAAACCTCGATGCGGTCCGCAGCCTTTATCATTTCATTCATATTTTGCATAAATCAATTATCAAAGGACGCACGAGCCGTGCGTCCCTACAAGGAGAGATATTTCTTTTTCATTTTTACATACCCTAATATAACAAATAGTATGCCATTATTGCTCAGGCTGAGAAGATGTTCCTTTGTTGCCTACAAATTTAACTATATTTATGTCTCCGCTCTTCTTGTATTTCTTGCCGTCGGTTCCTGTAGCCTCAATCACATAGAAGAAGACACCTGAATCAACTATCTTTCCGCCAACCTTGCCATCCCAACCTTGCTCGGGAGATGTCAGATGGCATACTTGATGTCCTTGACGATCGAATATAGAACATTGGAAGTTTAGAAGAGACCTATATGCCACTTTCCATTCATCGTTGACCCCATCACCGTTTGGCGAGAATGCATTGGGAATCTTGAGGTCGCTCTCTCCTATCGTCACTTCATATGTGTCACTTACGTATTCGCAGCTGCCATCAGCATTGCTGCCTATATAGCGGAGGTAGTGGGATCCCTCTTCAAGAAATGTGTAATCGAGATCCTGTTGGGTAAAACGATAATCAATTTCCTCAAAAGATGCATCTCTCGTAAGTTGCCATTCGTGGTGAATTACGCCATCAGTGACATAAGCCTCGAAAAGAATTTCACATGGTGCTGATCCACCGAGGCCGTCAGTATCGCCGCTCCCAATCTGGTTGCTGCCGGATTCCGGTTTATTGTCACCCTCTCCGGCATCCATATTCTGCGAAATTGCAAATGTCCTTGCATCTACAGAAACCGGGGTTACAGTGACGGTCTCTACAGATTCTTCCCAGTTCCATGCTTTAAGAAACTTGTCGCCGGTTATCTTAAACGTAGATGCGCAATAGTTTGGAGGGGAAAGACGATATTCCGGTTGAAGGCTTTCGAAAGACTTTTTCGTATCTATATTAAGGAAATTGGAAGCATTGTCGTTCCATTCTTGCGTCGTGTACTCAATCGTTATTTCTTGATTAAGTGTCTTCTGCATGCCGTTGATGGTGAAGTATCTGATTGGATCGCCTGACCCTTGAACATTGATAAGGGATACTCCACATTCCTGGTCGGAAGATGGAGCCGCAGACTGAAGCTTTAGACGGTGAGGAAGATAATTGGTGATCCAGAAACAGTATCGTCTGTCTCCATCTTCCACGATATATCCTTTGTCTCCTTCAAGGGAAGAGAGGGTACTTGTGTTGCCATCCTGTGTGGAAGACACTTCTTCAGCATGCCCTCCTCCAAGATTCCCGTATTGAAGCCAATTGATGCGGTTACCCGCAGATGAAGTATATGAAGCGGTGACTCCCTCCGTAGAGTAGAGCACGTATATCTTCTCGAGTCCGGTAGATTTCTCCGGAGTCTCTTCAAGCACTCTCAGTGAATTGCCCGAAAAAGTCAACGACTGAGCAGAAGCAGTGATGCCTAAGCATCCCGATATGAGGCAAAAAAAGAATGTTTTCCGTAACATATTACTATAACGGAAAACATTACCCTTTAAGTATGAAAGCAGTGGAATCTCTAGGCGAATAGGTTTGCGACGTTGAAGGCGATGACCGCGAGCACCCAGGCAAGGACGGTATTGTAGACGAGGGAGAAAAGACCATAGCGCCAGCTGCCGGTTTCCCTGACTGTCGCCGTAAGAGTCGCAATGCATGGAAAATATAGCAAGACAAACACGAGAAATGCTATTGCCGACGCTGTGGTGAACGGAGCTTTACCCGTGAGTGGTGACGGTGTCTTGAGACGCACGCTAAGGGCATCTGCATCATCATCGCCAACGTAGAGCACCCCCATTGTTGACACAACGACCTCTTTTGCCGCCATACCGGCAATCAGCGAGACACATGACTGCCAGCCAAGTTCCATAGGACGCACTACCGGCTCGCAAAACTTTCCTATGTTTCCAAGTATCGAGTGTTCCTGCTGATAAGTATGAAGCACAAGCGCATTGATTTCCTCATCCGACTTTTCACTACGCTCACTATCTGGCATCTCGGCTAAAGCAGACTCGACATACGATTGAGGCACTTCTTCAAAAGAATATTGTGGAAAATATGACAACGCCCAGATGATTATGGAAGCCACAAGAATAAGACCACCCATCTTTTGAAGGTACTGTTTAGCCTTTGACCACATGCTCCTGACCACAGACTTATATGTAGGAATGCGATAAGGAGGCAATTCCATTACAAAAGGTGTCTCATCCTCCTTAAACCAGAACTTCCTTAGCATTTTTGCAGTAAGAATGGCCACAATGATTCCCAATAGGTAAAGACCAAAGAAAACGAGCGCACCGTGTTGCGGAAAGAAAGCCCCGGCAAGAAGAACATAGATCGGAAGACGCGCTGAACAGGACATGAAAGGAAGAATAAGGATAGTGATCAACCTGCTTGAACTGCTCTCGATTATACGTGTAGACATAATGGCAGGAACATTGCATCCGAATCCCGTGACCAAAGGAATGAAACTCTTACCATGTAGCCCCATCTTATGCATTAGTTTATCCATAATGAAAGCCACTCGCGCCATATATCCTGAATCCTCCATAAAGGAGATAAAGAAATATAGGATGAGGATATTTGGAAGGAAGACAATGACACCTCCTACCCCACCTATTATGCCATCCACTATCAGGTCTTTGAGAGGACCGTCAGGCATATAGTGGGAAGAAAGCTGGGATAGCCATGCCACAAGATCTTCTATCCATTCCATAGGATACGAGCCAACCTCAAATGTACACCAAAAGATGAAAAACATTGCCGCAAGGAAAATAGGAAATCCAAACAGCTTGTTTGTGACAAGAGCATCAATGATTTTAGTGGTTTTTTCATCGCGGACAAAATCTCCCTCAAGAGTCTCAGCGAGTGCACCCTGAATGAATCCATATTTGTTAGCTGCTATGGCTGTCTGAACATCTTCGTTAATCTCCTGCTTTATTTCGGCTGCCACTCTGTCTCGATC
>JAIDSL010000181.1 GCA_029061255.1 Muribaculaceae bacterium
ACTCTGAGCCATCCGAGCCCACTGAGAACTCCGATTTATCCGAGCCATCCGAGAACTCCGAGCCATCCGAGAACATGGAGAATTCCGAATCTCCTGAAAACCAGACAACCTGAAAACCCGAAAACTTAATATGACCAAGATACTCTGGGCTGACGACGAGATTGACCTCCTCAAGCCCCACATAATGTTTCTCAAGACAAAAGGATACGACATCGTGACCGTCAGCAACGGGCAGGATGCCCTCGACACACTCGATTCTGACAATATATCCCTTGTTCTGCTTGACGAGAACATGCCGGGACTCTCCGGACTGGAGACACTTCAGCGCATCAACCAGTCACATCCTGACGTGCCGGTCATTATGATCACGAAGTCAGAAGAGGAAAACATTATGAACCAGGCTATCGGCAATAAGATCACCGACTATCTGATCAAGCCTGTCAACCCAATGCAGATACTTCTATCCATCAAGAAAAACCTGCACAGTGCCAAGATTATCGCCGAGCAGACTTCATCGGGATATATGCATGAGTTTCAAAAGATTTCTTCCGACATAAATGCGGCATCATCTCTTTCTGACTGGATGGATTGCTATCGGCAGCTTGTCTACTGGGAAATGAAACTTTCCGACTCGGAGAGCAATATGGACGAGATGCTGCTGATGCAAAAGCGTGATGCTAATTCCAACTTCGCAAAGTTCGTGAAGCGCAACTATGAGTCATGGCTTGCTCCGGGGAGGGAACATCTCATGAGCCCTGACATTTTCAGCCGGCGGATATTTCCGCTGCTTGATGCGGGCGAGAAGGTCTGCTTCGTGCTTATTGATAATTTCCGTCTTGACCAATGGCGCTCTGTGCAGCCGTTGCTTTCGGAGTTTTTCAACGTCAGCGAGGATCTCTACACCACTATCCTCCCCACGTCTACGCAATATGCCCGCAATGCGATCTTTTCGGGACTGATGCCCCTTAAGATAAAGGAAATGTTTCCCAACCTATGGGTGGAGGAAGATGAAGACGAAGGTCTCAACAACCATGAGGAGGAACTGATAGCCACTATGCTTGAGAGATACAGAAGAAAAGACAAGTTCACTTACACAAAACTAAACGACTCTCAGGCATGCGAAAAATTCCTTACGAAACTCAATTCCATCAAGGATATTCCTCTTAATGTGATTGTGATGAATTTCATTGATATGTTGAGCCATGCCCGTACGGAATCGAAGATGATACGTGAGCTTGCCAACAGCGATGCCGCCTATCGTTCGCTTACGGAGTCATGGTTTAAGCACAGTTCAGCAGCAGAGATGTTCCGACGCATAGCTGAGCTTGGCTACAAGGTGGTGCTGACTACCGACCACGGCACTATCCGTGTCGACAATCCGATAAAGGTGGTTGGCGACCGCAACACCAATACCAATCTGCGCTATAAGGTAGGCAAGAACCTCAACTACAACCCGAAGCAGGTATATGAAATAAAGGATCCGAAGAAGTTTGGCCTCCCCTCACCCAACCTCTCCAGCACCTATATCTTTGCAACCAACGAGGACTTCTTCTCCTACCCCAACAACTACAACTACTACGTGCAGTACTACACCGGCACCTTCCAGCACGGAGGCATCTCCCTGCAGGAGATGCTCGTCCCGCTCGTCACCCTCACCCCGAAAAGCTAACCATTCGTAAATGAGCAAAGGATTAGGCTTTTGACTTTTTCTTGTGGCTGAATTTGGTGGATTGAAAAATAAGTTGTAACTTTGTGGCACCTGCCATCTCACAAAAGTAAGCTGACGGGAAGCTCAGTTTCAACTAAATATGTAACATATGAAACGGCCACACATAATATTATTATTTTTTTTGATTGCAAATCTCCATTGTTTTGCTCTTGACCATATCATCCTAAGGAATGGACAAGCGTTTGATGTCAAGTTACACCAGATAACCGATGAAGCAGTCTCCTACAGTCTCAATGGAGACAATGATGCGGCGATTGAATCAATCCCCTCAAAGGATGTATATATGGTCTATATAGAGAAACAGGGCAATGTATATATGACTCCCGATGGGAAAAGAATAACAGGTGAGGACAAACGAGTGGACAGAAAAAAATTTGATGCGATTTATCTTGTGTCAGGTCATGAGATTGGAGCCAAGAACATAAAGGTCACTGAAGATGCCATTATATATACTCCTATTAAAAAAGGAGGAATATTATCTAATATCTTAGGCAGCTCTAACTCAGGCGGACGCAGAGCCTTTTCAAATCAGGAGGTTTTCATGATTCGCTATAAGTCAGGCATGACAGATGTGATCACACCCTTCGACATAGTTGATGAGCCTGAAGAAGAGGTCAAAGATATTAAGAAAGAAGATCCTCAATATGTCATTTTTTACCATTCAGTGAAAAAAGGGCAGAGCCTTAAGAAAATAGCAGAACTATACAACGCCACTGTCACTCAGATAATCGAATGGAACGGACTTCCTAAGAATACTCCGCCTACCGCTCCTCTGACTGCAGGGAAACAACTGACAATCTATCTGCCAAAATAGATTTGAGAAAAGATCAAAAAAAGCTGATCAATGGTTTGCGTTAATGCACTCGTTTTATTTTGCATTTTGAAATAAAAATATTAAATTTGCCATCCAGAACCTACTGAATGCCCATGGATGACAAAATTATCACCGAAATAACTCCACTTTCCGGGAAAGACTGTTTCTATCTCGTAGACCGATTCAAAGATCGGTTTACGTTTCCTGTACACCGTCACAACGAGTTCGAGCTCAATTTCCTCTCCAACTGTCAGGGTGCCAGGAGAATTGTCGGTGATTCCATTGAAACCGTCGACACCTGCGACCTTGTGCTTGTCGGACATGGAATAGAACATGGCTGGCTGCAACATGAGTGCTGTACGCCTGCAATACGCGAGATCACAATACAGTTTTCCGAAGACCTTTTCGGGGATGTGTTCCTCGCCAAAAACCAAATGGCAGGAATACGCAACCTCCTCATTGAAAGTGCCAACGGAGTAGCCTTCTCCATGGCTACTGTATGGAAAGTGCACTCAAAACTTGAAAAACTTTCCACTACAGAATCAGGCTTCAGGGGACTTCTCGATTTCATGGACCTTCTCAACGAGCTTGCAGAACTCGGAGACTATCGTCTGCTCGCAACTTCTTCCTTCGCTTCCGTGAACCCTGCATGCGATAGCCGTCGCGTACAAAAAGTGCAGGCATATATCGACGAAAATTATCGGCAAGACATACGCCTTGCCGACCTTGCCGACCTTGTTGGTATGACCCCAACCGCCTTCAGCCGATTCTTCAAGCTTCGTACAGGAAAATCCATATCAGACTACATCATCGATGTACGCCTCGGTCACGCTTCCCGTATGCTCGTAGACTCCACCACATCCATAGCCGAAATATGCTACGACTGCGGATTCAACAATATCTCAAACTTCAATCGAATATTCAAAAAGAAAAAGGGACAATCCCCGAAAATCTTCCGTGATATCTACCAGCACCACAAGAAGCTTATTTGAGTCTTGAGTCTTAAGTCTTAAGTATTCAGTTTAGGGTCTTCAGTGAGTATTGATCGAGATGGAATTCGAGGGAATGGACTCCGAAGCTACAGTGAGGGTCCCGACACCTTGATTGCTTTCGCTTTGCAAGAGCACTTGGGCGAGGCCGTTGAAAGTACGGACTGTAAATGTCTTGCCGACTCCGTCCGTAGGACGCTCCACAGCCTTAAACGTGGGGTCGCCATTGCCAACACCGAGAATCTTAACCGGACCTTCGGCATTCAAGACAAGCTCTACATTTGCATCCGGCACGAAACGACCTTTCTTGTCAAGCACCTTGACAGTAGCGACTGCCACGTCCCTGCCATCTGCCATTATTGCATTGCGGTCAGCAGTGAGCTCGATTTTAGCCGGCGCACCGGTAGTCTCTACCACCGTCTCCATAGCCTTCTTTCCATTTTTGTATCCGACCGCCTTTACCTTACCGGGCTGATAGACAGTCTTCCAGCTAAGGTGACCATTTTTCGGCATAGCCTGACGACCCTGGCTTTTGCCATTGACGAAAAGTTCCACCTCATCCATATTGCTGTATGCCCACACGTCTACCACCTCTCCCTCGTGGCCAGTGAGGTTCCAATGAGGAAATATATGGAGCACCGGCTCATCAGTCCACCAAGACTTAAGATAGAATGCCTCATCTTTCGGGAAACCGCAATAGTCAAGCACTCCAAACTGAGAGTTAGTGGCAGGATAGACCATCGGATTGGATTCCCCGCGATAGTCAAATCCGGTCCAATAGAAAAGACCACCAAGCCAGGGACGCTCGTCGTAGAATTTCCAACCCCTCTCTATTGCATTGTAAAGGCTGTCAGGTCCGTTTGGACTCCGGTTGATCGCTTTCATAAATCCATTGGCATGGTCATCATAGTAGACTCCACGTGCTCCGCATCCGGTAGTCTCCTCAGTGCCAAGGGCTTTTCTATCCGGATAATTCTTCCTATGTTCTTCTATAGGATTCTGGAGCACATAGTTGTAGCCTGCCACGTCGACGGGCACAACGACAGTAGGGCCTCCTGAAGTAGCCATCGACATCGGGCGAGTGGGGTCAAGCCTGTGGCAATACTCACGCATAGACTCAGATATGCGGCTTCCGTATTCATTCCACTCAGTGCCCCATTCCTCATTTCCTACACTCCATACTATAATAGACGGATGATTCCTGTCGCGCTCTATCATGCGCTTCAGCTGCCCGATATGATAATCATTGACTCCTGTCAGTCGATTCTCCTCCAACACAAGGATACCGAGCGTGTCGCATGCCTCAAGCATTGCTGGCGACATAGGATTGTGGCTTGACCGATACCCGTTGACACCATACTTCTTAAGTTCCTTAAGGCGGTAAGCCTGCATGGCATCCGGTATGGCAGCCCCAACACCGGCGTGGTCCTGATGCATGTTGACACCCTTTATCTTCACATTGCGCCCATTAAGGAAGAATCCTTTGTCGGCATCAAACTTGATATCCCGGAATCCGGTCTTGGTCACATTTGTATCCACCACTTTTCCATCTTTCACAATCTCAGTCACCACCTCGTACATAGCCGGGGCATCAATGTCCCAAAGCACCGGATCAGCAAGGGCAACAGTTGCTTTCGATGTGCCACTCTCCTTTCCGGAAAGCATGATCGGCTTGGATTCCGGCATCTCTGTCTTCTTGCCATCCGGACCTACAAGATGATTGCGCACAGTGAACTCAGCCGGGGCATTCCCCTTATTGTCTACGGTTGTCTCGACATTGACCGTTATCTCATCATATGGATAATTCATATCGGCATATACGAATGTGCCGAACGGAGCCACATGCAAAGGATCGCTCTTATCAAGCCATACATTCCTATATATACCTGCCCCTTCATAAAACCATCCCTCTTCAAGAGTGGCATCAGCCCTAACGGCCACCACATTCTCTCCGCCATAGTTAAGATACTCCGATATGTCGTAGACTTGTGTGGCATATCCGCTTGGCTCACTTCCAAGATAGAATCCATTGACCCATATGCGTGCATCACGGAATATGCCGTCAAACTGCAGAGTGAAATGCTTTCCTAAGTCTTCTGCAGGGATTTCAAACGTCTTCCTATACCATCCAACACTCGTCTCAGGATACTTGTATCCTACAGTCTTGTAGCCGTGGCTATGGCTCGCTTCCGGAGCGAATGGAAGATCCACCACCCAGTCATGGGGAAGAGCAACAGGCTGCCATTCCGCATCCCATTTCCCTTGATCGAACTTCGGGGAATAAGGACCCTCATTATGTATGGAGTTGGCCTTTGTCAGATAATTAAAATACTCGGTTCCGCATCCGAAATCCTTGGCGGGATCGGATGCATTGCCGAAGGCAAACATCCATCCGTCGTTGAAAAGAGTTCGCTCGGAGGCAGACAGGCAGGCTGCCGTCATTGACAGCAGCAATAGAGAAAATGCTATTCGTTTCATAATGGATATACATATATATTGCAAATTTACAAATAAAAATTTAGTCTTGCTCGTTTTTAATACAATTTTGACTGCATATGTAAGTATCGGATAAAATAGTATCATTTCCCCTTTGATATTTTTCATAATTTTGCAATTGAAAGAGAATAACCCAAATCATCATGAATACCAACCACACAAAATTCATACTCGCCGCCATGCTTGCCATGACGGCTTTCGGAGGCGCAGCAAAGGTTGAGCTGCCCGACATCATCAGCGACAATGCCGTGCTTCAGCAAAACTCAGATGCGAAGCTCTGGGGCTGGAGCAAACCGGGGTCATCAGTTGATGTCACCACTTCATGGAACGGAAAGACATATACCACTAAATCTGACAGCAAGACCGGACGCTGGGAGCTTACTGTCTCAACCCCGGAAGCTTCATTCACTCCGTACTCAATCGAATTCAAAGATGCTGACGGTCCGGTAAAGATCGACAATGTCCTTATTGGAGAAGTATGGTTCTGCTCCGGACAATCCAATATGGAGATGCCCTTGCGTGGTTTTGGCATACAGCCAATTGAAGGAGCTGCACAAGCAATCGCATACTCCGGGAAATATCCCGGGATAAGAATGGCAAATATCCCCAAACGTGAGGCATATACACCCCAGGAGAAAGTAGAAGGGAAATGGAATATCTCCAATCCAAAAAATGCCGGTGAGTTCTCTGCCCTTGCTTATTTCTTCGCTCAGTCACTGACCGACCTGCTGAATGTGCCGGTCGGTATCATCAACTGCGCTTATGGAGGGTCAAAAGTGGAGGGTTGGATCCCAAAATGGAAACTCGACTCCTATGAGGGCTGGGATATGGCAGCCGAGGAGAAAAATAAAGATATGGGCGACTGGGAACGCATCGGAGTGATGTACAACGCCATGCTAAAGCCTGTGCTTGGCTACACCGTAAAGGGATTTCTCTGGAATCAGGGAGAATCTAATGTAGGGCGTGAGAATGAATATCCTCAACACCAGAAAGACATGGTGGAAATCTGGCGCGATGAATGGGGTCTTGGCGAGCTTCCGTTCTATTTCGTGGAGCTACCGGGATGGAACTATGACAATCCGGAAGCCGACAACGCTGCAAAATTCCGTGAATGCCAGCACAAGGCGGCTGAAATACTCCCCAACAGTGGAATAGTGTGCACCACCGACCTTGTGTATCCATATGAAGTGCCGGATATCCACGCCCGCAAGAAAAAGGAGATTGGTGAACGCCTCGCTTTTATGGCAGGAGCGCGAACATACGGCATCGAAGGCATCCCCCACATCTACCCATCCTATAAATCAGTGGAGCTCAAAGGAGACACTGCCGTCCTTACCTTCAACAACGCTATCGGAGGCCTGAATCCAAACACCGACCTCCCGGGTTTTGAAGTGGCAGGTGAAGACCAGGTGTTCTATCCCGCAAAAGCTGTTGAAGACTGGAACTGGCCATATACTGTGACGGTATCAAGCGACAAGGTCAAAGACATCAAGGCCGTGAGATATTGCTTCAAGAACTTTGCCATCGGTCAGCTCAAGGATATGTACGGACTCCCTCTTATACCTTTCCGCACTGACAATTGGTGACCCCTTAATGCTTAATGCATAATTATATTAGACATAGCTAAGACTCACAATATAATTCTTCAGGATATGAGATTTAGGAAATACATAGGAATCGCCCTTATGGGTGCAGCCATCATCGGTTCGGCTTGCTCGGGAGGAAAGAAAGCCTCCGAAAAGGAAACTGACAACCAATTCGTAACCGTAAAAGACGGGGAATTCCATATCGGAGATTCTGTCTACCGATATGTAGGCACCAACTTCTGGTATGGAGCCATCCTCGCCTCCGAGGGGCAGGGGGGCGACCGCGAACGTCTTGCCCGCGAACTTGACACACTCCAGAGCATCGGCATCAACAACCTGCGTATTCTCGTAGGAGGCGACGGAGAAGAGGGCCTTGCTTCCCACATTTCCCCGACACTCCAGAAAAGCCCCGGCGTTTACAACGACACGATCCTCAAAGGCCTCGACTATCTGCTTGACGAACTTGAACGCCGCGATATGAAGGCTGTGCTCTACCTCAACAATGCCTGGGAATGGAGCGGGGGCTTCTCAACTTATCTCGAATGGGCGGGAGAAGGAAAGGCCGTCAACCCTGCCACCGACGGATACCCTGCCTACATGGCATATGCCGGGAAATTCTCAGTCAATGACTCGGCTCAGAAGCTCGCTGCTGACCATGTCAGGAACATAGTGAGCCGCACAAACAGCATCACAGGCAAGCCCTACTCTGAATCGCCTGCCATAATGGCTTGGCAGATAGCCAACGAACCTCGCTGTTTTAACCCTGCCAACAAGGAAAGCTTTGCAAAATGGATAGGAGAGACAGCATCCCTGATCAAGGAAATCGACCCAAATCACCTCGTATCGACAGGCAGCGAAGGGGCATGGGGATGCGAAATGGACATGGACCTATGGACACGTATCCACTCTTATCCCGAAGTTGACTACGCTACAATCCATATATGGCCCTACAACTGGAGCTGGGTAAACGGAGAGACCGTAACCGACAGTGTAGCAGTCGCATGCCACAACACTTCAGACTATATCAACTCCCACTACGATGCTCTTGGGAAAGCACTTCAAGCCAAGGGAAAAGCATCGAAGCCCATCGTGCTTGAAGAATTCGGTTATCCACGTGACGGCATGGCAATAGCACAAGGTTCACCAGTCACCGGACGCGACGCATACTACAACCATGTCTTCTCAGAGATAAAAGGTGGTGGCAAAATAAAGGGCGCCAATTTCTGGGGCTGGGGCGGACTTGCCCAGCCGGCGCATGAAGTGTGGCAGCCCGGTGATGAGTACACCGGCGACCCGGCACAGGAGGCTCAGGGACTAAATTCTGTATTTGCCTCTGACTCCACCACCATCGCCATCATCAAGCAAGCAATACCCTGAAAAATTCCAACCACTTATATTACAAATTTCATTAATTATGTTAGAAGTGGGTGGTCGCGAGATTCATCTCAGATTATCTTCACATTTTATCGCGACCACCCTACTTCAAAACTTATAATTATTAATTTAACCAAGATATGAAATCCAGCATACTCCTATTTGCCACAGCCCTTTTGCTCTCATCGTGCGCAGGCTCAAAAAAAGAAAAAAATGAAGAACCGACTACCCAGACTCCTGCGGAATCTCTCATTGTAAGACTTGATTCTACTTCCAAGAGTGGCAGATTCTTCTTCGGGCATCATGACGACACTGCCTACGGACACGAATGGAAATACGTGCCGGGGAAATCTGACGTAAAGGATGTCACAGGTGAATATCCGGGTCTTATGAACTGGGATCTCGGTATGATCGAACTTGATTCAGCCCGCAACCTCGACGGGGTGCCGTTTAAGTTTATATCCGAAGAAATAATTGCCCAAAATGCCCGTGGCGGCATCAACGCCATCAGCTGGCACTTGCGCAATCCCCTCAGCGGAGGCGACTCTTGGGATGTATCAGCATCTCCTCTACAACAGTTGCAAGAGAATGCCGCGCTGTCAGACACACTTGACCTCTGGATAGGAAGGGCGGCAGACTTCATTGCATCGCTCAAGGATGCAGAAGGGAATAATATCCCTGTAATCTTCCGTCCTTGGCATGAGAACACCGGGACATGGTTCTGGTGGGGTGCCGGCAATTCCACTCCTGAACAATACAAAGACCTTTGGAAACGCACTCGACGCATTTTTGACGAGAAGGGAATCGACAATGTAGTATGGGCATATTCTCCCGACCGTGTACCAAATCCGGAACAATATTTCGTGACATATCCCGGTGATGAATACGTAGATATCCTCGGCAGCGACATATATCATTTCGGAGGAGCTGATAATGCAGACCAATACCGCCAATCAGTAAGAGGCTTGCTCCCTTATGTTGCCGAAGAAGCTGCCAAAAGAGGCAAATTGGTGGCATTCACTGAAACAGGACTCGAAAGCGTAGTCATGGACAATTGGTTTACGGAAGTGCTTCTTCCCCTTGTCAGTGACATTCCTGTAGCATATGTCTGCGTATGGAGAAATGCCAATCAGGAAGAAAAACCAATGCATTACTATGCCCCATATCCAGGACATCCTGCAGAGGCAGACTTCAAGAAATTTCACGACAATCCCAAAACTATATTTGTAAAATAATCTACACTCTGAAATATGAATACTTTCGAACAGCGCAAAGCCCTTATTCTCGATCGCTATAAAGAACTTATCACCCGCCCCAACAAGGCAATCGAAGGGAACGGCATATATGAACGATATGAAAATCCGGTTGTGACGGCTGAAATGGTGCCCCCATACTGGAAATATGATTTTGACCCCAAAACCAATCCCTATTTTATGGAGAGAATCGGTTGCAATGCCACCCTCAATTCGGGTGCCATAAAATGGGGCGACAAATATGTTATAGTAGTACGTGTAGAGGGAAGCGACCGCAAATCGTTTTTTGCAGTTGCCGAGAGTCCTACGGGTATCGACAACTTCGTATTCTGGCCTCATCCAATAACACTTCCGGATACTGACGACCCTGCTACAAACGTATATGACATGCGTCTGACTCGCCATGAAGACGGCTGGATCTACGGTTTATTCTGCGTAGAACGTCACGACGACTCGAAACCGGGCGACCTCTCGGCTGCCACTGCGGCATGCGGCATAGCTCGCACACACGACCTTATAAATTGGGAACGTCTTCCCGACCTCAAGAGCAAATCGCAGCAACGCAATGTGGTGCTTCATCCAGAATTTGTAGATGGAAAGTATGCTCTCTACACCCGTCCGCAGGATGGATTCATCGATACCGGAAGCGGCGGCGGAATCGGTTGGGCTCTCATTGACGACATTTGCCACGCCGAGATAAAGGAAGAAATAATCATCGACCCACGCTACTATCACACCATCAAGGAAGTGAAAAACGGTGAGGGCCCGCACCCCATAAAGACCGACCGAGGCTGGCTTCATCTCGCCCATGGCGTAAGGGGATGCGCTTCAGGACTCCGCTATGTGCTCTATATGTACATGACATCTCTCGATGAGCCTTGGAAAAAAATTGCATCTCCCGGCGGCTACTTTATGGCTCCGGTAGGTGAGGAATATATCGGCGACGTGATGAACGTGCTCTTCGCCAACGGCTGGATTGCTGATGAAGATGGCAAGGTATTCATCTACTACGCTTCTTCCGACACCCGCATGCATGTGGCTACATCCACTATCGACCGCCTTGTAGACTATTGCTTCAACACGCCTCAAGACGGACTTACCACAACAGAATCGGTGAAGACACTCAACCGCCTTATCGACAAGAATCTTGCCCTCGGCATCTAATTTCAAACCTTAGGATCTTATGGCAAGTATTTCTGAAAAAATTGGCTACGCCCTCGGCGATGCCGCCTCAGGCGGTATCGTATGGAAAATCATGTCGATAGCCTTCCCGTTCTTCTTCACAAACGCTTTCGGACTCTCACTCGAAGATGCAGCGCTGCTCATGCTCATAGCGCGTCTGTTTGATGTGGTCACCGACCCTATCATGGGTAGTCTCGCCGACCGCACCCAGAGCCGCTTTGGCACCTATCGACCTTGGCTTATCTACGGAGCTGTTCCATTTGGCATAGTGTTCGCATTTCTGCTCTATACTCCCGACTTTGGACCGGATGGTAAACGAGTGTATGCTTATGCACTCTACCTCCTCATGATGGTGCTCTACACTGCTGTGAACGTTCCCTACGGTTCTCTGCTTGGCGTAATGACAGAGGATGACAATGAGAAAAACCAGTTTTCAGCCTACCGTATGGTTGGAGCATATGCCATGGGATTCATAACGTTGCTGTCATTCCCCTACATCCAGAAGATGATCGGGGGAAATGAAAACGACCCGGTGGTCCTTGCTCATCAATACTCCATCATCGGTGTGATCTTCGGCATCATTGCGGCTATCATGACTCTGGCATGTGGACTTATGACGAAGGAACGCCTGAAACCGGTTCGCGCCGAAAAATTCAGTTTCAAGCAGTTTGGTGATCTGTTCCGAAATAAGCCATGGGTATGCATGACCACCATAAGCATCCTGACCAACTTCTTCAATGGTTTCCGCTATGCTGTGGTAGCTTATATGTTCGACTACTGTCTCGACGGAGAAGTCACTTTGGGAAGTTTCATCATCAACTATACTGTCTTTATGGCATTCGGCGAAATCACCTGTATGATTTTCGGAGGAGTCTCGCCGGTATTCACCAAGTGGGTAGGATCGAAGCGCGGTGCATTCACATGGGCAGCCACAATTTGCTGCGTCACTTCTGTGGTGTTCTTCTTCATTCCCATGAGCACTTCGTATATATGGTTGATGATAGCAGTCTCTATCATTACATCGGTCGGAGTAGGCATCTATTCACCTCTGCTTTGGTCAATGTATGCCGACGTAGCTGACTATGCTACACAGAAGAACGGAGTGTCGTCTACAGGTCTTATTTTCTCTTCAGGCACAATGGCACAGAAATTCGGAAGTGCTATCTCAGGTTCACTCATAGCAATCCTTCTCGGGCTGGCAGGTGCCACTATGACCGAGATTGACGGCACCACCACTATAAACCCTGAATCAATCACCGCCTCAGTGCGCACCATGATCTGGGCACTCTTCTCCCTCTTCCCTGCAGGCATAGCCGCTATCATGGGAATCATGACCTACTTCTTCCCCATAAAGAAGTAATGTGGAACCTTCAATGTAAATTTGAATGTTAAAAAATATATTTAAGGAAGAACTGACCGCCAACCTTACTGAAAACATCCTCCCATACTGGATGGAGAAGATGAAAGATCCGAGGGGAGGATACTACGGTCGTCGCGACGGCAATGATATTCTTGACAAGGAAGCTCCCAAGGGTGCTATCCTTCAAGCCCGTATTCTTTGGACATTCTCTGCCGCCTACAATGCCATAAAGAAGACGAAATACCTTGAGGAAGCCCGCCACGCATATGAATTCATACGGGATCATTTCATCGATGAGAAAAATGGAGGAGCCTACTGGAGTGTGACAGCGGATGGGACCCCTCTCGACACAAAGAAGCAATTCTATGCCATTGCCTTTATAATATATGGGCTTTCTGAATATTATATAGCATCGAGCGATGAGAATGCGCTTCAGCTTGCGGTCCGGTTGTTTGACTCAATCGAAGAGCACGCACGCGACAGGGAGAAAGACGGATATATCGAAGCTGCCACCTGCGATTGGCACCCTATTGAAGACATGCGTCTCAGCGAACGCGATGCAAATGCCTCCAAGACTATGAACACTCATCTTCATATCCTTGAGGGATACACAAATCTTCTGCGCGCGCTCCGCATTGCACAAGAACGAGGCGTGAAGACAGTTTCTGAAGCCGATATTGAGAAGGTGAAGGAAGCTACAGTCTACCTGCTCCGCATTTTCCTTGACCGCATAGAGAATCCGGAGACCCATCACCTCACCCTCTTCTTCGATGATGACTGGAACAAATATGATGATGCCGAATCTTACGGACACGATATTGAGGCTTCGTGGCTCCTCCTCGAGACAGCATTGGTAATCGGCGACAAGAAACTTACGGAGGAGACTCTTGAGCATACCCGCCTCATCGCACTTGCAGCTCTTAAAGGGCGCCGGGAAGATGGGAGCATGGTCTATGAGCTTCACGGCAATGGCACTCTCGATGCCGACCGCCATTGGTGGGTGCAGGCAGAAAACGTAATCGGGCAATTATATCTTGCTCGGTTCCACAGTGATCCGGAGACAGAGGCAGAATCCATCTATTGGCTGAAGTCGGCCTACGAAAGCTGGCGGTATATAGCCGACAACCTTGTGGATCCGCAGGGCGAATGGTTTTGGTCGATTAAAGCCGATGGATCCACAAACAGGGATGACGACAAGGCGGGATTCTGGAAATGTCCCTACCACAACTCCCGCATGTGCCTCGAATCAATCAAGCAACTTAACTCATTAAACTAATCAACCTAACTTTTAGATATGAAAAAGATTTTCATGTGCCTGTCCTTTGCCATGCTGGCAGTCGCATTCTCAGCATCAGCAGAGACAGTGCATATATCTACGCCAAAGACCTCTTTGGTTCTCGATGCCACAAAGGGAGAACAGCCAAAGTTTCTCTACTATGGCAACTCGCTTTCCACAGGCGACTTGCAAAACATCCAGGCAGCCGGCACTCCCAACCTGAATGCATATCCGGTCTACGGCTTATGGCCTGCCAACGAGGCTGCCTTCGCGGCTGTACACTCCGACGGCAACATGACACTCGATATGGTGACCGACAACGTGTCAGTAACAAAGAATCCCGATGGAGGAGAGACCACTACCATCACCATCAAAGACAAGGTGTATCCATTCACAATAGATCTCAACTACCGTACATTCCCCGGTCTTGACGTGATCGAGACTTGGACAGAGGCATCTCACAATGAGAAAGGAAACGTAAAACTTACCCGTTTCATGTCAGGCTACCTGCCTGTCCGCCGCAACGACGTGCATGTCTCCCAGCTCTATGGCACATGGGCAAATGAAGGGCGAGTAGAAGAGGCTCCTCTTCCCCACGGCGTAAAGATGATCAAGAATAAAGACGGCGCCCGCAACTCCCATACGGCTCACGGCGAGGTGATGATCTCGCTCGACGGGAAAGCGAAAGAAAATGACGGCAGGGTGATTGGAGCAGCCCTCTGCTATGGAGGCAACTACAAACTGATGTTTGACACCGACGACACCGATTATCACCATTTCTTTGCCGGAATCAACGAAGAAAATTCTTCCTATAATCTCAAGAAGGGTGAAAAATTCACTACTCCTCCGCTTGCTCTTACCTATTCTGAGGAAGGTCTTGGCGGTGCCAGCCGCAACTTCCACAAGTGGGGTCGTGAGCAGCGTCTCGCCCACGGTGACACTCCGCGCAAGATACTTCTCAACAGCTGGGAAGGCGTATATTTCGACATCAACGAGGAAGGCATGCAGCAGATGATGACGGATATCGCCAATATGGGTGGTGAGCTCTTCGTTATGGACGACGGATGGTTTGGCACAAAATATCCTCGCAACAACGACTCTACATCACTCGGTGACTGGACTGTGGACACCAACAAGCTCCCGGGCGGCATTCAGGCTCTCTGCAATGCTGCAAAGGAGCGCGGCATCAAGTTTGGCATCTGGATTGAGCCGGAAATGGTCAATAGCGTATCTGAACTTTACGAGAAGCACCCGGAATACGTGGTGAAGGCTCCAAACCGCGAGCCCGTGCTTGGACGCGGTGGCACACAGATGGTGCTCGACCTCGCCAACCCCAAGGTGCAGGATATCGTATTCAATATCGTGGATACCCTGCTCACAAAATATCCTGAAATCGACTATATCAAGTGGGATGCCAATGCTCCGATCATGAACCACGGATCGCAGTATCAGACAGCCGACAACCAAAGCCATCTTTACATCGACTATCACAAGGGTTTCATCAAGGCTCTGGAGCGCATCCGCGCTAAATATCCCGACGTTACAATCCAGGCTTGCGCCAGTGGTGGCGGACGTGCCAACTGGGGCATTCTCCCCTATTTCGATGAGTTCTGGGTAAGCGACAACACCGATGCACTGCAGCGTATCTACATGCAGTGGGGTACAAGCTACTTCTTCCCTGCCATCACTATGGCATCGCACATCTCAGCTTCTCCCAACCATCAGACTAACCGCATAGTTCCCCTGAAGTTCCGCACCGACGTGGCTATGAGCGGGCGTCTCGGAATGGAGATCCAGCCCAAAAACATGACTGAGGAAGAAAAGGAGCAGAGCCGCAAGGCTATCGCAGACTATAAGTCGGTGCGCGACGTGGTGCAGTTCGGCGACCTTTACCGTCTTCTCTCGCCATATGACGGCAAGGGAGCGGCATCGCTGATGTATGTATCTCCCGACAAGAAAGACGGAGTATTCTACTGGTGGAAGACAGAGCAGTTCGTCAACCAGCAGTTGCCACGCGTGACAATGGCTGGTCTCGACCCCAATAAGACCTACACTGTCACCGAGCTCAACCGTATCGACAACGAGCCACTCCCCTACGAAGGCAAATCCTTCACCGGAGCCTTCCTGATGTCAAACGGCCTCGAGATGCCCCTCTCCCACAACGTAGACTGGAACAAGCGCAACGACTACGCCTCACGCGTCCTCAAGCTCACAGCGAAATAAAATCGGCTCAAGCAGCCACAAAAACAACACAGCATCTCCTCACCTCCAAGTATAATGGAACCCCAATGAAAAAGGCAGCCTCTTCGGCTGCCTTTCTTTATTTATCTATTTTTCGATTTTCCAATCTTCGATGCAACGAGACTCGGAGGAAAAGTTGACACCGATGCGGATGATCTGCCTGCCATCCATCTGATATTTGCGCGCGTATTTCTTCTCCTCTATCTGGCGAAGAGCCTGCTCGGCCGTGCCATCGTATTTCAACTCTATGACATAGATGTAGTCATCGGTCTTGACTGTGATATCGATACTGCCGTCGGAGGTAGCCGATTCAGTCTCAGTCTCAAGTCCTACAAGGTCCATCAGGAGGAAGAAGGCGTTATGGAAGTTGTTCTCGTTGTCCATCTTCATCTTGAAATGAACTCCTGCGAAATATGCCTGCATGCACTTCATCGCCTTGTCAGCCTCTCCTAATATAAAGTACATCACCATGTCGCCTACGAGTTTCTTCGGCTCTTCGTCGCTGCGACACTTTACGTAATATGGCAGGAGCACATTGAAGAGTCCCTTCTTCACCTCCTCGTTAGGTATCCCCAGCCGATAGCGCTTGATTTTTGAATTATAGCTTTTGATGGTCAAATAGCCGGTCTGGTAGAGCAACGCAAGGGGCTGTGGAGTCATAAGATCAAGCCCTTTGAGATCATCTGCGCTGCAGTAGGTGTCGAACATGGATTCAAGATCGGCATCAACTCTCTTTAAAGTCTCGGCTACAATCCTCGGCATACCGGTATCGTTCCAGTAATTGGATATTTCTGAATCCTTCATAGCGTTGAGAAGCGACCATGGATTATATATGTCACTGCCGTTTTTTGAGAAACGGTATCCGTCATAATTCCTCTTTAGCAGTCTAAGCGCAGAGTCTTTACTGATGTCGTGAGACTCGGCGAGTCTCAAAACACCTTGATGAAGGTTGCCGAGCATTTCCCGCTCCGTGATGCCACATATATCTGAGTAATCATCAAGGAAAGTGATGTCTACAAGATTATTGAGGTCGGAGAATACGCTCAGTTTTCCAAAACGGCTTACGCCGGTCAGAAAAACCATCCGAATGTGTTCGGCTGAGCTCTTGAAATTGGAATAGACCGACGATAGTTTTTCCCTATAATGGTCGATATTTTCCTTATTATTGATATTGGCAACCATTGGTTTATCGTATTCATCAACAAGAATCACCACCTGTCGACCAGTCTTTTTGTGTGCCGCCTCTATAATGTTCTCAAATCGAGCAGAGAAAGACTCGGCAATATCCGTGATTCCGTATTCAGCCTCCCATTTCTTGAATGTGTTGTCATAGACACCATCCAGTTCACCCTGTACCTTATACCCGACACGGTTCAAATCAAGCCGTAGTACAGGATAAGATTCCCAGGTCCAATCCATAGATTCGACATCAAGGCCTTTGAAAAGTTCCCGCCGCCCTTCGAAGAAGCATTGGAGAGTAGATAGGAAAAGGCTTTTCCCGAAACGCCGCGGACGCGCCAGAAAGCAATAACGGGACTTACTCTTGATAAGCTCCGCTACGTAGCGCGTCTTGTCGATATAGACGTAGCCCTCCTCGCGGAGTGTCTTGAAGTCCTGCAATCCGATCGGGTATACCATTTCCTGCTCCATATCTAAGGCTCTTTTAATATATAACGATTGAGATCGGCAA
This sequence comes from Muribaculaceae bacterium, assembly GCA_029061255.1. Lineage (GTDB taxonomy): Bacteria > Bacteroidota > Bacteroidia > Bacteroidales > Muribaculaceae > Lepagella. Next base: position 17,991 of record JAIDSL010000181.1, read on the forward strand.
AGATAATAAAAAAAATTGTCATTTGTCCGGGTAGCCTGCCATTATTTTGAAAAACAATATAAAGTAATGGTACTACTCCGAGTGGAGCAGCACCATAGATCTTAAGGGAATAATTAATTATTCTTACTATACAAAGGCTTTATGTCTGGCAAGGCCGGAGATGTCTGATCTACTGCAAGTGGAGCTATCCGAAGATTGTCGAAATATGGAGTGCTGACACTGCGCTCATGCAAGGGAGCCAGAAGGCCCGCCATTCCTTTGGGATACTGAGAAGAGGATGCATGGACTACCTCACGACCATCGACATAACCGGTCAATTCGTCACCTTCCAGCCTGAGCTTTAGTGTATGCCATTCATATGGCTTTATTCCTTCCACCACAGCTTCGTCAAGAAGATATTCTCCGCCAGTCTCTACATCTGTACGGGCCTTTATGAGAGCCTGCTGCTCGGCATCGCCTATAAGTTCCTTCTGGTCGAGCTTGCCGCGTGTAATGACAAGCGAGCACTTACCACGATCGTCGAGTTTGAGATAATAACCTTTAGCCCATATTCCATAACCGGAACCGACATCGCAGACACGCCCCATCAAAGCCGCCTCATCGCCTGAATTCAGATATATGTCTGCACTAACCTCGTAGTCATTCCAGACAGAATCACCGACTATTGTATAATGATGCCATTCGGGAGCCCAACTGAGAGTATGCTCACCCACTGTCTGACGTATACAAGATCCGTTGCCGTCAGGACGCTCCGTCAGTTCAAAGCACCCTATGATATCAGCTGTATAGTGAGGAAGATAACCCCAATCAGAATGATTGCCGTAATCTTCAAAATCGTCAGCGTAAGGCATTGGGAATGGATTCGAAGACGGGATATTGTCAAATGAGCCTTTCTGCTGTCCTCTTGTGGTAGAAAGCGAGTAGACGGTATTAGGACGAAGCGTAAGGCTAAACGATCCTTTCACGGGTGTGATATCCTTTTCACGTACGAATTGATCTTTAGCATCGCTACGCCAGACACAGAGTGGAGAGTCAGACAGGTCACCCTGCAGATCTATCTTGACAGTCTGTGGCTTTTTCGCATCCTTAGTCTCGATAATTATACTGTAATCGCCATTTTCAGGATTTCTTAACGTGACCATCGAGCCGCCTCCATCAAGCAGCAAGCATCCGTCGTCAAGATAATTCCAACCTATCTGAGAGAACTGGCCATAGTGCGCATAGCCCCAAAGAGCCTCGCGCACGCCGTAGTTGCCGCTCCACGGCTCACGCGCAAGCACCATGGCAGGATCGTGACTGTATGGCTCAAGGGGATAGACACCGGCGATATCATACCAGTTCACTACGTGGGAGGCACCGCTTACGATATAGTTCTCGTTGAAGCACTTGACAATCGTAATCAACATGTCGAAACCCTTACGGTAGACATGCTCCTCACTGTTCCAGATGGTCTTTCCCATCGACTCTGCGAGCTGACGCTGCTCCTGAGTAAGTGGAATCTCGCTGAATGTGTGGGCATCGACCACGTCAAAGGCATCACGCAGCTCAGGATCGTCAGCCATAGCCTTGAGGAAATCCATTTTAGAGTCACCCCAGTTGCCAAAACCATGCAGGATTATGTCATCATAGCCGTTAGCAACCATAGCCTTTTTCAATGCCTTGGCGAAATCTCCGCTCCACCCTTTCTCGTTATGGCATCCGAGCGCATCAAGTTTGATGCCATGCGCTGACTCAAGACCGGCAAGCCAGTTAATATAGTAGTCCACCATGTCCTGCGACCAGAAATCCCCGACCCATGCCGGTGCGCTCCAGGCCGTCGCGTCAAGGTTGAGCTGTGGATTGCGTTTTCGTGCCTCCTGCATGACCCACCACGTATAGCCACGATGGAAGTTGTTATCGCCGCGCCAGTGGCTGTGGCTGGGCATAGACCCTTGTGTGGAATTACCATCACCCGGTATTTCGACAAGGAGGGCGCTAACTGACGCACCGAACATCGGCTTGTAGACAAGATCCATGATCTCGTCGCGCTGCTGTTGCGGATAGTCTTTGAGAAGCACTGATGTCGCGCCGCCGCCATTCACTATACCAATCCCGTCAAACCTTTTGCCTTCGCAATCACTGTTAATTTTTATAGTCTGCCTAGCGGCTGACGACATAACGCATAATGCCGCAAGTGAAAGAGCAATGAATGATCTTGATATTCTCATCTAATGAAAGTTATTGTGTTGTTGAAAAAAGACAGACATCTGTTCCGGCAACCATAATAATATCTATATTTCCATAATACGTATAACATGAATAGCCAGATGAAAAAATCCGGAACAGATGTCTAAATATAAATTTTTATCTGAATGAAGGTAGCATGTCGCGGGTGACAATAAACTCACACCCAAGCGCATCATTCCACCAGTCAATGCTACAACTTGCATGGTCGGTGCTGTTGAAGGAGTCTGCGTTCATATCCTGCGTACGGATGTTGTCCCACCAGGGAGTGAAATAGTTCCAATACAGACCGCGTTCCCACTGTTCTGAAATCTTCGGAATATTACCACACTCACAGATAGCACAAAGTTTAGTAGGATAGTTCTGATGCATGTAGTCATACCAGTAGGCCATATCGTCCATACTTGAGTTATAAAAATCAAAGCCCACGATATCGACATACTCATCACCAGGATACCATAGTTTGGACGATCCGATGTTGCAAACCCAAATAAGATTGGTCAGACCATGATGTTTCACCATTCTATTATACATAACCTTCCAAATTTCCACACAGGCCTCCGGACCGTCGATTCCCCACCAGAACCAGGCCTTACGCCATTCATCCTTCAGGTTCTCGTCCCAGTTACCCTGCGCCTCATGAAGCGGACGCCATAAAATGGGGATTCCTGCATCGGCAAGCGGTTTCATCCATCCGGCAATGATGTCGATATCATTGATCATTTTCTTGTAGCCATCAGATTCAGGATCAAAAATATCTGATGGAGAAAAACTTGTCTGATCCGGAGCTGTTCCGGGGGTACACGAGGAATCAATGCCGTTGTTTGCCCTTTGATTCCAGTGCCACATGGCTGAAACCACGCCATTGTTTTCCGCCCAGGAAAGTGCTGGAGTGGAATTGCCATAGTCAATCCATCCGCCAGGAAATGAATATTCATAGTGGATGAAGTCGAAATTATTGATAGCAGGATACTTACCTGTGTGCTTATATACCCACATCGCCTCATTCTGATTCCAGTTGATGCAGGCGCAGACACCGGATAGCATTTTCTTACCGGTATTATCGCGCATATAATCAAGCAGACGCTGTGCTTCCGGAGAGTGTAGACCGGGGGTGTCCTGTTCCTGAATCGAGAACTCGGTAAGGTAGGCGCTTCTATTGGATTCAGAGGAATGGAATACAGAAATAGCACCCTCTCCTATCTTGAAAGAGACTTTGCCGGGCTGGGTGAGGACGACCTTTGCCTTCAGGATACGGGCTACCGTATATGCATAGTCTACAGGAATGTCATTGACTGTGATTTTAGTCGTATCGAGTATTTCAACCGGCTGGTTGAATTCAAAAGCCACTTCCACCGTCCCGACCGGGCAGTCGGTGCCCGCTTGAGGCGAAACGTTCAGCAATACAAGCTCCGAGGGGCGTATTTCCTTGCTGTCGTCGTTGTCGCAAGCTATCAGCGACAACTGCAACAAGGAAAGTATTACAAATAATAATCTTATTGGTTTCATAATAAATCAGTAGAATTAATGCGTTCAACCTTGGTAAGGGTATAATGTGAGCCTCTTACGAGAAGTCCACCTTCCCGAATGCGCTTGACAGCATCGGCATCAACCACAAAGTCTACATGACCATCGGGCCATTTGCCTACCATGTCTACCCATTCCATATTCGGGAAACTTGCATCCTTGCTGTCGCGAAGGTCAAGCTGGGCAAACTGCCCATCCTCCGGGATGTAGTGGATACGGATAACGTCACCTTCCGAAAGATTGCCGAAGAGCGAAGCCTCAAGCGTAACGATAAACCAATCTCCGAAAGACTGCTCACCTTCCCAGTATATATCCGACAGACCCTTGATGATCTCAACCTTTGTCAATGTGTAATGGGAGCCTCGGATCAGGAGGCCACCCGATGTCAGACGCTTAACGGCATCGGCATCAACCTCAAAGTCAACGTAGCCATCAGGCCAGTTAGCCACCATGTCGAGCCATTCCATACCGGGGAAGCTAACGTCATTACTGTCGCGCAAGTCGAGCTGTGCAAACTGGCCATCTTCCGGCAAGTAATGAATGCGGATTATGTCACCTTCAGCAAGATTACCGAGCAGACCGGCTTCTATCTTGACTACAGACCAGTCTCCGAAGGCCTGTTCACCTTCCCACAGAAGGTCAGAAGGTTCGGGAGCCGGATCGCCGGGAGTAATCTCAACCTTATATAGCGTGAAGTAAGCTCCGCGTATGCGAAGGCCTCCGGCCATTATACGGTTGTAGACATCATCGTCAACCTGCATTTTCACAACTCCATCAGGCCATTCATCCTGAGGATGTTTCCAAGCAAAGCCATTAAAGTCTGCCCAATCCACGTCTGACAGGTCAAAGTTGCTCCAGCCTGCGTCACTTGCCTCTATCTGAATCTTTATTATTGATCCCACTGTAAGGTCTGCAAAAGCATCTGCCTCAAGATAGAAGTCAAACCACTCACCGAAATCCTGCTCACCTTCCCAGACAACGAACGAAGGCACCGGACGATCGAGGCTTCCGCTGAGAATCTCCATATGCCACTGATACATAGGATTGTCAGCACCATTCTTGTTGGAATATACCTCTGAGCCGTCATCATTGCTGTCAAGACCGAAAACCACACTTGCCATCGCACGGATCTGCACGAGTCCCGGCTGGCCGAGATACTCAATCTTGAAATGCCCCTTCACCGGATCAGAAATATTTACCGGATCCACTACCCAGGCCATACGCCAGTCGTATTCGTCGCCTACCACAAGAAACTCACCGGAAGACTTGCTCTGAATATAGAACTCGTCGGTCGTCCCGGGAACTGGAAGGAATATGAACTGCTGGTCGGAACGCCCTGTATAGTCCTTGATGACCGGTACGTCTTGTGAAAGGTCGCGTGTCAGATAACGCTCAGAACTTACACTTTGTAGAGTGAGCACGGCAGATCCATCGGGCTCTTTTTCAGCAATAAGCATATTCACCTGCGGCGACTCTATCACACTGCCGTCAAAAGCTTCCAACTTTACGGAATTCATTCCCGGACGAATGCCAACAGGCACGATCACCTTGATGTTTCCCGCCGACTTTCGCTGGAAATTCATAGCAGGCATCTCAATCTCCAGGTCATCTTCGGCTGCAGGGAATATAACCTTTTTTATACAGTCTAAGTCTTCCCCCTTGAAGGTAAGCTCTTGAAGCTCGCGTACCTCATCACCAGGGTCGATACCTGTTAGCACCGGAGTTGCAAGACGCAAGTTCAGATGACCCTCAATTATACCGTCTTCAGTGGCGAGTTTCAATTTACCCCCCTCTGGTGAGATGGCTTCCGGAACAATTACTCTTATCAAGTTGGAGGTCACAACCTCAATATCGGAAACCTCTACATCTCCCGGAAAGATTATCTTCTGCGCCTGATGCAGATTTGCACCTGTGATGTCGATCTGCATGCCCGGCATCACCGCTGTGGGCATATATGACTTTATGACCACTCCCTTCACAATACTTTCCGACAGATCTTCCTTACATGCAGTTGTAAATAACTGTAAGACAACCGCGAACGCGAGAAATAATATATTTTTATATCGCATAGTTTAATAATTATATGTCTGCTTACCAGCCCTGATTGGGGTATAGCTTACCGTTTTTCATTATCTCTGAATATGGAATTGGGAAGAGATTATATTTTTCATCCCACTGGCGAGCCAATGGCACACGAGTGAGCATGATGCTTCCGTCAGTCTGTTTTTCCAGCCGCGCTCCATAGACGTTCTTGAAATACACCTGTCCCTTTTTCCAACGGCGTACATCCCAGAAGCGAAGATCCTCGAAAGCAAACTCCACCAGACGCTCACGCTCGTAGCGCTGTAGGAAATCGGAAGGATTGCCTTCGAAATGCGGCATCTGCACATCGCTTCGGTCGCGGACTACATTAATCGCGTCGTTTGCACTCATGCCGAACTCACCCGGAGCTGATGCATCTCCTGTCAGCGTATATATGCATTCCGCATAGTTCAAATAGAACTCGGCGAGACGCATGACGATCCATGCATGACGGAACGAACTGTTGACGTTAGGTGTAAGGTCAGTATTGCCGTCAAGATATTTGCGTAAATAGTAGCCCGTCGGAGTGGCGTTGTATTTGGGAGATGCGTTGAAACCTCCCTCATACGTCTGAATCTCACGTTGCTGATTACTGTTTAGAGGCCAGAGGTCGCCATTTTTCACAATTGTCATCGAGAAACGCGGGTCAAGTCCGTCATAGGGAGTATCCATAGTGATGTTTATGTTTCCCGGAAATACTTCGCCGAAGGTACGACCTGCATTCTCTCCTGTCTGATACTCATACTGATCCACGAGTGTCTGCGTCGGACAGTTACCGCTCTGCGCACCTTCAAGACCAATTGGATAGTTCTGGCGTTCGAATGTATTATTTTCAGTCTGAGCCAAAGAGAATATAAACTCATTATTTGTAAAGCTGTTGTTTCCCCATAGATCAGCATACTTTCCGAGTGTTATTCCCCATTCAGCCCCGCGGTCGATGACTTCCTTGTTAGCTTTCGCGGCTGCTTCCCATTTTGACCTATCTCCCTCGGGATTCAGCAATGGACTTGCGGCATATAATAGGGTACGAGCTTTCAGGGCAAGGACGAAAGGACGGTTAGCACGCCCCAACTGCTGGCTCATTTCCTGACGGTAGTTAATTGGCAGATATTCTGCAATCGCATCGCATTCATCGACAATGAATTTCACGATTCGCTCCACCGGAGTTCTCTCCACATTGTTGGCCTCGTCAATACTGAGTGTGGCAAGCACAAGGGGTACCTCACCATAAGCACGTAGAAGCTCAAAGTAGAAATAAGCGCGCAGTGCGCGTATTTCATAAGGGAAAAGCTCAAAGCGAGCCCTAAGGGTTTCATACGATGTGCCATCAGCTACGCTGTAGATATAGTCGTCAAGCGATATCTTGTCAAGCTTCTCCAGAAAATTATTGGCCTCATGAATGGCAGTATAGTTATTGCGCCAGTAGTCGGGCATTGGATTATTTGGCGACCAGCCACCGTTATAGAACTTATGGATGTCAGAATTGATGAGTGCGTAAGAGGCCTCATCGGTAGCACTCGCCAGAAGCGCACCGTTATAATTGTTCTCGAATCCGTTCATCAGCTGGGCGTAGATATCAAACACAAGTTTTTCCACGCCATATAGGGGGCTGTCGTATACCCACTCCTCGTCATTCGTTGTCACCTCATTGTAGTCGAGATCAACGCACGAGCTTGCCGAGACTGCAAGTCCGACGGAGAGCGCTATGTATTTAAGATTTTTGAGTTTCATAACATTCATGTTTTAGAAATTGACTGTAACGCCAGCCGAAATACCTTTAAAAATAGGGTATGACGTGCCGAGCACTTCCGGATCCATGGTATCAATATTGCTAACTGTGAAAAGATTTTCCCCTTTCACGAATATTCGTGCGTCACGCATGGCGATTTTCTTCAAGAATTTTTCCGCCGGACGATAATACAGTTCGACGCTTCGTAGTTTCATCCAGTGTATGTTTTCATACCACACTGTGCTCCCCTGGTTATTGTTGGGATTGTCTTGCGTAGTGAGACGCGGATAACGGGCGGCTGAATTGTCGGCACCCGGATGCCAGGCATTTTCATAGTAGTGTGTGGAGAGGTTATTATTGTCGGTGATGCAACGCCATACTCCGGTTGTGCCGAGATATGCGGTCATCCCGCTTGCTCCCTGAAACTGCATGCTGATACCAAAGCGTTTGAATCCAGCTCCAATATTGAAGGAATAGTTGGTCTCGGGAACACTTTGACCATAACCGAAATATACAGCGTCGTTTTCATCAATGATGTCATCGCCGTTCTGATCCTTGTATTTGATATCGCCCGGCTTCACTTCAGAAAATGCCTGACGAGGACTGGATGCTATATCCTCCGCATCCTTGAAGAAGCCTATTGCCTGAAGCCCGTAGGGTTGGTCTACCCTTTGTCCTATATGCGATTGATAAGGCTCGTTAGGAAGCTCTATATAGCTTTTGATCTTGTTGCGTCCCCAACCGAACATCGCGCCTGCACGTATATTGAAATCTTCCCTGAAGAAATGAATGTAGCTGAGTGCTAACTCTACACCATAGCTGTCTACCTTTCCTTCGGTCGCATAGGAGTTGGGTCGGCCCACCACCCATGAGTTAAGGTCGTTGGCATTCATCATGATGTTGCTTCTTCTGTTATAATATGCTTCAGCCGTGAAATCCAAGCCTTTGAAGAATCTGAAATCCAGACCAATATTATACTTGTGGGCCGTCTCAAGAGCGAAATCTGACAGAGGATAGTGCGACAGATAGCTACCCCAGTTATTGCCGTCGTAGTTGGGACGAAGCACTATGTTGCCGTGACATCCTTCGTAATTTTCAAGCCATAATCCGTTGATCGGCACATAATCCGAGTGCTGTATTCCCCACGATGCCCGGATCTTGCCGAAAGTTGCATCCGACTGAAGAAAATTATAAGCGACAGCCGCCGACGGGGAGAACGACCATTTATGGGGATAGGAACGGTTGCTTCCGTTGCCTGCCAGAAGTAGAGTTGCAGCCAGTCTTCCGTTCCAGACATAGTTGAAATATCCCATTATGTTGGCACGATAAAATGTATTGTAGCGGTCCATGGCCACATCTGCCTGAGTATTGTATATTATAGCTCCAGTCAGGTCATGGTCACCGAACTTACGGTCATAGTTCACACTGATGTCAAAATTTGTAGACCGCCATTGGTTGCTTTGCCATTTTGAGAAGCTCAGACTATTGATCTTATCTCCATAGACTGTGGTTATTACATCGCGTTTGTCTCCAAGATCACCACCGTATGTGAGATAACCATACTGAAAGCTCTTGCTGTGACGTTCGTTAATGACCGACATATTGTCATAACCCACATGTATGCTGGCATAGAGACCCGGAGTGATGAAGTCGAGATACTGGGTCAGCCGTGCGTCTGCGAAGAGTGCCCGCTGATGAGTTTTCTCCCTGCCTGTACTCTGGATCCGTGCAACCGGATTGGAATCGGTGAAATCCACGGAGCCACCCCATGTGCCATCCGGAAGGGCAACAGGAAATGCCAAAGCCGGCAGACGATAGATGAGATAATTAAGGTCGTTGGCCGAACCTGAAGCCGGATGATTGGTCTCAATGAAATTTGCAAGAAGCTTCACACTCATTTCAGTTGAGGAGGTAACCTTGAAATCAAGGTTGGCGCGGATATTGGCTTTGGAATACCGAAGCTGGGCATTGTAATCCGGCATGGACGCACCTTTTAGGTCACCGGAAGCCCCTGTGTAGTCAATCATTGTATAGTACAGCATGTTTTCGCTACCGCCATGCACTGCAAGATTGACGTTGTCTTCGGAAGCATGTCCTTTCATCATCTGGCTCCGCCAGTCTACGTTTGGATAAAACATAGGGTCTGTGCCATATTTGAAGAGATCGAGCTCAATATCCGAGTATGCAGGTGAAAGACCGTCGTTGAATCTGGCCTCGTTCATAGCCTGCGCATACCCGAACGCATCGACAAAATCGGCATATTTTGGTGCGAACTGGAACTTGTGGGAGTAAGACACATCGATTTTAGGCTTTCCGATTTTTCCACGGCGTGTCTCTACAAGTATAGCGCCGTTTACTCCTTTGTAGCCCAGAAGGCCTACCGCAGGGGCATCCTTAAGCACGGTGACTGATTCTACTTCGTCTACGGTAAGCCGATCAATGGAACGGGGTACCCCGTCTACAAGAATCAATATTCCGTTCTCTGATAAAGTTTGGTTGCCACGGATATTGAAGTTGGCGCCATACCCTTCATCGCCGGAGAATCCACCGGTTTTGAGGGCGGTAAGCCCTGAAAGTTTTCCATAGAGGGCATCGGCAAGATTGATTGCAGCTGTGCTTCGGAGCTCATCGCCGGAAATGGTATAGGTAGAGGCCGTACTGTTTGCAGCGTTCTGGCTGATGCCGAAGCCGAGATGTACTTTGGCACTGTCCGGCTTTTCCGGCTTCGTCTGTGCGTACGCAGGCTGGGATGCTATGATGAAGCCCGCGGCGCAGAGAAATGTTATATATTTGTGCATGATTAAATTGAATTCAAGTTATCGGTTTACCATCCGGGGTTCTGAAATAGGCCATAGCCTTTGTTGATTTCGTCTCGGTCAATGGGAGATAGCAACCATTTATTGTCCCAGCTATTACCTTTCCACCATGCCCGCGCATAGAGTGTGATCTCAGCAGTCTCATAGATAAACTGAGGCCAGACACCGTTCATTTGGCTAAATGGGGTCTCTGTCTTGTCGCCGGTGGCTGGATCCTTAGCATATATAGTCATTAGATGAAGCGGTGTATCGAAACATTCCGTTTTCTTGTATCGGATTATATCATAAAGACGATTGTTTTCAAGAGCGAGCTCACATGCACGCTCCCTGAGGATTTCATCAATCAGGACATCCTTGTCATTGAGATTCAGCGTACGGTTCACCTTTAGTGACTGCAGTCCTACCCTTGACCTCACTTTGTCTACCTCCTTTATGGCACCTTCAAAGTCTCCTGTCTGAGCAAGTGCCTCAGCATATGTCAGATGCATATCTGCCATTCGTAGGTAAGGCCATGAATAACGCTCGTTGCCGAGGTCGTAGTAATCGAGAGCCCATTTAAATTGGCCGAAGCCATGCTTGTTATAGCCTTGCGGCACGAACCATATAGTGTTGATATCACCACCGACCCAACAGTCGATAACTTTATCCATGAATGTGTTGTATTCGTTGTTTAGGTTACGCTGAGGCACGAGCATACTTTCGTAAAGGCGTGGATCGCGGCCGGCAAATATGTCAATGCCTTCAGCATTATCGGTATTATATAAGCGTTGCCCATCGAAATTGCGTCCGTCGGCCCATGGGAACATATTGAACCATTCAAGCGTCGGTGCATGGCCACCATAGTGTGATACATTGCCTGGGACATTCGAACCCCATTCAAGAAGGTACTCTCCGTCACTGTCACCGGTGCCTAAACCTCGCACCTCGATGATCTTCTCTGAAGTCTCACGTGAGAAATAGGCAGAACGGAATGCCCGCCTGTAGTCATTTTCCGTTTCTCCGTTCGGCTGAACCAAAGCAAACGGCTGCCCAGCCGACTCATTCATACGAAAAAACTCCTTGCAGGCATCAAGACACTTATTCCACAAAGACGGATCCTTACGTCCTATCCATACGCGCAAAAGAGGATCTCCATCTATTTCCACACCGACCGGAAGTTTCAATTCGCCGTCATACTGGCGGTAGGGAGTTTCATCATTGAAGATCGGACTGGCCACGAATTGCCAGAGTTTAGCACGCAGCGCGTATGCGCCTCCTTTTGTCAGCCTCCCCCCTTCAGCAGTATAGTCCGTGATTGCAAATGGTATTGTGGGTTCCGCTATGATTTGTGCCAGCAAATTATCTATGAATTCTGCTGTCTGCTCTACAGTAGCCCTCCCTTCAATTACCTCGCTACTATCGTCGCCAGCACGGGCTGAGAGATGTCCGCCGGAAAAGTTCTCCCCTGTCTCGTAGGCGTGGTCCACAAGAGGGAGACCTCCGAAGTTTCTAAGGCCGTCATAATATCGCGTAGCTATTATCATCTTCGCCTCGGCCTTCAAGCGGTCTTTTTCCAACTGCTGCATGCCGGGTACACGGTCGATATTCTCAATAAAGATCCAGCATGCCCTTATAGTGCTCCAAATGCCCTTACGCGGACCGGAATCACTGAACGAGAATTTATCGGCCCACTGCTTGCTACTTGCCTCCGTGTGCATCGCCGAGTAGTATTCCTCTATCACGCCCAGCCATCCTATGGCCGAATGGCATATGTCGCTGATGGCTTCCGGCATAGATGAGTTCATGCAGTTTTTCTGGTCAAACCCGTGATATAAGCCTTTATAAGATTCCCAGAGAAACATACGGGCGTATTCCGGTTTGGAGAAGATAGTATCGATGGTCACGTCTACACCCGGTTGCTTCTCCAGAAAACCATCGCCCACCGCAATGCTGTCGACGCATCCTGACAATGCTATGGATGAGAAGATCGCACATGCTATGATATGTCTAATTTTTGTTTTCATAACTTTAGAAATTTAAGTTGACGCCGAGATTGAAAAGGCGTGTGATCGGGTATGTGATCTGACTGGTTGCACTCTCAGGGTCATTGGCCTTGAATTTTGAGAATGACAAGAGGTTATAGCCTGAGAAGTATATTCGCAGTGACTGAAGTGCAGGCAGGAACTTAACATTGGTGAAGGAATATCCTATTTCGATATTTTTAAGGCGTATGTAAGAAGCATCTACATAATAGATACTCGACGGTAGGGTGTTGTTGCTCTTGCTCATGAACGACAGGCGCGGCAGCGTGGCAGTTTCTGCTGTGGCAGGAGTCCAGCTGTTGTCTGCTATCCACTGCAGCATGCCTGAGCGGTTGTTCTGGCCAAACATCTGGCGGTATGGCCAGCTGAGATCACGCGTCACATTGGTAGCCCCTATCCATAGCATGGAGAAATCAAGTCCTTTCCATGAGAGGGATGCATTAAGAGAGAATGTATACTCAGGCTGATCGCTGTAGAACATGGCATGCATGTCGTTCTCATCGACGACTCCATCACCAGTAAGGTCTGCATACACACAGTCGCCTGCCTTGACATCTACCATCTGCCTTGGCATCTCGACTCCATATACCTTCCTGTAGTGTTCCTCAGTTTTACCGGGATTGTAGAATTCGAAAAACTCATATCCCCTTCGCTGGCCAACCGGATACCCGATCCCGGAAAGATGCTCGTAAAGCGGAGGCACCTCACCGTTTTCAATCACCTTATTGCGCGCATAGGCTATGGATGGAGTGATCGAGTATCTGAAATCATTGCCCACATAATCTGACCATGTAAGGGAGACCTCATAACCATGGTTTTTCACACGTCCCATATTTACCGATGAAGGTTTCTGCGCTGTGATGCCGGGAAGCATGGATGTATTATCAATCAAGATATCCTTGCGGTTTTCAAAGAATATGTCGACCGAGCCCTTGAGCTGGCTATTGCCTAAGAGATGGATATCTATACCATAGTTCTGCTTGGTAGCGGTTTCCCATGTCACAAACGGGTTGCCGGCTGTCTGTTCATATGCAGACCCTGTCCATGTCCCTAAGCCGAAATTATAGCCACCTTCAGGACTCATATAGTAGCTACCGAGAAGGTACAGGAAACGTCGGCCATTCATATTGTCATTACCGACCTGCCCTACTGACCCTCTAAGCTTAAGATAGGGTATGACATTCGCCACTGATTCCCAGAATTTCTCATTGGAGGCTATCCATCCAAGAGAGACAGAAGGGAATGTACCGTAACGGTAACCTTTGGCAAAGTTCTCAGAACCGTTATAGCCGATATTGAAGTCTATGAGATATCGCATCTTATAATTGTAAGTGGCACGTCCTACGAGGCCTACATATCCATGCGGAATGTCGTCATAATTACCGGGATAATAGTACTTGCTCTGATTGTAGAGGAGTAGGGCAGTGACTTCGTGGTCACCGAACTTGTGCGAGTAGTTGAAGCTTGCTTCTGCATACCAGTCGCGGGCAAACCAATAGGATTCCTCGTAGCCAAGATTCCAAGCATCACCCTTTTTGCTTAGAGCCACTGATCCATCTGGAGTGAGAACGGGTTGATAGGTCACCCCCTCATAGAGTGTACGTCTCTTCTGCTGGGTATAGCTGCTGTTGTAAGCTCCTTTTATACGGAAATCAAGTCCAGGGGTAAGGGCATCAAGCGAGAGTTTATATATGAGGTCGAAATTCAACACATTGGTCGACTGACGGTTATAGCCGCGTCCGTAAAATGAGAAAAGTCCGTCATTGTCGTATTCTCCTACGTACTCCTTATTTGCCACTATTCGTCTTCCCTCAGAGTCTATGCCGGCCCCGGCAAAGGGTGCCGCACATATGATGCCGTTAAATACCTCGCTTTCTCCCTGGGCCATCTCATACCGGTCTTCGAGACGGCCACCGATGTTAATCGAAAGTTCGTTTATGCTTCCGAGAGAGAGATCAACATTGCCACGATAGTTATATCTGTTGTAGCTGAAGTTAGTGTTCTTGTCTTTCGAGAATGTATTGAAGAGGCCGTCCTGATTCAGCATACCGAGTGATACAAAATACCTTGCTATCTTATTGCCTCCTTTTACCGATACGTTATACTGCTGTTGAGGAGCTGTCTTTTTCATTACATAGTCTATCCAATTGACATTTGGATAAAGCAACGGCTGGTCGCCATCTTTGAAATGCTGTATGACCTCGGGACTAAACCTCAGCATATCCTCGGCGGTCCCATCGCTGCGCTGCGCCTCGTTGTAGAGAGTGGCCCACGTATAAGAGTCTACATTCTTCAAAAATTCAGAAACCTGCTGAATCCCGAAGGAAGCCGATACACTGATGTCGGTCTTTCCGATATCACCTCGCTTCGTGGTGATGAGAATCACTCCATTTGCTCCACGTACACCAAACACAGCGGTAGCGGACGCATCTTTCAATATTGAAATATCCTGCACCTCGTTGGGATCTATTTGGCTGAAGCTGCGTTCGACTCCATCTACAAGTATAAGAGGATCTGATCCATTGAACGAACCTACCCCTCGAATCATAATGGTAGGATCATCGCCACCGGGACGACCTGAGTACTGAACCGTTGACACTCCCGGCAGCTTACCCGACAGGGCATTTCCTATTGATGCAGCCGGAGATTTCAGCAGTTCCTTTCCGCTGATATTGCTCACAGCACCGGTCATGGTGACCTTTTTTGTTGTGCCATAGCCAATGACCACGACTTCGTCAAGTGATTCCGAGGATGATTCAAGCACAACATCAATTACAGAGCGGGATTCGACACGCACCTGCTTCGTATCATACCCTACATAGGAAAACTCAAGGATAGCGTTTGCCGGTACATCAAGCTTGTAGTATCCGTCAAGATCGGTCACCGTGCCGGTTTTTCCACCCTTGACCATAACCGTTGCCCCGATCAGCACTTCTCCGTCAGTGTCTGTCACTGTTCCAGAAACAGACACTACCGACTGGGCAGATAGAGATTGTGGCATTAACAACAATATTGCAAGCCACAACCAGATTCTGAATTTGATTCTTTCTTCCATTATGGTATTTATTGAAATTAGTTTGTCATGATTTATGTCAGGTCCTTATTTGGGTTGCAATATTAATAAAGAAATGGCATTAAGGCATTCCCGATTATCCCATTTGTTGTCCTTCAAACAGTTTTGACACATTTGATGATGCAAAATGCATCAAATGGGAAGATAACGGAACCATTTTTTTAGTAACTTTGCACTATATGAAAAAGACATTGATCTCATTTGCTTTTATGCTTCTCGCTCTTATGGCAGCAGCGAGAGGCAACTACATATTCAGGCCACTTACGGCAAACGATGTGATGACTGATAACTATATTCACTCAGTGATGCGGGATCATAACGGCTTTATGTGGGTGGTAAGCAGTGACGGTATCCATCGCTATGACGGTTTCGAGTATAAATTCTACACAGCTCCAGGAGGACGATATGAAAAGTATTTTCTTCGGGAAGACGCGAAAAAAATATTGTGGATCCGCACCGGAGAAAATACCTTCATTTACGATAGGGAAAACGACAGTATCTCAGCAGACATAAACAGACACCTTGATGAACCTTCCGATGAAAAGCCTCCCAAAGTATATTGCGTAGACCACGACGGGAATCTATGGTATGGTAAATCCGGGAAGTTGGTTTATCTTGAGAGAGTATCTGGAAAGAAGACCCTTTTCTCGTCAATAAATTCTGACGACATCCTAAGTTTGGAATGCAGAGGAGACAAGGCCTATATCCTAAATGCCGATGGAACACTGAAACGCATCGACCTCAAAAAAAAGACATGCAGCGATGTGATTACAGTAGCATTGTCCAACCATATGCATCATATGCTCTATCTGGATTTTTCGGATACCTTGTGGATTTTCTCGCCACACTCGTCGATGGATGTTCTGCGCTATTTCGATGAGAGTAGGAAAGAGATTCAGGTTTTCACCGACAACAATAAGAATGCAATAAATTTTGTCACAGCTGTTCTTGACGACGGGAGGGGAAATATCTGGATTGGCACTGACAATGCGGGGATTTTGGTATACAGCAAGAAAGACCCATACTTCGTCCATATAAAATATGATTCACAAAACCTTTTCTCGATTCCCAGCGACCATATAAACTGTTTTTTTCTCGACACGCAAGACTGCATGTGGGTAGGAACGACAAAACACGGAGTAGCTTTCACAAGTCTCGACGAAATGGAAATCGAACGCCACACTCTGTCTAATTCCGATGATATAAACAGCATAATGGAAGATAAGGATGGTAATCTATGGTTTGGCACCGACGGAAATGGAATATTTCAGATTTCCACCGGCCACGCCATGAATGTCGACTTCCCTGCCAAATTGGTCACGTGCTCATGTGTCGAACCGAATGGCCGAATATGGTTCGGCACCTACGGTTCAGGGGTCTTTTACAGAGAGGGAGATCACTTCATACCGATGAACTATGTTGTAGATGGTGTGGATCGTATGAAAGGTGTGCGATGCATTACAGCCGACACTTTTGGCAACATCTGGGTTGGAACCGTGATGGACGGGCTCTACTGTATAGACAGACATGGCACAGTCACTCCGTATGTTGCTGACGATGTAGCCTTGAGATCCAACAGTATCACCTCCCTTCATTGTAGAAATTCACAGAAACTTTATGTCATGACGGCCGATGGCCCTGCAGTAGTTGATACCTACACCAGAAAAATAAGTCCGTTATCCGACAACGATGCTCTTGCTGACGAGCTCAACATTTTTTCTACCTTTATATATAAAGACAGCCGTGGGTTCATATGGCTTGGTGGTGAAAAACATCTTGGTGTATATCTTCCGAAAAGTCATAGGTTTATAAATCTTTCTGACCGGTTTCGGATACACAATGAATATGTCAAGGCTATCACAGAAGACGATAACCGCAACATATGGGTCAGCACAAATGCAGGGCTCAGCAACTTGTTCGTAGCCATAAATCCCAGCGACAATGAACCTATAATACGCCGGAAAGATTATACCGGGCTGAACGGTATAGAGCCTATCACATTCAATGGGCAGTCAATATGCAAACGCAATGACGGCGAGATGATAGTTGGAGGAATTGGTGGCTATGTATCTTTCCGGCCTGATGAGTTTGTGGCGGAACAAAGCGAACACCCTGTCATGTTCACTTCTCTGCTTATCGACGACACTCCTGTAGGCATAGGTGAGGAAAGAAACGGCAAGGTCATTCTTGACAGGAACATAGAGTTGCTTGAAAGGATAACTCTTGATTATGCACTCAATTCATTTTCGCTTTACGTATCGTGTATGGATTATTCCGACTCTCACAGAAAAGTTATGGCCTACAGACTTCACGATTCTGAAGATTGGGTTGAGCTCGCAGGGAATAAGATCTCGTTCTCGAAACTGGCACCCGGTGACTACAACCTTCAGGTAAAGGTTTATGACGACAACCATGAAAACACTGGCATCTCAAGCCTTAAGATACGCATTCGTCCACCAATGTGGCAATCTTCGGGAGCATACGTACTATATGGGCTAATTCTACTTACTACTGTCGGAGGCATCATAATTTATATACGCCGTAAGGCCCAGTCGAAACTGAAAATGCACGAAATGGAAATGAATTTTGCCAAGCAAAAGGAGCTTGAGGAATCCCAGATGCAATTTTTCACAAATATCAGCCATGACCTACGCACTCCGCTTTCCCTTATACTTCTACCCCTCAACAAGCTCATGGCAGCAAATAATCTGGATGTCGACACGCGTGAGCAACTGAATATGATGCGACGAAACGCAGAGATACTCATGACAGAGGTCAATCAGTTGCTTGATCTGCGCAAGCTCGACAATGGCAAAGCTACCATTCAGCTGACAACCGGAAATCTAACGGAATTTGTACGCGATATATGTTCGAATTTCGAGCCTTATTCCAAGAACATGGCGGTAGATCTTCACGTGATACTCCCCGACACTCCAATCATCCTTGATTTCGACCGCAACAAGATACAGCGTATTCTGATGAATCTGCTCAGCAACGCCTACAAATTCAATCGCAAGAATGGAACTATATCTTTAGAAGTCAGACAGTCTCTTTCCGGCTCACAGGAAATGGCTCAGATCATAGTCGCCGATACAGGCATAGGGATTAGCAAGTCAGGGAAAGACCATATTTTCGAGCGTTTCTTTCAAGAAACTCAAAAGACCGACAATATTGGCAACGGAATTGGTCTGCATATCGTCAAAGAATACGTCAGTATGCACGGTGGCACAATCGAGGTGTCAGACAACCAACCATACGGAACAGTTTTCACCATCAGTCTACCTATAGATAGGACGGAAGAGGCGGCTCCCCTTCCTAAAGCTTCAGACAATAAAGAGCCTGACAAATATTCAACTGATACGCTTCCAATCCTCGTGGTGGATGACAACGATGATTTCCGTCAGTTTATAATATCATGCCTTAAGGAAACATATCCTATGATATCCGCTTCCAATGGGAAGGAAGCCCTGGCTATATTGGAATCGCAACCTGTGAGTATGGTGATAAGCGATGTTATGATGCCCGTAATGGATGGTCTGGAGCTTTGCAACAGAATAAAATCCGACATTGCCACTTCACATATTCCTGTGATACTTCTGACAGCCAAAGCCGCCGACGAGCATGTGCTCAACGGACTCCGGGAAGGAGCCGATGAATATATCACCAAACCCTTCAATCTCGACATACTTATGCTCCGCATCGCGCGTCTGCTCGAGAATAAGGAAAAATCCATACAGAAATTCAAGACTGTAGTCGAAGTTAAGCCGAGTGAGATTACCATAAGCACTCTCGACGAGCAGATCATCGAGCGTGCGATTGCAATTGTGGAGAGCAACATTGACAAGTCAGACTTCTCCGTCGAGCAACTCGGAGAGCAACTCGGACTCAGCCGAAGCCATCTTTACAGAAAACTTATGGCTATCACAGGCATGACTCCTTTGGAATTCATTCATTCAATAAGAGTAAAGCGAGGCAAACAGCTGTTGGAACAAGGGCAGCTGCCGGTTTCAGAAGTCGCTTTCATGGTAGGTCTCTCCCCTAAACAGTTTTCAAAATATTTCAAGGATACCTTCGGAGTGCTCCCTTCTGCTTTTAAGCGAAATCTATAGAGAGTTTATCTTTGATTTTCCATGTAAAAGGCTGATTCCTTACGTATAAGAGGAATCAGCCTAATTTTGTTTGGACTTTCTTTATGAAATATTCAGTTAGGATTTATATTATCGTATGAGTATCTTCTCCACTTTATCACCCTGTCGGCGAATGCAGAGGGTGCCTCTGGCAGGAGCTGCTATCCTTACTCCCTGGAGAGTGAAGAATTCCACACTGTTATTATTACTGTTTTCAACTAAGTTTACTGCAACAGTAGCGGAACGTTCAAGATACAACTTGTTTATCGTACCTCCGTCACCCTGTATTACCATACCTTTTTCATTAAGTATCGCTATATCTTCAGCCGTCAGTTTAAACTTTACCGTATGCTCGCCGGCTTCAAAGGGTGCGATTCCATATTCCTCATTATAACCTTCAGCTTGCGTAAGGAACGGATAAGCACCCCAGCCGTCCGGATTCACAATCTTATAGGCTCCTCCGTTCTCTGATATATAGTCCATGCATATCACGTCTCCCTCTGCCAATTGGGCTACCACAAAGTTATATGGTACGATATTGAAATAATTCCAATCCGTCAGTGTCTGTGGATTCTCGATAAAGTCGACAGGTGCATCGGGATCGAAGGGTGCAGTACTCTGAAGATAAGCTGCCTTTACCACTATATCACCGGGTTCTGAAGATTGAAGCCATATAGCCTGAACCTTGTTCTTTCGTTCGGGGTCAAGAAGGCATACGATTTTGGAGGTACCTGCCTCGGCAGTGGCGCTACTTTGTTTATCAGAGTCTTCCACATAGGAAACTGCGAGGAAGACAGCATAGTCGAGAGGTTCGATTTCCATTACCATCTCATCGTAGGCTGTATAGTCAGCCTCGCCTAACCACCAGCCTCCGGCGCTCCATGCCGATTCAATCGTGATCGTATGCGTTTCCGAGTTATAAGTACTTCCCCAACCACCGTTTCCGAGAGAAGGAAGCATGTCGAATTCGATGGCATTCGCCCCGACAGTCATGCAACTGCATGCTACAAATGTAAAGAGTAATTTTTTTAACATACTGGTATAATTTTGTTGATAAAATTGTGGGTGCAAATATACAAGCAATTTCTAAAAAACATCTTCCCAAATGTTGCAAAAGACTGTCAAGGACGTGTCAAGACCGATATTAGGCCTATAAATGAGATTATAACGAAGGAGAAACGTGAAATTTCACTTCAAGAGGAGAAAACAAAAAGAAAACCCGGAAAAGCATTCGGCTTTCCGGGTTCCTGCATCCATTATACCTTAAGTTTTCTGCGCAACAAATTGCTTATTCAATGTTTTGACCAATCTAACTCCAATAAGTTAAATCTTAATCCTAAATTTTAGCATTTTTTTACATTTCACCTTTAGTCACATTCGTTTCAGGGCTCACACTGCAAGCACAATCTACTAAAAACCTGTCAATAATTTCAAGAATTCAAATATTATAGTTATCTTTGCCAAATGAATTACAGATAACTGACAGGTTTGAATTGAGAAGATGGATTTTAAGCGAATAATCATTCTGATGCTACTAATAGTGCCTTTCGCAGGGAAGGCGCAGGAGTCTCTTACTGAATCGTCAGAGAATCAACTAACTGATCTACCGGCACAGGCATATGAAATAATCGGATCGCAAGAAGAGGAAATGGATGATACAGTCCTGACAGCTCGGAAGATGTATGATAAAGGAAGGGCTGCGTATGATAAGAAGGATTATACGGAAGCCTTAGAATGGTACCGTAAGGCAGCGGAACAGGGATTTGCCAGTGCCCAAAATAATCTTGGGACGATGTATCATGAAGGAGCTGGTGTACCTCAGGACTACAATGAGGCAGTAGCATGGTACCGTAAGGCAGCCGATCAAGGACTTGCCGCAGCAGAATGCAATCTTGGAAATATGTATCGAAGAGGATTCGGTGTGAAGCGAAATAATAAGGAGGCCGTAAAATGGATACGCAAAGCGGCCGATCAGGGTTATCCTGTAGGGCAATACTTGCTCGGATATATGTATATTTCAGGATTAGGCGTGATTGAGAATTATGTCAAGGGGGAAGAATGGTTGCTTAAATCGGCTGAGCAGGGACTTGCCCTTGCTCAATACAATCTTGGCCGTCTGTATCAATACGTTGAATGTGACCTGAAAAAGGCTAAAAAATGGTACAGGAAAGCGGCTAAGCAGGGTCACGCCAAGGCTATCGACAGATTGAACCAGATTGAAATTGAAGGAATCAAGACGCCTAATTGGTGAGTTGCGCTTTCTTTCGAAATGCAGAACTGACCTGAACCCTTACCTGCGCTTAGGTGTGCGCACGGCGAGCTCGGGATGCTCCTCAAGGGTGAAATTGAAGAAATCATTGTAGGGCTTGAGGATACGGAATAGATCCGAAAGCTTCCTTACGATATTCTTTGACTCGAAGGCCCTGTCGGTAAGCGACGAAGAGTAGACGAAACTCTTGGGTTTAAGCAGGTCGATATGCTCCCAGTCTTTCGGGAAACCCTTCGGTGCGGTCTTCAGCGGCTCCTGCCAATATGGCTCATAATGCTTTGCAAACTCAGGATTTTGTATTATTTCCAGATACTCATCAATATTGCTGTAGATCTCGCTTCGGTATTCTTTAAGAAGAGGAGCCTCCGGAAACCATGCACCACCCGATACAGAGCACTCGCCGGGCTGGAGATGTACATAGTAGCCGCAGAATTCACTTTTCTTTCCGCCACGAGGATTGATATATATGCCGATATGGTTCTTATACGGTGTCTTGTCGGCAGAGAAGCGTGTATCGCGGTAGATTCTATACAGACAATCCGCCGGAGTAAGCATCGCAGCTTCCGGCTCAAGTTTCGTCACCGCATCGATCAGCTTCTGCGTGAACTCTTCTACACTGGCCTTCACCTTCAGGTATTCGTCTTTATGCGCGTTAAACCAGTCGCGGTCGTTGTTTGCCGCCAACTGCCTTAGAAATTCAAGTATCTCTTTCATCTGTATGTCTTATCTTTCAAATATAACAATCTATCATAAACATAAGTTAAGATTTTTCATCACTTACGCTCTTTTGCCTCTCATTATTTGGATAGGTTACATAAAATATCTAACTTTGTGTCGTAAATCAGGCATCAAGGACTACAGGTAGAACAATGACAAGTCGCGAATTCGACATATTTTTCCGCAGGATGTATCTTCCGCTCGGTATGTACGCGCTCCGCATCATCGATGATGCGCCGAGTGCCGAAGACATAGTGGAGGATGCTTTCACCAAGGCCTGGCAACTGATAGAAGGAGGGAAAGAGATCGCCGACTTCAAGTCATACATGTACCGGATGGTCCACAACGGCTGCATATCCTTCCTGCGCAGCAAGAAAGAAACCGTAGGACTCGAATTCGTGGCTGAAGCCGATGAGGAAGCTGTAGATACATCCGAGCGTGATGCGATGATTTGGAAAGCAATCGACGAACTCCCCGACAAATGCCGCGAGATATTCCTGCTCAGCAAGCGCGATGGTCTTTCCAACGATGAGATTGCCCTGCAAATGGGAATATCAGTAAAGACAGTCAAGAACCAGATGACCAAAGCCTTCTCCCGACTCCGCGAGGCTCTCTCGTCAGGCCACAGACCTTTCTTCCTCCCCTTCCTCTGAAAGATAAAAAAATTTTTCCGTCAATAATAGGACCTTTCAGTGAGCTATGCGTCTTAGATGCAAAAGAAACATTAAGACGACATGAAAAGATACTTAATCGCCTCATTTGCAATTTTACTTTCGGCAGTCTTCGGCTTCGCACGCCAGCCTGAGCGCGGCTACCGTGGATTCGCGGAATGGACCAACCGCATCTATCATGACTCCTACAATTATAGCTACAGGAGCAATACGCATTACTCTCCGGGCATTGCCACATCTCATGGGTATCAATTTAATCCATGGCTCTTCATAGGAGCCGGAATAGACTATACCCTTGACGACAGAAGCTATTACATATATAAAGAAGACGGCAATCTCCACAACCATCTTCACTATGACCCGAGCGAATATTTACTTTCGATTTTTGTCCACGGACGCACCGACCTTCAATTAGGCAAATTCACTCCCTTTGCCGACGTACGCCTGGGATGGAATGCATCATCCAATGGCACTGTCTACTTCTCCCCCTCTGTAGGCTATCGCTTCAATTGGGGCAGAAAGGTGGGTCTTAACGTAGGACTGGGCTATACCCTTGATTCCTTCCGCTATCAAGAATTTAAGCAAGTCGATACAATTTATGGATACCAAACATGGGTCCCGACAGGAAAATATTACAACCTCAACATTTCATCCTTCACATTCCGTGTGGGTATCGATTTCTAACCTCGACGACAACGATGAAAACGATGAAAACGACAAAGAACCATGGATAACAAAGACATAAAATACATTGCCCGCCACTACAGAAAAGGACTGTTTGCCGTAGAGCCCGCCTTGCGTCGAATAAAACCTGGTGCCACCCGATGGTGGACCCGCTCACGCATTGCGGCAGCTTGCATCGGAGCTGTAGTGCTTACAGCTACAGCAGCTGTTTTCGTGCATAAAAGCTATTTTGCACAGCCATCATCCGACACCGAGGTGTTGCAACCCGCAACTGTCCCGGCTTCTGAAATAGTACGCAGCATCGACTTCGAGAATGCACCGCTCCCCACAGTAGTGCAGAAGATACGTGAAGTCTATGGAGTAGAAGTAATCGACATGCCTGACAATGCGAATGACTACACGCTATCACTGCATTATGTAGGCTCCGCCACCGACCTCGTGGAGACAATCAACGATATTCTCGACACAAACATGAAAATTGAGGAATGATGAGAAGATTCACAATATTATTGATGTTGCTCCTTTTCTGCTCACTCTGCTTACGGGCGCAGAATATCACAATCAGGGCTGTAGACAAGCCCGCAGCCGAGGTGTTCCGGAGCATCATGGGGCAGACCGACAAAAACTTCGTCTACTCCTCCGAGCTTCTGAAAGACATGAAGATAACTATCAACGCCAACAAAAAGCCTCTGAAGAAGGTGCTCGACGAGATATTTCACAACAGCGGGATAAAGTATGAGATTAAAGGCAACAACGTTATCCTTAAGAAGAAGAAAAGCAAGGAGCAACCAAAGAAGACAATCACTCCGAAGAAACACACCGAAACCAAGATCCATACATCCGACAGCGTGCGTATCACAATGTTGCAGCCCGTAGATGTGGTTTCACAGCCTGAGAACCAT
The DNA here is from genome assembly GCA_029061255.1 of Muribaculaceae bacterium. GTDB lineage: Bacteria > Bacteroidota > Bacteroidia > Bacteroidales > Muribaculaceae > Lepagella. The sequence continues at coordinate 42,832 of JAIDSL010000181.1, forward strand.
CCTCTTGAAACAGCGAAACTCGGAGTAAGCACCCTTAGCGCGGCCGACATCAGGAATACCCCTGCCCTTTTCGGGGAGCCTGACCTTATAAAGACCATACAAATTCTTCCGGGTGTCTCAGAATCCACTGCCGGAGTGGCGGGAATGAACGTACATGGAGGCAACGCTGATGAAAACATGTATATTCTCGACAATGTTCCCTTATACCAAGTGGAGCATTTCGCCGGTCTTTTCTCTCCATTCAACACCGACATTGTGAAACAATCGGATTTCTACCGCACTTCTGTGCCGGCAAAATACGACGGGCGATTATCTTCCTTCCTTGATGTGCATCTTAAAAACGGAAACCGTGAGGGTCACCATGGCTCCGCAAGACTCGGGCTCACTGCCGGAGCCTTCAATATCTCGGGACCAATCGGAAGCAAGACTACCTATCTTGTCGGACTTCGCCGCTCTTGGTATGATGTATTTACAGCGCCTATATTCGCAATTGTCAATAGCAGGAAGACGGAGGAAAAGACCACCTTCCAATATCACTTTATGGATTTCAACGCCCGCATTGAGCATCGGTTTTCCGACAACACCGGTGCGTTCATAAGTGCCTATTACGGCGACGACCTGCTGAAGGTAGTGACTAAAGACAATTATGCTCTTGATAACTATTATTGCAAAGACAAGCGCAGTTTCAATTGGGGAAATTTTCTTATCCAGGCAGGCATCAACCATAAATTCCGTCAAAATTTGACCGGAGAGTTTTCCGTAGCTTATACACGCTATTTTTCTCATATGGGGTATGATTTATTAGAAAACCGCTCCTCAGCAAGAGACACCATCTCTGAAAGAGAAAAAATGAAAAGCTCCAACAATATCAACACATGGAGCGCACGTGGCGATTTCAGCTGGGACCTTGCCGAAAACTCCAGGGTCAGATTTGGAGCAGCTTATTCATTACAATCTTTTCTGCCCGACCGAAAGCTGAAAGAATTCACCAACAACGACACCACCCTTGTCACAAGAATACCCGGTGAGTACGTCCATGCCAACGAAGTGGATGCATATATAGAAGATGATTGGATGATTTCCGACAAAGTTCATGCAGAAGCGGGTATACATGCCTCTCTTTTCAGCATAAGTAAAAGGACCAAATGGGGAATTTCACCGAGGTTTTCCTTAAGTTTTAATCCTACATCTTCCTGGGCATTGAAAGTAGCCTACAGCCGCACTGTGCAATACGTGCACCGAATGGACGTGACCTACCTTTCGCTTCCTTGCGACAGATGGGTGCCTGCCGTAGGCGATCTCAAGCCTATGACCGCCGATAAAATTGGCATCGGAGGATATTGGCAGACGCAAGGCGGCGACTATGCATTCTCCGTGGAGGGATATTATAAATTCATGCACAATCTCATCGATTACTGCGATTATTATTATCTTATGGTGCCTGCAGGAGACTGGAGCAATCAGCTTACTTCCGGGAAAGGCACGGCAAAAGGGCTCGACTTTGCTGTGGAGAAGAAAACTGGGAAGCTTACAGGACGCCTGAGCTATTCCTTGGCGTGGTCAGACCGTCAGTTTGCCAACCGGAATGGAGGTCATCCTTACCCGGCTCGCTTCGACCATCGCCATACAATAAAGGCTTTCCTGAACTGGGATATAAGCGACAAAGTATCTCTCAATGCTCTTTGGACAGGACACTCAGGCGATCGCTTCACCCTCTTGCCACAACGCTTTGAAGTGCCGGATTTTCCTGAAGACTATGGTTTTAGCGAGGATGCCCCACTGAGAGCCAAGATCAACAATTATCAACTCCCATTTTATCACCGCCTTGACCTCTCATGCACTGTAAAGAACCGCCACGGCTACTGGACATTTGGCCTCTACAATGCCTATTGCAATATGAACACCATTGCTATTGTACCCGGATATACAGAACAACACGGGAAATGGGTCGAAAATGAAAACGGATTATGGGAATTCGTAAACGAATATGGCAACCCAACTTTTCAAAAACTTAAATTAATTCCAATAATACCCTCAGTTTCTTACACATGGCTATTCTAAAAAAGATAATAATCGCCTCTCTCCCCTTTCTCCTCTATGGCTGCCGGGAAGATATAGAACCCCTTATTGACACCAAGCCGGTGTTATGCCTCAACTCACTGATCACTGCCGGTGAACCCATCGAAGTCTCAGTGACTCACACATGGGTCTACACAGACTTAAAAGGAGAAAAAGATCATTCCGTAAGTGATGCCAAGGTCAGTATATATGCAAATGGCAATCTTGTCAGCGACGACTATCTCGCTCAGGAAGGCGACATCATAAGAATCGAAGCATATAGCAATACCTATGGAGCCGCATGGGCGGAAGTTACAGTGCCTGTAGCCACGCCAATATCCAGTGCCAAATCCACTCCCACGGTTAAGAATTTATGGTATAATGACCTTGATGAATGGGGAGTCTCTTTAGACCTCACCTTCGATATTTCCACGACACTGTCCATACCCAACGACCCCCAAGCTAATCTTTTTTACGATCTTGACTTCACCACCTTCTCCCCTGCTGACGAAGTGGATTCAGATTCTTCTGATGATTATGATGCACCCGGTGAACTCATGCGATGGGTCACTCCGCCATCGGAAGTACATTTCTATGGAGGCAGTTGCATTTTGAGGGATCCATTTTTCTCTGAATTTGTGGGAGTATTCGATGCGGTAATGGATTGGGCTGATACTTACGACACATTTTTCAGCAACTATCAGTTTGAAGGAACCACTCAAGACATTCATGTGGATTTCCAAGATTGCAGTTTCAGAATCACCCAATGGGATAGAAACCCGGAGCTCCTGGAATGTGGCTACGTATTTACGCTTCATTCCATTTCTGAAAGCTACTGCAAATGGCTCAACTACCGCTGGCAGAGCGACCAAAGCCTTATGGGAGAAATAATAGATATAGGACTTGCCGAACCAATGTGGGGCTACAGCAACGTCTCTACGGGTGCTGGCGTAGTGGCGGCCCAGTCATCCCGCACTGTCACGATCGACATCAAAGACTTCCTTCTCTACACCCTCACCGACACCACCCGATAACACTCCATACCACCCTTACGTCCTCAACTCCCCGCGCCCTCTGCTCCTCCGCCCCTCAGCGTGACAAATAATCCTCAGCGCCCTCTGCTCCTCCGCCCCTCAGCGTGACAAAAAAGAGCAGTATGCGACCGAAGTCAACAATACTGCTCTTCCTCTCTCCTCGGCGGTGCGGACGGGACTTGAACCCGCGACCTCCGGCGTGACAGGCCGGCATTCT